>NZ_JAGGMM010000002.1:359933-719866 GCF_017875315.1 Methanomicrobium sp. W14
CGGCCTTCAAGGTATGAAGATACGTCCCCCCCGCTGTTTAATACCGACAGGAGGTCTTCAAGAAAGTCCTTGAATTTTTCGGAGGGGGTTGTGTATGTCAGGTTTCTGAGCGCAGAGATGAGGTCAAGACCGAAATATTCAGTGTCTCTTATGACAAGCCTCAGTTCAAGGGCAATCTCACCGTATATTCCTGAGTTGTCGGATATGGATTCAAAGATTTCAAGAAGTTCTGCCCCGCCTCTTCTCATAGCGTACATGTATGAGACCGCATTGTGGATTGAGAGATTTATCTTCGTTGCACGTGCAGATTTCTGCATTTCAGGATACTTCAGGGCAGTGTAATATCCTATTGCAGACCCTGCAATAAAGCATACCAGGAATGAAATGAAACCTGCAACACTGCTCAAAAATGTCAGTTCACTGTATGAAGAGACCTGTATATTGAAAACGTCATATATTCTGATGGAAAAATTTGGAATAATAAACGTTGCAGATATAAAATATCCAAGTAATCCAAGAAGCACCCCGAGTACAAAGGACAGGCTGAGAGCATAGTAAAGATAGTGCTGTAGCGTAACTCCCATCCGTGATGCGGTCAGGTTATAGTGAAGTACAGAATAGGCACCCGGATTTTTGCTGATTTTCCATTTTATATACCTGTCTGCTATCATGGAACTACCGATTTCAGGTTATCTATGACTGACATGACCTTCCCGGGGTTTATGGAGTACGCCTGTATAACTCTTGTTACGTTTACGTAATCTCTTATTCCCTGTTCATGCATTGCGTTTAAAACCTTCATGCGGTTTTCAATCTCAAGGTTCATCTCTGCCGAGCTCCACCCTCTGACTTCCATGATGCTTCTGTATACATCTGACCTGCCGCTGTAGGAATGGGTATCCGATATAGGGTCATACTCGAAGACGTTGTTGACCCTGAGGTTTCCGGTTCCCGGGTCTATTCCGGCAATCTCCACAATTTCCCTTGACCGTCTCACTCTCTCCTGTCCGCGGTATACAAGTGCCTGTACGCTTACCACGTCAAGGGCCTGCACCATGTTTCTCGGGACGTTGAGGGGAGCGTTTTCAAGCCTGTGAATGGATGCGTCAACGTTGTTTGCATGAAGAGTTGAGAATGTCGTATGCCCTGTATTCATAGCCTGGAAAAGAGTCTGTGCCTCCTCTCCGCGGACTTCACCGACGATGATGTACTCCGGTCTCTGCCTCATTGCAGCTTTGAGAAGGTCGAACATGTCAATTTTTGACCCTGTGGACTCGGCAACCGATTCTCTTGTTACGCTTGCAATCCAGTTGTCGTGGTACAGTGTAATCTCTCTTGTATCCTCAATACTTACGACCTTTGAAAGCGGGGGGATAAAAAGCGCTACGGCATTTAGGGAAGATGTCTTGCCGCTGGCAGTTCCACCGACAAAAAGAAGGCTTTTGTTGTTTTCGATTGCAAGCCAGAAGTAGACGAGCTCCTCTGCACTGAATGTTTTGTACTCCATGAGCTCTACAGGCGTGAACGGGTCTTCACGGAATTTTCTTATTGTAAACGATGTCCCTCTGGTTGTGATTTCCTTTCCCAGAGTCAGCTGAAGACGTGAACCGTCGGGAAGCGTTGCGTCAAGCATGGGCTGGGAGATGGATATATGCTTTCCTGCCCTCTGTGCCAGGGTAATTGCAAGTGAGTTCAGGTTTTCTTCCGAAAACAAAACGTTTGTTTTTATGTTGCGGTATTTCCTGTGATATAGAAAGACCGGAACAAGGGAGCCGTCGCAGGATATATCCTCGATATACGGGTCGTTTATTAAAGGATCGAGTTTTGCCCATCCGAGAAAGTTTCTCTTAAGATAATACTGAAGCATGAAGAGAGACTTTTCTTCAGGTTTCACTTTGTATTCTTTAAGAAGTTCTGCCGTTTTTTCAAGGATTATTTGAGCTTTGTCCTTTTTTGTCTCTTCATCCGTCAGTATGAGAACATCTCTCATGTCCTCGAACAGCCTTTCCAGAAGTTCGTATTCAAATTCCGAGAGTAACGGCTCAAAAAGGAAATATTCGTTGAGATGAGTGTCGTTGTTCTGGGCTATAAGAACGCATGACCTTCCTTCTGATATCCAGTAGTCTTTCACGTGCGAATATCCTTCAGGAACTGTTATTTTGACAAGAGGTCCGTCTCTCCGAAAATTATACAGTTTTACAGGCTCTGTATTTCTCGTAAAAAAGGCTGAAAACAGATTTTTTTGAAGTTTATCACTGTTTTCACCGGAATCTGTTTTTACATTGTCCCTGGCTCTGGATTTTTTCGCTTTTTTATGACCGGCACCAGTTGATTCTTTTTCAGCAGGTCCACCTGTATTCTTTTCATTTTCAAGTGGTTTTATACTGTTTTTTTCAGGGTTATCCACGTCGTCGGGTTCTTTTTCAGGAAGTTCTGCCGAATTTTTCAAATCCTCTGGTTGCACTGTGTTATCGGAAATATCTTCTCTTTCCCCGTTTTTTTCATGAACCTTTTCACCGGCAGAAAAAACACTTTCCCCCTGTGTTTCCGGTTTTGTTGTTTCGGTGTTAACCGTTTCTGTCTTTATCTGGGTATCCTTTTCACCGTAGTTTTTTTCTCCGGCACTATTATAGTCATTGTTAAAAGAACCAGAATTTCCTTTCGCATCTTCGTTTGCTGCATCCTTTGCATCAGGATTTTCTGTATGGCTTATATGGCTTACACCTGAATTCAGGTCTGATGAAATCCCTTTGATATCGCTTTCTTTTGCCTGCCTGTCACCGGGAGAATTGTTTTTTTGTTCAGAACTATTGTTTTGAAGTTCATCAAGGTCAATATCCTGAGCATTCTGCTCCTGTTTCTTTTTTTTTCTGAAAAATGCCATTGAAAAATACCGTCCCGGTTTTAGGATTTTTATAAACTTATTTTGGGCATACAGTTGAATACTTTAAGGATAATCATATATAACAATCATATATTAATGAATTGTGTTGCATATTGTTTTTTGCAAAAACACAGGCTTTAATATGAAGTGCCTGCGTTAAATTGTTTCGGCGAAGGCATCATTCTGCCTGAAAGTATGTTTATTGTTTTTGCATGATAGGAATATTTACGAGCAGGTGGTTCATATTGTAAACGTGCATATGCAGGATGATGACGTAAAGAGAGTCCCGACAGGTATTGAATCCCTTGATCCGGTTTTGGACGGGGGAGTCCCGCCGGGTTCGGTAATTCTTCTTGCCGGGGAGCCTGGTGCAGGCAACCGTGAATTTGTATATTCTTCAGTCCTTTTTTTGTCGATGATGAAAAGAAAAGGCGCTGAAAGACCGGGGATTGTGCTCCCTCAAAATATATACTATGCAACTTTTACAAGGCTTTCATCCTCAATTACGGAAGAAATAAAACTTTCGTTTAAGCAGGACATCACGGAAGGGATTGAAGACAGTATAAATTTTATCGACCTGTCTGAGATGTACTTTGAATCAAGTGCCGTTCCTTCTGAGTGGTACAGCAACTCCTCTGTAATCGAGCGCTTTCAGAAAAAATCCCGGTCAGGAGGAGTTATACCCAAGCTTGCTGAGGTGCTGAACGAAAGTTCTCAAAAAAGTCTTATTGTGCTTGATTCTATAACTGATATTGCAACTGACAGCACGGGGATCAGTGAATGGAAAGAGCTGATAGGTTTTTTGAGAGGTCTTCAGAGAGTGTCAAAGACCTGGGATTCTGTAATATATATACTCCTTTCCGAAGGCATTCTTGCAGGTCCGCGTCTGGTTGAGATCTCGGACTGTTGCGATGCTATGGTAAGTTTCCGCTGGGAGGAAAGTTCCGGGCGAAAAAGGCAGAGAATAATGTATTTCGATAAGTTTCGCGGAGTCATGCCTCACCTCGAAGAAAATGACCTGGTGAAATTTGCAGCAAGAATCACACCCGGATCAGGATTTGAAGTCAGTAATATAAGGGTTGTAATATGATAAAGGAAAGAATCCTTACAGGCATTCAGGGCCTTGATGAGATGCTCGGAGGAGGGCTGATAAAAAACAGTACATGTTCGGTTATAGGGACATATGGTACCGGAAAAACAACATTTGCTCTGGAATTCTTGTTTGAAGGTATTAAAAAGGGCGAAAAGTGTGTTTATATAAGCCTTGAGGAGAGTGAGGCGAATATTTATGAAAAGATTTCAGACCGTGGGCGTGATGCAGAACCATACAAAGATAAGTCCCTTTTTGTCATAAAACTTGACCCTACTGACTTCAATCTTTCCATAAACAGCATTAAAAATGATCTACCTGATCTTATCAAAAGTGTCGGTGCCTCAAGGGTGGTAATAGACCCTATTTCACTTTTTGAGGGTCTTTTTGATGATATTTCGACAAGAAGACGGGAGATGTTCCGTTTCGTTGAGATGATGGAAAATTTGGAGTGCACAACCCTTCTTACGAGCGAGACAGAGCAGAACAACAACTATACAAGCAGGTACGGCCTTGTTGAATACCTGTCGGATACGGTAATTGTCCTTATGTACATAAGGCCCTCAGACCTGTCCGAAGTCCACACTGCTCTTGAAGTCGTTAAAATGAGGCGCTCAAATCACTCCAGGGAGATAAAGCCCTATGAAATACAGGAGGACAGGGTAAACGTGTATTCCGAGGCAAGTGTTTTCTGAAAAAGTATTATTTTTATCATTTAGATTTATTGATGATGTTATTTGCAGTTTATTGCATCTTTATCGTTAATTGTTAAGTAAATCCGGTTATTTTCAGCAGGCTCTTTTTACAGAGGTGTCTTTGAAAATCTTTTTTGAGGTTTCTGGTGCCCGGGTATTTGAATATTCTTTTGAAGAAAGGTCTTTAGGGAGGAAAAAGGTAAAAATACTTCCTTCGTTAATTTTGCTTTCAGCTTTTATGTCCCCGCCATGAGAACGGGCGTATCTTCTTGCGATGGAAAGACCAAGGCCTAATCTCGAATATTCCCTGCTGTTGTTCATGTAGTTGCAGATGAAAAACGGGTTGAATATCTTTTCGAGACAGTCTTTCTCAATTCCTCTCCCTTTGTCGCTTACTGAGACATAATGGTTTCTGGCGTCACCTCTATATGATATTTCAATCCTGCCAAATTTATTGCTGTAGGCAGCGGCATTGGATATCAGGCTGTCCATTATCTGGTATATTTTGTCAAAATCCCCGCAAATATATGTATTTTTCGGGATATCATACACTATTACCGCCTTTTCGCAGTAATCCCCCGCACGTGTAACGTCTGATACTAGTTCATAGAGGTTTATGTCAGAAAAGTTCAGTAGAACCTCGCAGGACACAAGAGAACTTATCTGGAGCATTTTTTCTACGATATATGACTCTCTTTTGACGCATGCGAGACTTTTTTTCAGGAAGTTCATGTCCATGTTATTGTTCCCGTTTTTTTCCATGTCGTCTATTAAAAGCTGCAGATATCCAAGGGCGGGTTGAAGAGGTGTCCTTAATTCATGCGATATTATATCAATGAAATGAGTCCAGCGGCTGACTTCGTCCTCATCACTGCTTTTTTCTTCAGGGCCTTTGGTGCAGGCACCGCTTTCTTTGCATTCCGGGAGAAAATCATCAGGGATGGGGCTTATGATGTGTATATACTTTCCGGAATTCATTTTTCCCGCTTTTATGCCAGTATTTAAATCTCCTGAGTTTTTGATCCCTTCCTCTATAAAATATTCTCTGCCTGCAGCGGGAGATTTTTTTCCGTATTTGTCGTTATCTTTTTTAAAAAAACAGTTATCGTGATTTTCAGGCGTTATACATTCAGGGACATGATACTCTGTTATTTCACCGTCACTGTCATATATAAAGTAAAGGGAGCCCGGCAGGTGGTAGAGGTTGCCGGGAATCGTTTTTGTGTAATCCTTTGAATAGATTCCTGAAGTATCTTTTCCGGTTACATCCGAGACTGCGAAAACAGCCATATCAGACGAGGGAATGTTTTTACCGGATATAAGAATGTCTCTGCATTTCCCTGAGTCAGGGTTTGTCTTTGCATGAAAATTTTTGATCTCACCGTTTGCAAGGAATAATTTCCTGATAACATTTATTACCCGCGAGTCCAGAAACATAATATCATTTAGTCTTTTTCCTGCGATTTCGCTGTATTCACATCCGAAGATACCGGCCGTATTCTGTGTAATTTCCTGAATCTTTTCTTTATATTTGTCAATTACCAAAATACCAAGATTTCCGGCATAAAAGTAATTATCACTGCTAATAATTTCCTGCCTCCTTTACGTATATTCTGATTTTCAATATTATATGAATTTGATCAAATTATTCATATACAAATATATATATAGAATTTGATTTTAATTTTTATCTGAAAAATTCTGTTTAAAATGTATTTTTTGGACTGATTAGCTGTACAGAATTTTTTAACAGCTGTCCATTTATTCAGGTGATTTTCTGGCAGGTCAATGCCTGCCAGTTTAAACCTGCAATTTAGTAGCCTGAAACGGTATTTGGTGCACGTGATATCCGGAAGACTACATATTTTAATTTCCGGTGAAAGTATTTTTTTAGTTGCAGCCTTTTCCGGTCGTTTCTTTGAGGATTTTTTCGATGTCAATCCAGATTACAAGGTCTTTTTTAGTACTGTTTGAACTGCCTGTCTTTATGATTCCTTTTACAAACGCTTCTTTTGACAGGGAAGCGTCAATCTGGTCTATATTCTCATCATTTACCTGAAGGACGCTGTGTACATCGTCAACTATAAGGCCTATGTTCGAGCCGCCGGTAGCCTCCGGCACAAGAACAATTATTTTTTTGTTTGTGTTGTCTTCTGAAAAGTCAAGCCCCATAAGGCTGTTTAAATTCATAACGTTTGTAATCTCGCCTCTCAGGTTTATTATTCCGGCTATATGCACAGGGGACCTTGGAACCGGGGTTATAGGCATCATTTCGACAATCTCCCTTGCAGTGCTTATATCGATTGCATAATTTGTGCCTGATATCTCAAACTGCACCACGCCAATCGTTGCCATTGTGAAAATCACATCCTGTATTTGAACTGTGAGTTTGCTTCATTAAGCTCTTTTATAAGAGAGTTGACTTCATGCACAGCACTTCCGATCTCCTCCACGGATGCACTGGACTCTTCTGCAAGTGCTGCGAGCTCCTGTGCCTCCCTCTGCACGTCCTTTGTCATAGAATCGCCTTTTTCGGCTGCGTTTACAACATTGTTGGCAATAAGTGCCTGGTCTTCTATTGCCTTCGTTATTTCTCCTATGTCATGCGTAACCTGGCCTGCACTTTTTATTATTGTGTTCAGTGCTTCAAGTGTCTTGTTGACGCTGTCAACACCGTCTATTATTTCGTCATTTGCAAGCATTATGGCCTTTGCAGTCTTGTCACTTCCGTCCTTGACGGCAGAAACCACCTTTTCTATGGAATCGGTTGCGGTTCTTGCCTCGGCTGCAAGGTTTTTGACCTCTCCTGCAACGACTGCAAAACCTCTTCCGTGTTCACCGGCACGTGCCGCTTCAATTGCGGCGTTAAGTGCAAGGAGGTTTATCTGACCTGCAATGTCGTTTATGAGTTTTACTATTTTTCCCACTTCTTTAATCTGGGTATTCAGCTCCTGAATTTCGCTGACGCTTTCTTTTGCTATTTTTTCGACATCACCCATCTTGCTGTTTGTGACGTTTGCCAGTTCCTGCGTTTCTTTTCCTACGTCAACAACGTGGTTTGCTGCATTGTGGACTTCCTGGGAGGTGCTTGCAATTTCTTCGTTTGATGCTGAAAGGTCAGCAATCTGCCTTGTTATGTCATCAATACTTGTCAGAAGGTCTTTTGTAAGGTCGGCAGTCTTCTGGCTTGCGTTTGCGACACCTTCTGTTGCCTTTGCCACTTCGTCGGTCCCTTTTGTCACTTCGTTTGAATTTGCTACGACCTGTTCAGTGACTTTGCTTGTAACGGAAAGGCTGTGGGATATGGACTCGCCTATGCCGTCAACCGCCTCCTTAAAGGATTCAAAATCACCTCTCATGTCGATGCTGTCGGAGAAATGGGCGGTGAAGTCTGCGTCCGCGTACTTTTTGCAGACTCTCATGGCTTCGTTCATGGGGATTACAAACGAGTCTATTGCACTGTTGACTGACTTTACAATCTCACCGTATGCACCTTTATGAGACGAGGCATTGCTCCTGTAATCGAGTTTCCCCTCAGAAGCATATTTTCCGAGAATTTCAATCTCTTCAGTGACATTGTTTATCGCCTCCATCATTTCGATGTAAGCCGGTACAATTTTATCGTTTTCGCATCTCTTTCCGGCGCCGTTTCCAATGCTTCTGAATTTTTCGAGGTCGGAGAAGTCGCCCCTGGAAAGGTCTTCTGCAACATCTTCCAGAGTAAGGAATCTTTTTCTGATGAGGTTAACTGAATCAGTTAACTTTTTATAAATTCCTGTGCAATTTCCCTCTGCCTTTTTGGTGTAATCGTTTTCGGACATAACACCTAAAGTGTCCATACTTTCGTGTATTGCCGAAAAACCATCAATTAGTGCGTTTATTTCATTTAAAACTCCGGAAAACTCCTCCCCGAGTTCTCCGGGACTTATTTTTTTTACCTTGTCGCCGTTGTTGAGTGCTGAAAGTATTTCTTCAACTTTTTCTGCTGCGGTCATTTGCATTACCTTCCTTGGATTGTGAATATTTATGTGATTAATAAAACGATTTAGAGGGTTTTGGTGGTTAGTTAATATAAGAAATCAAAATGTGATTTAATTAAAAAAACCACTTTATTCAGCTGTGAATGTCGCTAAATCGCCTCAGCTGAAAATTAGTGATAATAATATATAAGTATGATCAATTTATATTTTATATAATTTTTTTATATTATATTATATAGATCAAAATAAAAATTATAGTCAATATATCAACGCAATTGAATTGTGATTATCATTGAATATTGTTGTCAACTTATATAGGCTAATCTATTGAGTCTTAAAAAAAGCAATATTTGCGGATTGATATGAGTGTCAAAAAAGATTATTTCTAAATAGTGATTCCTGCAAGGTTTAAAACCATCAGAAGAATTGCACCGGGAAGTCCCCCCAGGGCACATACAAGGACTGCACCCCAGGTAATATTGAATGATTCCATCCCCAGAAGGTTCATCTGGGATACAATTATAAGCGTGACAAGGCCGACTACGGAATTTATTATCAGTGTTGTCAGATTTTTCAGGAAATACCAGAGGACAAAGACGATTCCTCCGGCAATTATGATAGTTATCAGAGTGTCCAACATTTTTGCAATAATAATTAAAACAGCCAATTTACATTAATCTTTCTTCAGCAGAAAGCAAAAATGTGGATTTTTAAAATATATTGACTACAGTCTTCCGACTACCGAAAGGCCGGAGAACCTGACCGAGGGGACGGTCATCGAGCCGAGGCTTCTGGTCTCCTCTGACATTCCTGACACTGAGTTTAACATTTCAAACACGTTTCCGGAAAGCATTGCCGATTTTATCGGTTTCTCCTTCTCTCCTCCTTCGACAAAGGCTGCATTTGAAAGTTCAACCGAGAAGTCTCCGGTTACCGCATTTGCCGTGTGTGCACCGACGACCGTATGTGCATATACAGCCTTTTCATCAAATATGTTCTCTCTTTTTCCGTCGACACAGATGTTGTGCGTCCCAATTACCGGAGCACCTCCGGCCCCGTCACGTACGGCACTTCCGGTTGACTTCTCGTTGTAGCGGTATGCGGTCTTAAGGTCGTAGGAAAATTCTTCTACGATGCCGGATTTGATGAAGTCTATTCTTCTTGTGGGAACACCTTCGGAATCGCGTAGTGTCGCTCCCATACCGCTGAAAGGGTCATCGTAAAGGCTGAAATTTTCATCAAAGCATTTTTGCCCGAGTTTTCCGTCGAAAAATGACCTTTTGGCCTTTACGTTTCTGCCTGAAAGCGATGGTATAAGAACCGAGCTTAAAAGCTGGCACACGGCGACAGGCGAGAGAATTACATCGTATATTCCTGTTTTGATATCGCAGCCATCTTTTGAAAATACAGCCAGGGATGACGCTTCCCTTCCCGTTTTTTCAGGGTTCAGGCGTTTCGTATATGCAGATGAGTCAAATTCGTATCCTGTTGACGTCCCGAAAATAGTCTCCAAGGAAATTCCCGCACCGGTTTTTTCAATGGAATAGAATACGCCGTTTGAGTTTGCAATTACCGTCCTCCCTGCTGAGAGCGAGGCCCCTCCGCCTACGATAATGGATTCGTATTCCGAAGCCCCGTCAAGCATTCTTTCAATGAGAGCAGTTGCAGACGATATGTCGCATGAAAGGTCCTTATCATATACGTCAAGCTTTACGTCAGGCAGGAGAGAATCGGAAGGCAGACCTTCCCAGTTCTGCGGTGAAGATAGCTTTGCACTGTCAAGAGCGGAAATGAGGCATTTTTCCCAGCACTTGGGATCGTTTGTGGAAGAGCACCCTATTTTTCCGTCCTTTATTACCCTTATGCCAATGCCCCATGACCCGGAGCCGAAAGCCTCTCCTATGAGTTTCCCCTTAAGATCAAGGCCGGTTCCTTCCCCTGAGGAAAAGAACACCTCGGTTTCGTCAGCAAGGCGGTCACCTTTCTTTAATATCTCATCGATAACAGGTTCGCAGTCGGAAGTCATTGTCCCTGCCCTCCTATAATTGCCTCTCTGAGAAGAAGATGAGGCGAACCATCGGTTACCGGGACGTTCTGCCCGCTTTTTCCGCAGTAGCCGGGGTTCATTTTTCTGTCTTTTGCGCAGAGGGTTATGTTGTGGAGAGTTTTTAATATGTCACCTGAGAGGGATACGTCCCTTACCATCCCGGAGAGTTCCCCGTTTTTGATAACGTAGCCATATTCGGCGTTGAACTGAAATACCCCGCGTCCGGGGTCGACCTGTCCGCCTCTTGACCCTTTGAGAAGAATCCCGTTTTTGCATTCAGAGACTATTTCATCATATGACGAGTCGCCGTTTTCGATGAATGTATTGCTCATCCTTACAACGGGGACGTCGCCGGGCTGGCTCCTTGCATGTCCGGCGTCTCCGAACCCGACGGCCGCAAGAGTCTGGCGGTTATGAAGATAGGAGTTCAAAACGCCTTTTTTTATTATTTCAGTCCTTACCGGAAGAACACCTTCCGAGTCGACAGGCATAAACCCGAATTCATGCAGTGTGGGGTCATCGACTACATTTACTATATCGGCACCTATTTTTTTGCCGTTCATTCCCTTAAGGACAGATATTCCCTCTTTTACAAGGTCGCCTTCTGAGGCATGTCCGACGGCTTCATGGGCAAATACTCCCGCAAGCTCCTGGTCTAAGACTGCATCCATGATTCCGCCTTTTGCAGGTTTTGCGTCAAGAAGTTTTACAGCCCTTTCGGCGGCCTCAAGACCTTTGTTTTCCTTGTGTCTTAGGTTGAACCCGAGAATCGTATGTTCGCTTTCACGCCCGGCCTGCATTACACTTCCCTTTTTTGCAACGGCCGAGACCGAGTAGCCGGACCTGCAAAGGCTGTATTTGTACTCGTGTCCCGATGAATCGGTGAAGTGGACTGTCCCGTTTCCTTCGGTATAGTTTGCACGGGTGTTTACGATGGAATCTATTCTGGCGGCCCTTTCAATATCCATTAAAAGGGAGCATTTTTCTTCAAGGGATACTTCTGTGGGGTTTTCCGAGGGCTTTGGAACGGGAAGAATGCCTGAGGTGCAGTCTGCCAGAACAACCTCTTCTTCCGTAGCCTTTGCGTACTTCATTGCAAGGGCGATGTATTCCTTGATCTCTTTTTCCGACCGCCCTGTGAAATTTTCAATCGTCACAACACCCCAGCCGCGTTTTCCTAGGACACGCATTACGGCCGTATCAGAAAAACTGTTCGTAGCGGACTCAACAATGCCGTTGTCTATCTCAATATGGGTTGAAATACCCTTTACGTGACTTATATCATAATATTCGGGTTCTTCCATGACAAAACTCCGTTATATAAAACAAAAGACAGGATTTAACCCTTTTACACTGCCCGGAAAAATCCCTTTTTGCGGTTTTTTTGCGTTGCAGAGGGTTTTAATCCTTATAGTTAAAAAAACCTGTCCGTTTCAGACACCCGGAGCCTTCTTTCCTGGTCCGGATGCCGAAATTTTCTCTATAAATTCTGCGGGAGTAATTTTTGCAAGGTTTCTTACCTTTTCCATAAATGCCTCCTTCTTTTCAGGCACGAGGGCAATCTCGAGGACTTCCTCTATCTTTGTCACAGGAATTATCTCGACCATTTCCTTGTAGCGGTCCTCTATCAGGACGTCGTCAAGGTTTGACTCGGGTATTATTATCTTCTTTATTCCTGCTTTTGCCGCGGCCTCTATCTTGTATGTCGCACCGCCTATAGGAAGGACGTTTCCCCTTACTGAAAGGGAACCTGTCATAGCAATGTCCTGGCGGACAGGAATCCCCTCAATTGCACTTATGACAGCTGTTGCGACACTGACTGACGCCGAATCTCCCTCTACACCGTTGTAAGTCCCGATGAACTGGATATGTATGTCCATGAACCTTATGTCGCGGCCGGTAAACTTTTTCACTATAGCGCTTACGTTTTTGATGGACTCCTGTGCAATCTCCTTTAACATTCCTGTTGCGATGATTGTACCGGTTGCACCCTGTGTAGGTGTGGCTTCAGCCATGATGGGAAGGACCTGGCCCGAGTCGGCACCGACTACCGCAAGACCGTTTACACGGCCCACCTGTGTTCCCTCAACGACCATAAGCTCATATTCACGGCTTCTCTTTGTATACTCGTCGGAGATCTGGTTTTCTACAGAGCGGGCGATTGACTTTGCCTTAAGTACGTGATCGGTTGTCGTTACGGGGGAGTTGTCCTGGCGGGCCATGTCGCCTGCAACGCGGATTAGTCCGCCCATATCACGCAGCTTCAGCGTGATGTGGCCTTTTCTGTTGCTTCTGCGCCTCGCCTCACGCATTATCTCCTCTATTGCACCCTTGTCGAACGGGGGTATCTTTCCGTCGTTTTTGATTTCCTGTGCTATAAAGCGGATGAACTTTTTCTGGTTCTCTTCTGTGTCAGGCATTGAGTCCTGCATGTAAATCTCGTAACCGTATCCCCTGATACGTGAACGCAGTGCCGGGTGCATGTTTTCCATAGCGTCAAGGTTTCCCGCTGCAATCATTACGAATTTGCACGGCACAGGCTCGGTCTTTACCATTGCACCGCTTGAACGTTCACTCTGTCCTGTAATAGAAAATTCACCCTCCTGGAGAGCAGTCAGCAGGTTCTGCTGGGAATGTGCTGTAAGGGTGTTTATTTCGTCGATGAACAGAACTCCTTTGTTTGCCTTGTGTATCGCTCCGGCTTCGACACGTTCGTGAGCCGGAGTTTCAAGACCTCCCGACTGGAAAGGGTCATGCCTTACGTCCCCGAGAAGTGCTCCCGCATGCGAACCTGTCCCGTCAAGGTAAGGGGCGTTTGAGCCTTTGTCGTTTGAGACGAGAAGTTTGGGAACCATAGCCTCCTCTTTAGGCCTTGAATACTGCAGGGCCATGAATATGAAGGCCGCACCTATAATTCCCATTAAAAGCTGCCCGGTAATTATAGCATACCCCATAATTCCGAATATCAGGATCATTATTAGTGAATTTCTGGTCTGGGCACGCTTTCTTGCTTCAGCTTTGTGTGCAGCCACAATCTCTTTTCCGCGTCCCGCCTTTACCGTTCTTATTATAGGGGTATTGGAATCTTCTGAATTCGGGTACACGAGTATGTCCTGAAGGTCCTCTTTCGGAAGGAGCTCGGCCATAGCCTTTGCAAGCATGGATTTGCCTGTCCCCGGAGTTCCTATCATCATTACATGGCGGCGCTGTATTGCTGCTTTTTTTATTACCTCTACAGCATGCTCCTGACCTATCACCTGATCTATAAGCCTTTTCGGGACTTCTATGTCAGACGAGGTCTCAATATTGTCAATCTCTATTTCTTCAAGTTTTAAGGGTGCCTTTTTTGGTTTGCTGTTCCCTTTTTCGCCCTCTACTGTAACCACAGGCGCATCATTTGCGCGTGGATTCTCCGGAGGGGTCTCAGTTGTCTTTGGAGCTGGGCCAGGACTTTCGCTGTCATTGCCGGTATCAGGCTGATTAACAGGAATTTCCTCTTTTTCAGTCTCCTTTAAGTTAATATCCGTATATTTATCGTTATTTTCCATTGACAGGTATACCTCTTTCTAAACGATAGTGCTTAAATGATTCATTCGTGATAGTTTAAGTACTTTCTAGATTAGGTAATTATAATGAAAATTCTCTGCAACGAAAAATCACAGGTTTTAGCCGGAAAAACGGCTTTGGCGACCGGGCTTGAGCTTGTCGCGACCGACTTTAAGAAGTTTCCGGACGGGGAGCTGTATTTAAAGACAGGAAAAACGGATGAAGAGACTGTAATCATTTCAAGTGTGACGGACAGTGATTCTTTTATCCAGACTCTTCTCCTTGCCGATGCATGTGAGGACTCAGAAGTGACGCTTGTATTGCCCTACATGGGATATGCAAGGCAGGACAAGAGGTTTAATGAGGGTGAGGCAATAAGTGCACGTGCGATTGCAAGGGCTCTTTCGGAAGGAGTCAGCAGGGTGTACACGATAAATACTCATGAAACGGACAACCTTTCGTTCTTCAGGGTGCCCGCAGAAGACCTCTCGCTGGCGCCTTATATGGGAGAATACATAAAAACTCTCGGCCTTGACGACCCCCTGATTCTTGCTCCTGATGCGGGTGCCGCCGTTTTTGCGAAATCTGTTGCCGAGAAGGTGCATTTTGACTGCGATCACTTAAGCAAGACGCGCCATTCCGGGACCGAGGTCACAATGCAGCCAAAGGAGCTTGATGCCTCCGGCAGGAGCGTCGTCATAGTTGATGACATAATATCGACAGGGGGAACGCTTGCAACTGCCTCAAAAATGCTTATGATGCAGGGTGCAGTCAGTGTCCATGCGGCATGCGTCCACGGGGTTTTTTCAGGCGGCGGGTATGCAAAGCTCTATTCTGCAGGAGTGAAATCCATAGTGTCAAGCGATACCATCGAATCGGCATCAAGCAGAATTTCAGCGGCTGAATGTATAAAAAATGCTGTACTTTCATAATCTATGACTGTAAAAATACTTGATTCATCATTTTTCTTCGTTGATATTCCTGTTGAGGGAAACTCTTTTGCCGTTCCGTCATCTGTTAAGTCTGAGCTTAAGGATTTACTGGCTAAATCAAAATTTGACGCCATGGAGGAGAAAGGCCTTTTTGTTGCGGAGCCTTCAAAAAATTCACGGAAAAAAGCCGAGGCAGCAGCTGAAAAATCCGGTGACCTCGGTGTTTTGTCGCAGACCGACCTTGATGTTGTAGCCCTTGCCCTCGAGACGGGTGGTGAAGTAGTAACAGACGACTATGCCCTGTCAAATACTGCACAAACACTTGGAATAACTGTCATTCCCCTGCAGCAGAGGGCGGCAAAAAAGAGAAAATGGAAATTTAAGTGTACAGGTTGCGGTAAATATCATGACAGCCCCGGTTTCTGCGATGTCTGCGGTGCAGAGATCAAAAGAATGTTTAAGTGATAAAATAAATAATCCTAAATATATGTCATCCCTTGACGAACTTATTGAGAAGGCAAAGAATCTCCATTCCGAAGGGAGAAGTTCAAGCCAGATCGCTGACGAGATGAGTCTTTCAATAGAGACGGTGACATGGCTTTTGACCCAGCAGAAAGGTGAAAAAGCGGCACCAAAGGATATAGTAATAGACTGGTCGTCCATAAGCGGTCATGCGGACATGCTCAGGGATGCATCGCTGATGCTTCTCAAAAGATTTATTCATGCCCAGGAGGAGAGCATGCCTGACGAGTGCGAGGAAAATTTTCCAGACGTAATAATAGGAGTCGCACATTCGGGAATACCTATTGCAGCCATGATCGCAAGTGAATCAGACTGCCTCTTTACAATGTTTCACCCGAAAAAGCACGCAACGGGTGATAAGCCGACTGGTTCTCTCAACAGCAGTTTTGCAGACGTTTTGGGCAGGAAATGTCTTATCGTCGATGACGTGATAACGAGCGGAAATACTGTTGCAGAGGCAGTATCCGTCGTAAGAAACCATGGAGGTATACCTATAGGAATATGTACGCTCTTCGACAAACTTGGCATAAGCGAGACCGCCGGGGTGCCTGTATATTCTCTTGTGAAGGTGAGCAGAATAGACTGAAAAGTCCTTTTATGGAGAGATTAAGGAAATGTCATTAATAGATGTCGTGGTATTCGAGATGAACGGCACATACTACGCACTTGATATAAATCTTACCCGTGAAATCGTTGAATTCATGGAGATTACTCCAGTTCCCCGTATGCCTGAGTACATTGCCGGAATACTCAATCTCAGGGGAGAGATAACGAAGATAATCAACCTGAACAAAGTACTCGAAATACCGGAAAGCCATACCGGGGAGAGCAGAAAAATAATCATTCTGACTTCTGAAGAGTCGGGCGGCTCCAGGATGGGTATTATAGTTGACAATGTGAGAAGCGTCATCCAGATAGACGGGGATGCGGTTGAGCACATGGATGATGCGATTACAAAGGAAGCTTATCTGAAGGGTATTATCAAGCAGAAGTCTGATTCCGAAGACGACAGGCTTATAATATGGATTGACCTGGAAAAAATCCTCTCAGACCTTAAGATAAGTTAGCCGCAGCCAGTCCGGAAAAGGATTCATTTTTTATATTCAGGCATTCCCTGCATAAATATTTCTTATTTTATCAGCGGGGTCATCGGGCGGAACCAGAGTTTTTTTCTGAAAAATTTCTCTTAAAAAGCGATTTCAATTTTTATGACCCGCTTTTTCACCTCATTTTTTATGTATCCCTTTACACGCATGCGTACTGAATTTTCATTATAGAAATGTATATATAGAATCACAATTCCACATTTATGGAGAATCTAATAGAGGAGTATCTGCATATGTTAGCAGGACAGCCAATAGTAATTTTACGTGATAATGTTGAGGAAACAAGCGGAATGGAGGCTCAGCACTCAAATATTATGGCATGCAAAGCCATAGCGGGTGCTGTAAGGACAACTCTAGGTCCGCGTGGTATGGATAAAATGCTTGTATCACCGTCAGGTGATGTGGTCATCACAAACGACGGAGCGACTATTCTTCATGAACTTTCTGTCGAGCACCCTGCAGCAAAGATGGTGGTATCGGTTGCAGAGGCCCAGGATGATGAAGTCGGAGACGGTACTACAACTGCGACCATCTTTATCGGGGCACTTATGGAAGAGGCCGAAATCCTCCTGAAAAAAGGAGTACATCCCACTATAATAGCAAAAGGATACAACCTCGGAATGCGGAAGGCTCTTGAGGTTTTAAAGGAGAACGCTATCAGTGCAGGCCCTGAAAACAAGGACATACTTGTAAAAGTTGCAGAGACGGCAGTTACCGGAAAGTCCATCGAGTCGATGAGGGAGAGCATTACAAAGATTATTGTCGATGCTGTTCTTGATGTTATCCAGAAAGATGAGGCAGGGAAGATAACCGTAGACGAGGATGACGTAAGAATAAAGACAATCGTCGGTGACAGCCTTGACCAGGCTGAGCTTGTAACCGGATTTGTAATCGACAAGACGCGTTGCGATGTTGGTATGCCAAAAAAGGTTGAAAATGCGGTAATCGCCCTGATTTCCCAGCCTCTTGAGATAAAGAAGACGGAAACAAAGTCTAAGATTAAGATAACGTCAGCCGAGCAGGTCGATGCTTTCTCCCAGAAGGAAAAGGAGAACCTGAAGGTCTTTGCCGACAAGATAAAGGCATCCGGTGCAAATGTTGTCCTGTGCCAGAAAGGCATCGCAGACGCTGTCCAGTACTTCCTTTCCCACGAGAATATCCTTGCAATCCAGGACGTTCCTGAAAAGGACATGAAGGCATTCTCACGTGCCCTCGGTGCAACTATTGTAACCTCTGTCAATGACCTTGATGACTCCGTATTCGGAAACGCGGAGCTTGTAGAGGAATTAAAGGATATCAAGGCAACGAAGTTCACGGGCTGCAAAAACGGAAAGACCGTGAGTATTCTCATAAAGGGATCAAACCAGATATTCGTAGACGAGCTCGAACGTGCGGCATACGACGGTGTGCGTGTGGTGATGGACGCACTCGAAGACGGTCTTTTCGTCGTCGGTGCAGGAGCTATTGACACCGAATTAAATCTTAGGATTTCAGAGTATGCACCTACGGTCGGCGGAAGGATTCAGCTTGCAATCGAGTCGTTTGCAAAAATATTCGAGACAATTCCAAACACCCTTGCTGAAAACTCCGGTCATGACCCGATAGACATACTTGTGGACTTAAAGGCAGAGCATTCATCAGGCAAAAAGCATGCAGGAGTCAATGTATACACAGGAAAAGTCGCCGACATGTATGAAGGCGGCGTAATCGAGCCGATGCGTGTAAAAAAGCAGGCAATTGAGAGTGCGTCAGAGACAGCGTCTCTTTTAATCCGTGTGGACGACATGATGGTCTCAAAGTCGGCTGCACAGATGGCAAGAAGTCACTGAAAAGACCTTTTAATAAATAACCAAAATCTCTATTTTTATCTTTAAATCCTGTTTCGGGGAACGGTTGCTGAAAAATCATCCAACAAATTGTCTGTCAAAAAATCATATGAACTGTCTGGCTGATTTTCAATGTCTTGGAAGAGCACTGAATAGTCAACCATGGAGTTAAACGGTGTAACCGGAATTATTAAACTCATATATATTGAATATCCGCAGACGTCTCATGCAGTTGTAAAAATAAAAAATGTTTGGATGCATTTTTGAATATACGTAAAGGAGACTAAACTTAAATGATAAAAAAAGAAATTATGGCATTTTTAATGCTCTTATCCGTTGCAGCTGCACTTTGCATACCGGCTTCTGCGATATCGGCGGACCTGTTTACAAAGGACAAAAACGTCCTGAGTGGTGGCAAAGCCTGCATCGTAGCAACAGTTACAGATGAAAACGGAAATCCCGTTTCAGGCAGGAACGTTTATTTTTTCAATAATGCCAGAACCGGAGATTTCAGCGCTGACGAGGTAATCGGACAGGTCGAAACAGATGAAGACGGTATTGCAGTACTGAATGTTTCCCTAATTTATGACGGGGAGAATACCGGAAATGTATTTTTGGGGTGCGCCACGTACGACGATGAAACAGGACTGAATTCTTTTTCATCTCATATAATGATAACAGTAACAAATCCGGACCCTTATTATGAAGAAACTGAAGATTAGGCCAGGAATTTATTTCTTGTATCCTTTTAAGAGATGAAAGGCCGGATATTTTTTCTATCCGCGTGATGAGGTGGTGACAATCAGGTATTCCGTCTCCTCTGCTGTTTCGTCTTCAGGTACAGGCACGCCTTCTTTGAATATAAGAACGGTATCCGGCAGAATATTGTTTTTCAACAGCAGGCCAGAGATTAGTTCTCCGTCATCGAAATTCTCTTCAACCCGCTTTTTTTCACGTTTTAAGGACAGTACACACTTCATAAATTCCGTAAAAAAATAGTATTTTGTTATCTTATGAGGTTTTCGGGCAATGATTCTTGTCTATATTTTTCAGTCCTTTTTGAACTGCGGCATCATTGAGCGAATTTCAGCACCGACTTTCTCTATCAGGTGTCCCTCGGCATCGCGGGTCAGGGCGTTGAAGACAGGTCTGTTTACCAGATTCTCAAGCATCCACTCCTTTGCGAATTCACCTGACTGGATTTCACTTAGTATTTCCTCCATTGCTTCGTAGGACTCCTCGCCGATTACACGCGGGCCGCGTGTGAGGTCGCCATACTTTGCGGTGTTTGAGATTGAGCTGCGCATGTTTGTGAACCCGCCCTCGTATATCAGGTCGACGATAAGCTTCATCTCGTGCAGGACTTCCAGGTATGCCATCTCAGGAGCGTATCCTGCACCGACAAGCGTCTCAAAACCAGCCTTGATGAGTGATGTGACTCCTCCGCATAGTACTGCCTGTTCTCCGAACAGGTCGGTTTCCGTCTCTTCCCTGAACGTCGTCTCAAGAACTACGGCACGTGTGGCACCGATTCCCTTTGCGTATGCAAGGGCTGTCTTCTTTGCGTCTCCTGTATAGTCCTGTGCAACTGCAATGAGTGCAGGAACCCCATTTCCTTCCTCAAAGGTCCTTCTTACCATGTGGCCAGGTCCTTTCGGGGCTACCATGATTACGTCGACGTTTGCCGGCGGTACAATCTGGTTGTAGTGGATATTGAAGCCGTGTGAGAACATAAGGCATTTGCCTTCCGAAAGGTAAGGCATTATTTCTTTTTTGTATATTGCAGCCTGCGTCTCGTCCGGGGTAAGGATCATGATGATGTCAGCGGATTTTGCGGCGTCGCAGACATCGAATACCTCGAAACCGTCTTTTACAGCCAGCTCTTTGCTCTTGCCTGGTCTTATGCCTATAATGACGTTGAGGCCGCTGTCCTTAAGGTTTAAGGACTGTCCTCTTCCCTGTGAACCGTATCCGATTACAGCTATCTTTTTGCCTGAGATGTTTCCAAGATCCGCGTCGGATTCATAGTATTTTTCCATCATTTTTTGTCCCTTCATTTTTTAGTTAAAAATTGTCTGATATCATCCATAAACAATTGGGTTAAATAAGGTTATCTGCCGGGTTCATCGGCCCTGTAGACCACATTCAGGGCGTTAACCATAGCTTCGGCAGAGGCTATCACAATATCTGAGTTTGAGGCGCTCGCGTCGAAAATTCTTCCTTTCGGGTCCTCCACTTCAATTGTGACACAACCCAGTGCCTCGCTTCCACCGGATATGGCCTCGACCTGGTAGGTCTTTAAGTCAACGTGTCCGGGTGCTATCGCAAGCAGCGCTTTCATCGCCGCATCTACAGGTCCGTCGCCTGTCTTTGAGCATACCATTTTGTTGCCCCTGACAACGGCCTTTACGCTTGCAGTCGGTATTGCGTGGTTTCCTGTAAATATGGATATGTCGTCCAGCACAATCGTCTTTGAAGCCGGGTGAATTCCGGTTATGCTGTCGGAGATTTCAAACAGGTCTGACTCGGTGACTTTTTTGCCGCGGCCTGAGATCTCTTTGATTCTCAGTATAATCATGTCGAGCTGCTCGTCATCGGTTTTTATGCCTGCGTCTTCAAGCATCTGCCTTACTGCATGCTTTCCGACATGTTTTCCAAGCTTCAGGCGCCTTTTGTGACCTACCATCTCCGGAGTCATTACACCCGGCTCAAAAGTGCTCGGGTTTGAGATAATACCGTGAGAGTGAATGCCGCTTTCATGCGAAAACGCGTTTTCGCCAACTACAGGCTGAATAGGAGGTACTGCAATCTGTGAATATCTTGAAACAAGTCTTGACGTTTCGACAAGCTTTTCCGTGCAGATGCCTGTTTCAATGCCGAGAACGGATTTCATTATCATTACTGTCTGCGCTATATCCGCGTTTCCAGCTCTTTCGCCTATACCGTTCACGGTCACCTGGACCTGGTCGGCACCGCCTTCTACCGCTGCAACCGTGTTTGCTGTAGCAAGGCCGAAGTCGTTGTGGCAGTGGACGTCGATTCCGCACTTTACGTTTTCTCTTATTGCTGCAATAAGGGGTTTCATGGCCGATGGTATGCATACCCCTACAGTGTCGGGTATGTTTATGATATCCGCTCCGGCTGCATCAGCTGTCCTGCATACCTCAATAAGCTCTTTTATGTCGGTTCTCGTGGCGTCCATAGGCGAGAACATCACCTGGCCGAAGTTTTCCTTTGCATACGATACAATATCGCCTGTAATGTCAAGGACCTGCGCATGAGTCTTTCTGATGGTGTTTTCCCTCTGGATTTTGGAGGTCGGTATGAAAACATGCACCATGTCGACACCGGTATCAATACAGCTGTCGACGTCAGATTTAACAGCCCTCGCAAGTCCACAGACTTTCGGGCGGATACCCTCTTCGCATATCCTTTTTACAGTATCAGCTTCACCCTCGGATGATGCCGGAAAACCCGCTTCAATGACATCAACGCCCAGGTCAGAAAGCTGACGGGCGATACTTATCTTCTGCTCCAGTGTGAATGACACTCCGGGAGTCTGTTCACCATCACGTAGTGTGGTGTCAAAAATAGTCACTCTTTTTCCTGAATAGTCTGTACCTTTATCGCCAAAGAAAGCGATCTGCCACTTTTGCAGTGACTTCTCCAATCCCATATTTTTGAGACATACTCATTTAGATTGAGCTGAAACACTATATACTTTTCCAGGATGGTTCAGTTAAGAGTCATATGATTTGTGGGTGGTGCGCATTTGGGGGATATCTGGGGAGGTCTGGTGCACAAAAAATGGGTTTTTCACAAAATATATATATAGTGTTTTTTTGATAACTTTCTATGGGAGTTTAATCCTATGAGTGAGTGCTTTATTTGCTAATAAAAAAATTCGTTTCCTTGACACGACACTCCGTGACGGGGAACAGACGCCCGGCGTGTCACTGACACCGGAACAGAAGCTGAAGATAGCAGTGGAGCTTTCCGCAATCGGCGTTGACGTCATTGAAGCGGGGTCTGCTGTTGCATCTGAAGGCGAGAGGGAAGCTGTAAGGGTAATATCGGATGCAGGCCTTAAGTCCGAAATCTGCACGTATTCAAGGGCCGTCAAAGGTGATATAGACATTGCCGCCGACTGTGGTGCAGACTCTGTACATCTCGTGGTTCCTGTATCTGATCTTCATATCACGAAAAAGCTTTGCAAGACACGCGAACAGGTCTATAAAATGGCGATGGATTCTGTCGCCTATGCCAAAGAAAGAGGCCTGATCGTAGAGCTTTCCGGAGAGGACGCATCGCGGGCCGATCAAAAATATCTTTCTGACCTTTTCAGAAACGCAACAGAGACCGGAGCCGACAGGCTGTGTTTCTGTGATACCGTCGGTCTTCTGACGCCTGAAAAGCTGCCCGGAATTATACCGCACTTATGCTTTGCTCCTCTGAGCATACACTGCCACAACGATTTCGGTCTTGCTACCGCAAATACGGTTGCGGCCCTTAAGGCTGGGGCTTCCTGTGCACATACGACGATAAACGGCCTGGGCGAAAGAGCCGGGAATACCTCTTTTGAAGAGGTTGTAATGACTCTCGAGAGGCTTTACGGGTATGATACCGGAATCGATGCGAAGAAGATATATTCGCTTTCTACTCTTGTTTCGCAGTCGACGAAGATACCTCTTGCCGTGAACAAGCCTGTAGTCGGCGCAATGGCTTTTACACACGAGAGCGGAATCCACGCTAACGGCCTTTTGAAGGACACGTCGACTTATGAGCCTATGCCTCCCGAAACCGTCGGGAGAAAGAGGCGTATAGTTCTGGGGAAGCATTCGGGGACATCTTCGGTTAAGGCTGCCCTGGGTGATCTGGGTTATAATCCCGGGGAAAAACAGCTTGCCGAAATTGTTGCACGTGTCAAAAAGGTCGGCGACAAAGGCATGAGGG
Organism: Methanomicrobium sp. W14; assembly: GCF_017875315.1. Lineage (NCBI taxonomy): Archaea > Methanobacteriati > Methanobacteriota > Methanomicrobia > Methanomicrobiales > Methanomicrobiaceae > Methanomicrobium > Methanomicrobium sp. W14. The sequence goes on from NZ_JAGGMM010000002.1 coordinate 383,515, forward strand.
TTACCGATGCCGATGTTATGGCAATAGCAGATTCAGTTATGCTCCTTGAATGCAAACCCGTGATACAAATTGACCAGTTCACGGTCGTGAGCGGAAGCAAAGCAATACCGACCGCATCTGTTACCATGGTTGCAGACGGCAGAAAGGTTACAGGGGCAGCTACAGGGACGGGACCGGTTGACGCGGCTTTAAACGTTCTTGAACAGTCGGTCGCGATGCTCGGGGACATAAAGCTTGAGGAGTTTCATGTCGATGCCATAAACGGCGGGACTGATGCCGTTGTCGATGTTACGGTGAAACTCCGGAAGGACGGAAGGGTAATAACTTCCAGAGGCGCAGATACAGACATAATTGAGGCAAGTGTTGCGGCCGTTGTGGCCGGTATGAACAGATTATTGAGGCAGAATGATGAAAACAGGAGCGGCACTACTGATTGACAGCTTAAAAGAGGAAGGCGTGAAAGTGATATTCGGGTACCCGGGTGGGTCAGTCCTGCCGGTATACGATGAGCTTTATGATTCAGACCTCAGGCACATCCTTGTAAGGCACGAGCAGGCTGCTGTACATGCGGCCGACGGCTATGCAAGGGCAAGCGGAAAGGTCGGAGTGTGCCTGTCTACTTCAGGCCCCGGAGCATGCAACCTTGTGTCGGGAATAGCGACAGCAAATATGGACTCTGTTCCGGTCGTTGCACTGACAGGGCAGGTCCCTACAGGAATGCTTGGAAATGACGCCTTTCAGGAGTCTGACATAACAGGGATTACTATGCCTGTTACGAAGCATAACTACCTTGTAAAGGACGCAAAAGAGATTAAAAGAGTTGTCAGTTCGGCGTTTCATATCGCAGGAACGGGTAGAAAAGGCCCTGTATTAATAGACCTTCCCAAGGACGTTCTGACTCAGGCCGTCGACCCAAAAGACGTCCTTTCAAAAGACGCCGAGCTTCGCGGGTACAAACCGACGCTGAAAGGCCATTCCAGGCAGATAAAAAAGGCCCTTGACATGATATACGAAGCGAAGAAGCCTCTTGTATACGCCGGCGGAGGTGTCATATCATCAGGAGCGTCAGAAGAGCTTAAGGAATTTGCAGAGCTTTTCTGCATTCCCGTTACGACTACGCTGATGGGGCTCGGGGCCATTCCGTGCGATCATCCTTTAAATCTTGGGATGCTTGGTATGCACGGGACCGAATACGCAAACTATGCGGTCACCGAGTGCGACCTACTGATTGCGGTCGGGGCAAGGTTTGACGACAGGGTAACTGGAAATATCAAATATTTCGCTCCTAATGCCAAAATAATCCACATGGATATAGACCCGGCCGAAATTGGGAAGAACGTATGTCCTGATGTCCCAATTGTAGGCGACGCGAAGCTTGTTTTATCAGAACTCTGCAAAATGGCCGAAAAAAAGGGATGCTTCTGTGAACCCTGGGTTAAACAGGTCAAAACATGGCGTGAAAACCACCCGCTTGCAATTGCAGACGACGGAAAGCTTCACCCGCAGTATGTTATAAGAAAGCTGTCGGAAATCCTTGACAGCGGCGGGATAATCGTAAGCGAGGTCGGCCAGAACCAGATGTGGGCTGCGCAGCACTACGGTTTCAGGAGGCCGAGGCAGTGGATAAGCTCAGGGGGTCTCGGCACTATGGGATTTGGATTTCCAGCAGCAATCGGCGCCTGCTTTGCAAAGCCCGGGGAGACTGTCGTTGTCATTGCAGGCGACGGGAGCTTCCAGATGAATATACAGGAGCTTGGAACGGTGGCACAGTATGAAGTGCCCCTGAAAATGGTAATCCTGGACAATATGTACCTCGGCATGGTCAGGCAGTGGCAGGAGCTCTTCTACGACCGGAGATATTCGTATACAGAGCTTCCTCCCGTGGACTTTGTCGGAATCGCAAAAGCTTACGGGATAAAAGGTATGTTGGTGGATTCTGTGAAAGAAGTGGAACCGGCCCTGAGAAAGGCTGTGGACTATGAAGGCCCGTATCTTCTTGATTTCAGGATAGAACGCGAGGAGAACGTATTCCCTATGGTCCCGGCAGGGGCCGCCATAAGCGAGATGATAGGAAAGCACTGCAAAAATGCGGGTGAGCCATGAATCAGCATATATTAAGTGTGCTCGTCGAGAACAAGTCCGGTGTCCTTGCAAGAGTTTCGGGACTTTTCTCGAGAAGAGGGTTTAACATAGAAAGTCTTGCTGTCGGGACATGCGAAACACCGGATATGAGCCGGATTACAATCGTTGTAGACGGTGATGATACACATATAGAGCAGGTGAAAAAACAGCTCAATAAGCTTATAGACGTCATAAAAATAACTGATATCACTGAAAACGAGCATGTCGAGCGTGAACTTTCACTGATAAAAGTCCATGCCGACCCCGGCATTCAGCGTTCCGAAATTATGCAGGTCGCAGGGATATTCAGGGCGAACATAATTGATGTCTCACAAAAGGCGCTTGTCCTTGAGATAACAGGAGATTCTGAGAAGATCCTTGCAATAAAAGACCTTCTTGAGCCTTACGGGATAATTGAGCTTGTGAGAACCGGAAGGGTCGCTTTACAGAGAGGATAGGAAAACCTGATTCTTCTTTACTGAACCGGCAGCAGAATAAAATAAAATTACTGGAAATGAGTGAAATATATCTTTGATATTTCAGGTATTTTCAGTCTGGCTTTCATAAAGATAAATTTCATGGATGTGACTTTAAAATGGGAATGACGATATCCGAGAAGATATTTTCACGCCACTGCAAAAAGGGCTGCAAAGCGGGTGATGTCGTGATGGCACCTGTTGACGCCGCGATGATACATGACATCACCGGTCCTCTTGCGATAAATGTATTTCGCGATATGGGCGGGGATAAGGTCTTTGACCCGAAAAAGATAATCATGCTCTTTGACCACCAGATCCCGGCCGACTCCATAAATGCCGCGGAAAACCACGTGATGATGAGAGAGTTTGCGAAGGAACAGGGAATCTACAATTATGACATAAAAGAGGGAGTCTGCCACCAGGTGGTCCCCGAAAAGGGAAGGGTTAAGCCCGGAGACATTGTTGTAGGCTCGGACTCTCATACTTGCACCTACGGTGCACTTGGTGTGTTTGCCACGGGAATAGGTTCAACTGACATGGCTTATGTCCTGAAGTTCGGCGAACTTTACTTCAGGGTCCCGGAGACGATAAAAGTCAGTGCAGACGGAAAGTTCGGTGACAGGGTCGGCCCGAAGGACCTTATTTTAAGCCTTGCAGGCGACATCCGTGCCGACGGTGCGACATACAAGGCCCTTGAGTTCTGCGGGAGCACTTTTTTGGATATGGAGATTCCGGGAAGGCTTACCTGCTCTAATATGGCAATCGAGATGGGTGCAAAGGCGGGAATCGTTCCTCCTGACAAGAAGACGTGGGACTACCTCAAAGACAGGTGCACGTGCACCCCTTTCACTCTTGAAAGCGACCCTGACGCGAAGTATTCTGAAGAGCGTTCGTACGATGTATCAGAGCTTAACCCGAAGGTTGCCGTCCCGCATAATGTCGACAACGTCGTAGATGTCTCAGAAGTTGCCGGAAAGCACATAGACCAGGTCTTCATCGGGTCGTGCACAAACGGGAGGTTCGAGGACTTTAAGGAGGCGGCGGACATCCTCGGCGACAACGTCTTCTCGAAGGACGTGAGAGTGATTCTTGTCCCCGCGTCAAAGGACGAGTACGTAAAAGTCCTGAAGGCCGGACTTATCGAGAAGTTTATCGATGCGGGAGCGCTTGTCGAGGCCCCGTGCTGCGGCCCCTGCATGGGAGGAGCCTTCGGTCTTCTTGCACCGGGAGAGGTCTCTTTATCGACGTCCAACCGAAACTTCAGGGGAAGGCAGGGGAGCACAGAAGCTTTCGTTTACCTGTCCTCGCCTGCAACGGCGGCTGCAAGTGCGATAAAAGGTGTAATCACCGACCCAAGGGAGGTCTGATTATGGGAAGAGTGTGGAAGTTCGGGGACGACATCGATACCGACGCGATAATTCCGGGAAGGTTTCTTACGATATATGACCCTAAGGAGCTTGCATCGCATGCCTTTGAGGGCACACGTGACGAGTTTTCCAAAGAGGCGAAGGACGGCGACGTTATCGTGGGAGGCAAAAACTTCGGCTGCGGCTCGTCCCGTGAGCATGCCCCGATTGCGCTTAAGGGTGCAGGAGTCAAATATATTGTCGCAAAGTCTTTTGCAAGGATATTCTACAGGAACTCCATTAACACCGGAGTTCTTCCTGTGGTATGCAAAGATACGGACAAAATTTCAGACGGCGAAGAAGTTACCGTAAACCTGAAAGAGGCTTACATCGAAGCCGGCGGAAACAGGTATCCTCTTGAGCCTATCCCGGGGTTCATGCAGGAGATTGTCGATGCCGGAGGTCTTGTTGAATACGCAAAGAGGCGCTGAAAAGTTTTTGCGGGGAATTCCCCCGAATCTTTTCAGGATTTATATTATAATTACAGTTTGAGGCTTGTTAAGAGTATGACATTATATAAGGCGGCGTGCATGCCGGGAGACGGAATAGGACCTGAAATCATTGCCGAGGGCAGAAAGGTCCTGGATGCGGCCGGAGAGAAATTCGGTTTCGATATAGAGTGGACCGACTACGATACCGGTGCGGAGAAGTACCTTAAGACCGGTGAACTTATAACGGAGGACGAGTTAAAGGAGCTTTCCGGGTATCCTGCGATTTATTTTGGCGCTATCGGTGACGAGAGGGTAAAACCCGGAATTCTTGAGAAGGGAATCCTTCTTTCGATGAGGTTTTACTTCGACGAATATGTAAACTTAAGACCGGTAAAACTCCTGAAGGGCGTTGAGACCCCGCTTGCAAACAAGAAGCCGGAGGACATTGACTTTGTGGTGGTCCGTGAAAATACCGAGGACTTTTATGTCGGCATCGGGTCAAGGGCTAAGGCCGGAAAACAGAGGGACGAGCTTTCGGTTATGCGTGAACTCTACAGCGTTAAGTTTGGTGTCGATGTCGAGACCGATGCGGACGAGCTTGCATACCAGATAGGAGTTTTAAGCAGGCAGGGTTCGAAGCGTGTTATGGATTATGCGTTCTCTCTTGCGGAGTCAAGGGACAAAAAAGTTACTTCCGTTGACAAGGCAAACGTCCTGACCGACGTATACGGCCTCTGGCGCGAGGTGTTCGAGGAGACGAAAAAGAGCTATCCGGACGTTGCAACCGAGTACAACTTTGTCGATGCCGTTACGATGTGGTTCGTCAAAAACCCGGAGTGGTTTGACGTCCTGGTTACACCCAATATGTTCGGCGACATCATAACCGATCTCGGAGCGATGATCCAGGGAGGTCTCGGCCTTGCACCCGGCGGAAACATCAACCCGAAGGGGACGTCGATGTTTGAGCCTATTCACGGCTCGGCACCCAAGTACAGGGGCAAAAATGTTGCAAACCCTCTTGCGACAATCTGGGCAGGTTCACTTTTGCTTGACACTCTCGGAGAGAAGGAAGCGGCGAATGCGGTCGTTTCGTCAATCGAGCATTCGATAGAGAAAAAAGCCGTGACACGGGATATGGGAGGTTCGATGAGGACCTCTGATATCGGCGAGTGGATATCGAAGGATATCCTGAACGGATAAAGAATATATCTTTTTTTTAAAATATCAGTCGGGTTTTGTTATTGTCTTTTTTCAGGTGTCTGAAAATATTTTTTTAGTCTGGTTTTCGTTTAAAGAAACTCAGCCTGTTCATGTACCTGACCATCGTCCCGATTAAAAGTGCTGCCGCGATTGTCCCCTCACGTACTCCTGCAAGGTAGCCCATAAATATAAATGACAGGAGAGCTGCGATGATGACCATAGAGGAGTCAAAGAATACTTTAATCCTCCCGTATTCAGCTTTAAGGACCTTTGATATTACAAGAATCAGCGATTCCGCTGCAAGCATCAGGATGTGAGCCTTAAGAAGGAAGCATACACCGAGTGCTATTAATACGCAGCTTAAAAGGCAGAATATCCACTGTGGCAGGTAGCCTGATATAAGCATGTCCGACATTAGCATCATGTTCAAATCGATGAATGCACTGAATACGAAGGTTATTAATACCTGTGCCAGCTGGTAAGGCGGGAACTTATCCCTTAGTATTAAGTACTGGAAGAAAATGAACGCCGAGTTCATAATAAACGTCCATTCTCCTATTGTCAGAGGAAGGCCGAGGCTTAATACGTAGGGTATGCAAGATACCGGAGACGTTCCGAGGTCCGCTTTTGTCGACAGTGCGATTCCTGCGGCTGTAAGAAAAAGGCCCGTGACCATATAAAATGCCCGCAGCATGAAATCCAGGCTGATATTTGTTGTTTGAATATTTTTTGACTGCAGTATTGATTTCGATTTAAATTTCGTCATTAATTGCAGGTTATATGTTGTGTTTCGTTTTAGAAAAGGCTATCATTAGTTGTCTGTTTTTTAGACCCTTAGTAAGGATTTGGGCAGTTATTTTCAATCCTTGTTTTACTGGATGTAATTCTTGAAGGTCGTATCATAGAAGTTGAAGAGGGCTTCTAATGTGAGTTTCAACCCTTGTTTTATTGGATGTAGTTCTTCAAGTAAACAAGTACAATCCGTTTTGGTATTGAAAATATGTTTCAATCCTTGTTTTATTGGATGTAGTTCTTCAAGCCTTGCTGAAATTGACTGGCACAATGAAACCATAAAATGTTTCAATCCTTGTTTTATTGGATGTAGTTCTTCAAGTGTGCAGGTTTCACTTAACGAGATATTACCAAACGGGTTTCAATCCTTGTTTTATTGGATGTAGTTCTTCAAGCTGTATACCTAGGAGCTGATCAATTTTGGGACTACGTTTCAATCCTTGTTTTATTGGATGTAGTTCTTCAAGGCTTGTCGAGATCGGGACTCCAAGAGCACAGGCCAAGTTTCAATCCTTGTTTTATTGGATGTAGTTCTTCAAGCTCTTCTGCAAACTTTTTCAGGTGGATATAAGCAATGTTTCAATCCTTGTTTTATTGGATGTAGTTCTTCAAGAACAGGTGGCACGCAGTATCCAAGAATCCTGGTTAGTTTCAATCCTTGTTTTATTGGATGTAGTTCTTCAAGAAAACCGGTAAAGAAAGAATCCTCAGACTTGCTGAATGGTTTCAATCCTTGTTTTATTGGATGTAGTTCTTCAAGTCAATTGGTATATTGCAAAGGCTGTAAGAGATAGAAGTTTCAATCCTTGTTTTATTGGATGTAGTTCTTCAAGCTGCAATGTACCATTAGAAGACAAAGAAACAAATTCAGAGTTTCAATCCTTGTTTTATTGGATGTAGTTCTTCAAGAGCATGATTTAGACCTTTTGCTTTCTCAAAACCGTAGTTTCAATCCTTGTTTTATTGGATGTAGTTCTTCAAGGCGGTTTACTGCTCCGTCTCAGTCCGAGGAGTCTGATGTTTCAATCCTTGTTTTATTGGATGTAGTTCTTCAAGTGCGTTTCAAGGCTCTTTTACGGGTGTCAATGCAGTCGTTTCAATCCTTGTTTTATTGGATGTAGTTCTTCAAGGTGGCCTCTGCGAACTATGTATCACCATATACATAGAGTTTCAATCCTTGTTTTATTGGATGTAGTTCTTCAAGCACTGCATGCCAACCGATACGGTACGTTTTGACAACCAGGTTTCAATCCTTGTTTTATTGGATGTAGTTCTTCAAGATGATAGGTTTGGGGAAGAGGTTGCAACAGATTTTGGTTTCAATCCTTGTTTTATTGGATGTAGTTCTTCAAGACTATTTTCATTCATTTGCTACACCTATGATTTTTGAGTTTCAATCCTTGTTTTATTGGATGTAGTTCTTCAAGACAAGGGACGTAATCAATCGCTCCGGTCTCAGTATGTTTCAATCCTTGTTTTATTGGATGTAGTTCTTCAAGAGTGCGAGAAACAAAACATGCATCAGCAGCATCCTGGTTTCAATCCTTGTTTTATTGGATGTAGTTCTTCAAGATTTTACCTTCAAACTGCGAACTACTTGATCCTCATTTGTTTCAATCCTTGTTTTATTGGATGTAGTTCTTCAAGTAGATTCCATTTGCGGGTATGGCAGCCGGGGCAACGTGGTTTCAATCCTTGTTTTATTGGATGTAGTTCTTCAAGAACGTTTGTTTCATCATTAGGAAAACTGAAACTGGCTCTGTTTCAATCCTTGTTTTATTGGATGTAGTTCTTCAAGCATTCAAAAACCAAGTTACAGAGGCCGAAGAAGAAACAGTTTCAATCCTTGTTTTATTGGATGTAGTTCTTCAAGTTGATCAAATGCTTCGGCTTGGTCTCTTGTCCCCCGCAGTTTCAATCCTTGTTTTATTGGATGTAGTTCTTCAAGGAATGGACAGATTACAGAACACGTGATACAGAGATTTGAGTTTCAATCCTTGTTTTATTGGATGTAGTTCTTCAAGGACGAATTAGAATAACTATGATCCGTTGAATCATCGAGTTTCAATCCTTGTTTTATTGGATGTAGTTCTTCAAGTTCAAGTATTGTTAGGGTTTTGCCTGTACCCATATCCAGTTTCAATCCTTGTTTTATTGGATGTAGTTCTTCAAGATTTTATGCAATAACCGGAATAACCGACATGAACACAAGTTTCAATCCTTGTTTTATTGGATGTAGTTCTTCAAGATTACGGAGGTACGCATTACAGAGGTCTGCATCTGGTTTCAATCCTTGTTTTATTGGATGTAGTTCTTCAAGGAAGAATAAACATTAGAGTACACAAGGCCAGATGTAGTTTCAATCCTTGTTTTATTGGATGTAGTTCTTCAAGGCATTACGGAGGTTTGCATATGGTTTCAATCCTTGTTTTATTGGATGTAGTTCTTCAAGTGCGAACCCATAAGTTCAGATATTTTGTTTTTGTGGTTTGTTTCAATCCTTGTTTTATTGGATGTAGTTCTTCAAGTTCGGATATCTATCTTGACGAAGGTTACAATTATTTGTTTCAATCCTTGTTTTATTGGATGTAGTTCTTCAAGTCTCAGGTTATGGTATTGCAGGCTGTGACGTAATCAGTTTCAATCCTTGTTTTATTGGATGTAGTTCTTCAAGAATATACCTGAAAGCAACGCAACAATAAGATTTAATTGGTTTCAATCCTTGTTTTATTGGATGTAGTTCTTCAAGTGAAGGAGTCAGAACGTCGTCAGAAATAGTTTTCTGGTTTCAATCCTTGTTTTATTGGATGTAGTTCTTCAAGAACGTCCCTTTTCTCTTTTCCTGCAATCTTTTTCTTGTTTCAATCCTTGTTTTATTGGATGTAGTTCTTCAAGTATATTCGTTGTCATCGGCTTTGCATAGTTTACCGTTGTTTCAATCCTTGTTTTATTGGATGTAGTTCTTCAAGTTTATCATGCTTTCACTTCTGTTGGTGGACAGGTGTGTTTCAATCCTTGTTTTATTGGATGTAGTTCTTCAAGCAGGTCTTATAACAATTGCAATTTCATTATCAGGCCGTTTCAATCCTTGTTTTATTGGATGTAGTTCTTCAAGTACAGAAAAGATATCACATACAGTGCCACCCACCCTGTTTCAATCCTTGTTTTATTGGATGTAGTTCTTCAAGTTTAGGCGTGCTGTCTATTTGTTATCCTCGATTGAAGTTTCAATCCTTGTTTTATTGGATGTAGTTCTTCAAGTAGGTTCCTGAGAATATATAGGTTTTGATGTATGTAGTTTCAATCCTTGTTTTATTGGATGTAGTTCTTCAAGGTCGAAACCACCCCCCGGAAACCGTAGGAAGCGTTTCGAGTTTCAATCCTTGTTTTATTGGATGTAGTTCTTCAAGATAATCTGTATGTTTGCTATAACAATATGGGGCTTGTTTCAATCCTTGTTTTATTGGATGTAGTTCTTCAAGCGGGCGGAAACAGAAATCATTGGAGAAGCTCACCAGTTTCAATCCTTGTTTTATTGGATGTAGTTCTTCAAGTGCAAAGGATGCCCGCATCAGAGCACCTGCAAAATTCTGTTTCAATCCTTGTTTTATTGGATGTAGTTCTTCAAGTTAGATGCAGAATGTAAGCGGACGAAATTATCCAAAAAGTTTCAATCCTTGTTTTATTGGATGTAGTTCTTCAAGCATATTTGGAAAATGAGTTGTAAAAGGAGGTGAAATTGAGTTTCAATCCTTGTTTTATTGGATGTAGTTCTTCAAGAGCAGGCAATTTTTCTTCTTTTTACGTATAAACCGTGATTTCTGCCCGAAATTATGGTTGTGTTTTCTTCTGGCAAAATTATCAAACCCTTTATAAATATAAGAAAAAGTAACTCCTGCTACACGAGTAAATAAGTCCTACAGATTAATAAATTAAACTGAGGTTTATCTGTCTATATCTTATCCCTCAAGATTTAATCATGTTTTGATATCTAAGCTTTTAATGAAATCTTTTCAAATTAATTAAATATTCAAAAACAAATAACTGAAAACTAATAACTGTTGTGCATTCAGTTCTGTTATTTTCATAGATTCTGCTCATACCGCTTGCCGAACAGGTTGCTGTTTTTCTTTTATTTTTTCATGTACAGATGTTTCTGTAGCAGCAGTCGGTGCATTTGTTGATATTTTTCTTTGTCTTCGGGTAAAATCCGGTTCTGATAATATTTAGGATATCAGAAATCTCTGCCTTTACTTTATCGACGTCACTCTGCCTGATATCCATTTCAACCAGTTTATGGTTGCTTCTTACATAGCATACGAAGCTTCGGTCCACTTTTTTGCCGTAGTTTTCCTCAATAAGTATTGACTGGAGAATAAGCTGTGACTTCGTGGTCCTAAACAGATTGTCTTTATACTCCGCGAACTTGTATTCAAGGGGAGCTGCTTTACCGTCGTTTAGAAATAAAATTTCATCTAAAATTCCCTTGAAATGGTATTTTTGGGATGCAAGAAAAACGTCGAACTCACGTGACTGTGCACCTATCTTCTTTCTGATGTAGTTTCTGTTGACCTGCGTTACTTTTTTGTGAATCTCTCTCCCCTCGAGGACCTTGAACCTAAGCTCTTCGTGCTGCGGGATGTCGAGACAGTAAATGAAATAGATGAATCTCGGACAGAACTCGTATTCCAAAACGTCTGATATATTGATTATCGGGTTTTTGTCGTCCATCAGAAAAACCTCGTTATGATTTCGTCTGATACATATTTCTTGTCAAAAGCCTGGCCGAGAAGAGTGATGCCCTCAAAAGTCGCCTTGTCCATAGGAAAGATGTATACGGAATCGGCTTCCGGGTCAATAATGCTCTCAATTTCAAGTATAACGGAGTCCCTTGAATTTGAATTGATGTCTCCTAAAAATACGCTTTTCTGGACCCTGTACAGACCGGCGTCTTTGCAGATTTTAACGACTTTGGAGCGGGTTTTGTTTTTGACTATGTCGTATATAACCCATACGAGAGTCATCCCAAAACCTCGTTTTCATATTTTAAAAGCCGGTTGGCAATGTTGTGGCAGTCGGCCCGGATTATATTTTTCTTCATCATATTCTTTCCGGAATATGAAATTTTTTCTTCGAGGCTCTGGTTTATAGCTGCAATCATAGCTTTTTTGCCGTCTGCGTTAAGATAGAGACCTCCCGGAATCTCGTCAAAATAATCCTCACTGACCATTTTTTTCGTGAAGAGGAAGACTACCGGGACGTCTATGAAAATCCTGTATTTTTCGATGAGATCAAAGACAAATGACATCTTGTTGTAGTTGTCAACATGCAGAAAACCTGCAAACGGGTCAAGCCCGGATATGATGCAGGATTTTTCAACGACCGAATAAAGCATGCCGTAGCCATAATTTAAAAGGCAGTTGAACCCGTCTTTTGCCGGATTTCTGCTTCTCCCGTTGAACTTCCAGGTATCCGTCATCACTGTGCTTAAGACTTCAAAGTACTTCTTTGAACAGGAGCCTTCGTATCCCATAACAGTGCCCCTTATTTCATCAGGCGTCCCTGAAAGTGCGTTTATTTTATCCGGAAAAGAAGACATGAAGGATATTGCGTCGTCAAAAATTTCACCGGTTTTGGGTCTGTTCTTTTTTAGGTATTTTATAAAGCCAATCTGGTTGTTGATCTTTTCATTCATCCACTCTTTGGATAGTTCAGTTCCGATTCTGTTTCTTCCCGCCTCTATCTGTATCCTCCTGATAAGGTTAGTACTGCCGAATTTTGAGTGCCAGACTCTGCCGTACGGGTTTCCGTATTTGTCAAGAAAAACAATGTCTATATTTTTTGAAAGTGCAAGTTCTACGGCATCCGATGAAATTCCGGCAGAGCCTGTAATGAGTATCGTATTTATTTTGTCGGCGGCAATCTCGTTTGACCCTTCTTTTGTTTTGATTAAAAAGAGATTGCCCTTCTTTTTAAGAAAAGACCCCCAAGTGTTTATTACAAGATCCATTTAACGTTTCACCTTAAATTCATTAGTTCATTTTATCTCCTCTACAGCGCCAAAACCCCTGGATACCGATTTGCCGAGACCCATATAATCAGGAATTCTGAAGTTTACATAGAATTTTCCTAAAAATCCCATGTGGGTAATCGATTTTACAGATGTTTTGTAAGGCTTTAATTTAAGATCGCATTTTATTCTGTCGGGAACTGTATACCCAAGTGATTTCGACATGGACAGTATGTTGCCGGTAAGAATCCTTCTTAAAAAATCATTTCTTTCTTCTGAATTTTTAAGCCCGTAATACCTGTGATAGTTTTCCTGGTTTAGTCCTATCCATGGTGTCAGAAATCTGTATGCATGAAACTCTCCGGTTAAGCCGAATTCGGATTTATTCAGCCTGATATCCTTCTCACATATTTCGTAGACCGCGCTTCCAAGCCTTATTGAACCGTATTTGTCATATATTTCCTTAAGAACTTTGGCACCTTCGTTAATTCCTATTACAACCGGGACATTGTCTATTATTTTATACTGGACAAACGGATACCTGTAAATTAAACTGTCGGCATTATGCTGGTGAAGAAGAACATATTCGTTGAATTTTGTTGCGAAAAATCCCCTGAGCTGTGATGCCGAACCTTTGATTTCAGAATCTGAATAAAGTTTTAGCATAAAGATCTCAAGTTCAGTCATTATATTCTCTTTTTCCCCCTTGATTTTATAGATAGTGAACTTTTCCAAGAAATAAATAGCTTTTCAATTGAATTTCGTTAAAAATATATGCTATAAAGGCTACACAGAAAAAAGTGTGTTATCTGATGATTGACGCACTAAATAAAGTGGGGGAATATTCTCTTTCTGAATCAAAACTGGATCCTGAAAATTTTGAAGACTGTGTGGTTCTTCTTGCTGACAACCCGAAATCGTCCGAGAACTACAAAAAAGTCCTGAAAATTATGATAAACTCAGATGAAAAGCCTTTCAGGTATCAGGGAATTGATCTTGAGGACATTTCATCAAGTAAAATGAATTCTTATCTTTACAGAAAGGGAAGCGGTGCAAACGGACCTGATTCAACACCCACTTCCAGAATTACCGAACCTGAAAAAACACTGAAAACCAAGTTTTTCGGATGGTTCAAAAATATTAATGGTGATGGCGTTTACAGCTTAAATGAAGAGGAAAAAACCTTTTTAAAGGGTCTAGGTAGTTGTGTTGATGAAAACAGTGAAAAAATAACGGGGGATCTAAAGGAAAAATATACAGAACTTGAAAAAGGAACCGGGGCCATAATAACACTTGGTATAATAACAGGGGGAAAGCCTCATTATATCGGGGATTTTTCCACCTTTAAAAAATCTCTTGTGAACTCAGCAATTCAGGCATATTACAGCAAACACAACAAAAAGTCCATTGAAGAAGATAAAACCTGTTTTGTCTGCGGCAATAAAAGGGAAGTTTATGGTTTTGTAAGCACATATCCGTTTTATACCGTAAATAATATCGGTATGGTATCCGGAGGTTTTGATCAGTCGAAATCCTGGAAAAATTATCCTGTGTGCCTTGGATGTGCACTGACGCTTGAAGCCGGAAAAACATTCCTAAGCAGGCATTCTAAATTTAATTTTTGCGGATTTGATTATTTCCTTATTCCAAAACCTCTTCTTGAGAAAGATGAATCCGAAATTTATGACATTTTCAGGCAGTTTGATGATGAGGAGTTTAAGAAATTCACACTCTCAAAGAATTATTCAAACCTTCTTGATGCAACAAAAACTGAGGTCTTTGAGTATCTTTCTGAAAAAGAGAATTACTTTACCGTGGACCTGATGATTTATGAGGAAAACAACAGTGCGTTCAATATAATTATGCTTATCGAGGATATATTTCCTTCAAGGCTCGGAAAATTGTTTGAAGCCAAAAAAAAGGTGGAAATGATACCTTTTTTCAGCGGGAAAGAGTCCGTATATGACAGTAACCGGGAGTTCACCGGGAAAAGGGATCTTTTGTTTACTTTTGCTAATATCTGGCACTTCTTCGGGAAAGACAACAATCAGGACACAAGCAGTTATTTCCTGAGAATTGCAAAGAAAATCTTCCAGAATGAAGCTTTGGAAGCTGAAATTCTCTTCTCCGGATTTGTAAGGCGAATCCGTGCGCAGTACACAAACAAAAAACCACTCGATGAAACTCTTATGAGAAGCTTTCAGCTGCTGCTCTTTTTAAACGAACTTAAACTGTTAAAGGGAAATTATGGTGTAAAAATGATTGACGATGTAACGATTGAGAACTTAAAAAAGATGAATGATAAAACCGATTCAGAAGTAGCGGATATTCTGTTTGAAAGTTTTCCTGACTTTTTCAGCGACGATATAAAAAAATCCGTTTTTCTGGAGGGAGTACTTACGCAGAAGCTTTTGAACATTCAGTACCGTGAAAGGGGCAGTGATCCTTTCAGAAGTAAACTTCAGGGGTTAAAACTGGATGAAAAACTTATAAAGAGGCTTCTTCCGCAGATAGAGAACAAGCTTACAGAATACAAAAAGAACTACTATCGCGACCTTGAGGAGAAGATCTCGGTCCATATGATAGGTGCCGGGGAAAACTGGAAGATACCGAAAGATGAAATAAGCTATTATTTTGTGCTTGGAATGAATCTTGCAGACCTGTTTAAGAGAGAAAAAGAAGAAAAATCAGAGGACGATGAGAAAAATGAGTGAAATTAAGAATAGATCAGAAATTATTTTCATGTATGACATAAAGGACGCAAACCCTAACGGAGACCCGCTTGACGAGAATAAGCCCAGAATCGATGAAGACACAATGACGAACCTTGTCACTGATGTAAGGCTGAAAAGGACAATCAGGGATTACCTGTATGATTTCAAACATCAGGAGATCTTCATAAAAGAGACCAGAAATGAAAATGATACGCTGAAGACAAAAGAGGAGAGACTTGATTCACTTAATATAAAAACTCCTGACGAATTAATCGGCAAATGTGTTGATATTCGTCTCTTCGGAGCTACTACTGCAATAAAAAAGAAGAGTATAACTTTTACAGGTCCCGTCCAGTTCAGAATCGGAAGGTCAGTTCATCCTGTCCAGATGAAATACGTAAAAGGGACTACAACTATGCCTTCAGAAAAGGGTAAAAAGCAGGGCACTTTTACCGAGAATTATATCCTCCCGTATTCCCTGATAAGATTTTACGGAATCATAAACGAAAATGCCGCAAAAATAACGAAAATGACTGAAGAAGATGCAATGCTTCTTCTTGACGGCATGTGGAACGGAACGAAAAACCTGATCTCAAGGTCAAAGGCCGGTCAGGTACCAAGACTTCTTTTGAAAGTGAACTACAAAGAGGACGACTATCACATAGGTGATATAGGGGATATGATTCTGGCTGATTCTGAAAAACCTCTGGATGAGGTGAGGGACATCTCGGAACTTACACTCGAAATCGGTGAACTCATGAGATGTCTTTTTGCCAACAGCAGCAAAATACAGGATATAGAATATCAGGCTGACGGCAGGGTAATCTTTACTGAAAACAAAGAAAGAATCTCTCTTCAGGAAGCTCTTGGGAAAACAGGTATAAAGTTATCAGAACTTTCACTGTGAGGTGACAGCCTGTGGATAAACTGTTGGCCTTTGATATCTGGGGAGAATACGGGCATTTCAGGAAAATATACACGACGACTTCTCCTCTTACATATTCGGTTCCCACGAGAACCTCTCTGGCGGGGCTTATCGGAGCGATAGCAGGAATCGATAAGGATGAATATCTCAAATTTTCATCAAAATCATGTGAGAACCTTGCAGTGGGGCTCAACAGTCCTGTGGAAAAGGTTAGAATCCCTGAAAACCTTATAAAAACCGAAAGTGATTTCAAAAAGATGCATTGTATTACAAACAGGACTCAGATCCGTTTTGAATTCTTAAAAAATCCATCATTTCGTGTTTACTTCGCTCACTCGGACAAAAAACTGTATGAAAAGGTAAAGAGCCTTCTTTCCGGGCATAAGTGCATATATACGCCATGCCTTGGTATAAGCGAGCATATCGCGAGTTTTAAATTTGTGGGTGAATTTGAATATGAAACCGTTACATCGGGTGAAAAAGCAACTCTACACAGTGTAATCCCGGAATCAAAAGTAATTAAACTGGATTTTCAGGACAGTCTTGAATATATCTCGGAAAGACAGCCTGTTGAAATGGATGAAGACAGGTGCGTTCTTGAATACGACAATGTCGTATTTGAACGCTGTGCCAAACCAATATCTGCGAGCGTAAAGGATTTCTGCAAACTGGGCAGCGGTGACAATATTGTCTTCCTCTGAACTTTTTTCACACCCCCAAAAACCGCTTCGTATTCATCTCGAAAATGTCAAGGAATTTTCATTAAAATCATTAAATAGCAGAAAACCGGATTTTTCATCTATAGGAATAGATGACAAGTCTCTTTCTGTAATCGTAAAGTCAATTGCTCTTTCGCATGATTTCGGAAAGTCCACAAAATATTTTCAGGACTATCTTAAAGAGAGCATTGATTCCGGGATTAAAAGAACCGGTCCTCTGACAAACCACGGTCTTATATCTGCGGTATTCTGCTGGTATATTACGGGGAAAGAGGTTGAAAAATCGGTTGCCGACAAAGGTCTTTTTTCACTTATAAGGTATATTTCTTATGAGGTTGTCAGAAGGCATCACGGGGATATCGGCAATATATCAAATGAAATCCGTGATTTAAACGATGATAACAAATATCTGACGAAAGAACAGCTGAAGTCCATTGATCGCGGGTCTTTGTACTCTCTTTATGACGTAGAATTTAATAAAACAGATATTGACTGTTTTTTTGAAAATTACGATGCAATATTAAGCGATTTCTCAAAAGGAAAAAGGGTACGTGAATCCAGGAAATATCTTTTGGAGGAGAAGAGACTTGAATATACCCTTTTAGAACAGTACCTTTATTCATTACTTATCTCATCTGACAAATCTGATGCATCAGGTGTGTATCCTGAGTTGAGTTGTGCAGAACTTGATTCTTCTATGGCTGAGTCCTATATTGAAGGGAGATTCCCGGAAAAAGGCATAAATTTAGTCAGGATGAAAATATTCCGGGATATTAATTCTAAAGCTGAGAAACTGGATTTGAGTGACAGAATATATTCTATAAATGTCCCGACAGGCGGAGGCAAGACCCTTGCAGCCATCGGCTTTGCGCTGAAACTTAGAAACAGGGTCCATGATAAGATAAATCTCTACCCGAGAATAATATATTCACTTCCGTTTACAAGCATAATCGATCAGAACTTTGCGGTTTTTGAGGATGTTTATGAAAATTTTTACGGGAAAAAACCGGCAACAGATGTTTTGCTCAAACACCACCATTTGTCAGAAATCTATTACAGGTCAGAGAAAGGCGAGGAATATTCAACACGTGAGAGCAGGTATCTGATTGAGGGATGGAATTCTGAAATCATTGTCACGACGTTTGTACAGCTTTTTCATTCCCTGTTTTCAAACAGGAATCATACTCTTATTAAATATCATAATATTGTGAATTCGATAGTCCTTCTTGACGAGGTACAGTCGCTTCCTCCAAAATACTGGCCTGTGTTCAGAAAATATCTTGATGTATTTTCAAGGTTGTTCAACACATATTTCGTATTCATCACAGCAACCCAGCCTTTGATCTTTAAACCGGAAAAAGAGATAACCGAACTTTGTACAGGAAGAGACGAATATTTCAGGTCTTTTGACAGGGTAAGGATGAGATATTTCAAAGATCCTGTTAAAATGTGTGATTTCGAGTCTGTGTGCCTTAAAGACATTTTTGAAAATCAAAGGTCTGATTTCCTTTTCATAATGAATACAAAAAAATCAGCCCTTGATCTGTATGAGTACATAAAATCCAACCTTGCGGGAGAAGATTTGTCAGAATGTATTTTTCTTTCTACATATGTTGTACCGCATGACAGACTTGAAAAAATAAAGAAAATACGGTGCCTGAAAGGAAAAAAACGGTTGATTGTCGTAAGTACTCAGCTTGTTGAAGCCGGTGTCGATATCGACATGGACGTTGTCTACAGGGATTTCGGTCCTCTGGATTCGATAAATCAGGCTGCGGGCCGGTGCAACAGAAATTCCAGACTGAAATACGGGATTGTAAACATATATTCGGTTCTAAACGAAAATGGGAAAAGATTCTCGGATTTAGTGTATGATATAACCCTTCTGGACAAGACAAGGCGTGTTCTGGAAAACTGCACTGAGATTGAGGAAAGCAGATTTTTGGATATGAACAAACTTTATTTCAGTCTTTTGTCTGAAGCTGTAAGTAATGATGAGTCCGATGAAATTCTGGATTATTTGTATGTTTTAAGTCTTGAATCCGCTGAAAAAAAGTTTAAACTGATTAAGGATGAGTATCCCCAGGTTGATGTTTTTGTAGAGGCAGATTTGAATGCTTCCGCAATCTGGAAAGAGTATCAGGAAATTAAGTCTGTTAAGGACAGCCTTGAAAGAAGGGATAGATTTTACAGTATAAAGGGGAGTTTCCTGGATTACGTAATATCCGTTCCTAAGACGCATAAGGGATACGTCGGTTACGATGAAGACCTTAATATTGGGCATGTGAGCCTTGAGGAGGTAGAACAGGGCAATCTCTACGATGCGGATACCGGATATAAGACTCCTGACAAGGAATCACTTGGGGAAGGTGCTATCGTTTTCTGATTATGCCTGCTCTAAATTAGTCCTCTATAAAAAGTCAGGAGAAAAAATCATTAAAAAACCGTTAAAAAATTATTTATTCGGCTACAAAAGACATATCGCTTAACCTGCGGATGACTCGTTTTCCGTCATCTTTTAAATAAAGAAAGGAGACTCCGCCGGCTAAACCGGACAGGTCACATCTATTGAGGTCATCTGCATCCATGCCAAGCCAGATAGCATTGAGGATACTAAGAGTGTCACCGTGGGAAACGAGTATAACATTTGAATCACCGGAGGTAATAATTTCATTGACAAAAGGTAAAAGCCTGTCCCATACATCCTTTCTTGATTCGGCATCATCAAAGAAGCGGTCATAGACAGAGTGTTCCTGCCTCTGCATATTTTCCCTAAACCATTGCACCGATTTTCCCACGGCAGAGCCAAGGTTTCGTTCACGAAGTGCACCTGTGACTAGCGGGTGTAAGTTTAAGGTTTCAGCAATGATTTCTGCTGTATGTTTTGACCTGAGCAGATTGGAAGTATACATGCACCACTCCTGATCTTTAACTACCGGAGCAAGCCTTTGTGCAATTCGCTGAGCCTGCTGAACTCCAATTTCAGAGAGGTCCCAGTCTGTCCATGAGCCGATCATCCCGTTTATGTGATGTTGAGATTGTGTGTGCTGAACCGTAATGACAGTTTTCACGATTTGTTTCCTGTATTTTTATGGGGATATTTTTGGTTAAAAGCTATTTTTTGGTTCTTTTCACTTTCTATATTTCTTTTTTTGTACAGACCTCAGTGTTGTGTGTCTGTTATTTTTTTCGCAGGACGAAAGCGATAAAATTCAGGTATTTTCCGCCGCCTGCATTCATTGTTTTGCGGTCATTGACCGCAATCTCGTTTTCCTGGTTCAGCCAGTCAGCCCAGACATTCTCGTTGCTTTCCATCTCGTATATGGAAATAACCTCGGCATCCCGGCTGCTGTTCACGATTTCTGTCCAATAATTAATGTCCCTCAGGTAGGCAAGCTGCTCCGGCGTCCACGAGAGAAGCAATTCTTTTGGTAGATTATCATGGCAGTCCTTTTTCATGCCGGGTACGCAACAGTAGACGTACCCGCCGCTTTTGACGTAAGGAAGCAGTTTTGCATCTAAATATTTGGGGTCACGCCCCCAGAAATTATAGGAATCGGTGCTGACTACCGCATCGAAGAAGTCTTTTTCAAACGGCAGGGCGCCGGCGTCGGCCTTAACAGGTATTACCTGTTCACGGGTAAGCCCCATTTCATCAAAGAATTTACGGTTCTCCTGCGGGTCGCTCCACAAATCCGTGGCATAAACGGTAAAGCCATAATCTTTTACCAGCATAACGCTTGTAAGCCCTTGCCCGCTCCCGAGGTCACAGACGAGGCTTCCGGCAGGAATTTTATGATTTAAAAGCATTTCTTCCTGCAGTTTGAACGGGTTAGGCCCCATGATTTTAGCCAGTATTTCGGGGGTTTTGTATTTTTGGCTTTTAACGTACTCCATTGTGGTTACTCCTAATCTTTAGATATTGGTTTTGTCACTTTTGTATAGTTAAATTGTACCCTGCTCTCTTCTTTATAGAAGCTTCCTGCTTAACGATGCGGAAACAAAACGTCGATATTAAAAATCTGCCGTGTTGCCTTTTAAGGTTCATCGGTCATTTTTTATTGCGGCTAATACTTTATTACTGGTTTTTGGCGACAAGTGATATTTGCCTGCCGGGTCTTAAACAGGTACACCGCATAGTTATTCCTGGACCATAGTTACGCCTTCTATACACTCGACAGAATAGGATTACACAAGGACTATTTTCATGTTTCAATCCTTATTTTACTGGATGTAGTTCTTCAAGGTCGCTATTACCTGTCTTCTTTGTGATGTTCCCCCGTTTCAATCCTTATTTTACTGGATGTAGTTCTTCAAGTATATCATAGAAAGCCCGTCAGGCCGGGAATACACGTTTCAATCCTTATTTTACTGGATGTAGTTCTTCAAGTTCAATACTTATTCTTATATCTTCATATGAACCAGTTTCAATCCTTATTTTACTGGATGTAGTTCTTCAAGGGAAAATATCAAACTACAGTTGCAATTTATAATTCAAAGTTTCAATCCTTATTTTACTGGATGTAGTTCTTCAAGAATATAATAAGTCTCTGAATGTACCGAACCACTACAGGGTTTCAATCCTTATTTTACTGGATGTAGTTCTTCAAGGACATTAGCACCGCATTTCCTGCAGGTAATCAAAGACAGTTTCAATCCTTATTTTACTGGATGTAGTTCTTCAAGATAATACCCGTAACCCATGAATACCAGAGATGTTAGTTTCAATCCTTATTTTACTGGATGTAGTTCTTCAAGTCGTGATTGAGAGCGGAAGCAGGTTCACCACGAAGTCTAGTTTCAATCCTTATTTTACTGGATGTAGTTCTTCAAGTCCCCCAATCGCTCCGCAAAGTGCTCAATCCCCCCGTTTCAATCCTTATTTTACTGGATGTAGTTCTTCAAGTCAATAAGGTTTGTAGTGTCAATATTCAAATGATATTGTTTCAATCCTTATTTTACTGGATGTAGTTCTTCAAGTCGTAAGGTGAGCCATGAGCAGCACAATTAAGATCGAGTTTCAATCCTTATTTTACTGGATGTAGTTCTTCAAGTTGTTTTAACAATTCGGCGAAGTATTCGCCCGATTTCAGTTTCAATCCTTATTTTACTGGATGTAGTTCTTCAAGCGCAGAACTTACAATCAACAGACGCAGAACTTACAACATGTTTCAATCCTTATTTTACTGGATGTAGTTCTTCAAGTCTGATGAAAATTATAAAAGATATAATAAATTAAGTTTCAATCCTTATTTTACTGGATGTAGTTCTTCAAGGCAATGGTGATTGGATATCAAACAAAAGCAAACGAGTTTCAATCCTTATTTTACTGGATGTAGTTCTTCAAGTTTCTTCTTTGGTTCTTCTATACCGGCCTCTCTCTGTTTCAATCCTTATTTTACTGGATGTAGTTCTTCAAGGCCATTTTCTATCCAACCGGTGACTTTTCACCAGGCATAGTTTCAATCCTTATTTTACTGGATGTAGTTCTTCAAGATAAGGTCTGAAGGAAAATACTTACGAAAAACAGAAGTTTCAATCCTTATTTTACTGGATGTAGTTCTTCAAGGAGATTACAATTTTTCTGATCCGAATTTTGTGTATGGGTTTCAATCCTTATTTTACTGGATGTAGTTCTTCAAGTCCAAGTCCGGCTATATCAGCTATTCCCATTTTAAGTTTCAATCCTTATTTTACTGGATGTAGTTCTTCAAGCCGAATCTAAATTTCAAGTTTCCATTTTATACCTGTGAGTTTCAATCCTTATTTTACTGGATGTAGTTCTTCAAGATTCAAAAACCAAGTTACAGAGGCCGAAGACGAAACAGTTTCAATCCTTATTTTACTGGATGTAGTTCTTCAAGTGAATCGAATCCAAAGAAGCAAAACAAGTTCCAACCGTTTCAATCCTTATTTTACTGGATGTAGTTCTTCAAGAGCAGACAATTTTTCTTCTTTTTACGTATAAATAGTGATTTGAGCCTGAAATTTTGGTTATGTTTTCTTCTGGCAAAATTATCATACCCTTTATAAATAGAAGAAAAAAAGAACCTTTCCTTCAGGACATAAATATGTAGTCAATGCTAATAAATCAAACCTTTGAAGTCAAAGTCAAAAATCACACTCTCCTGCCTTTTCCTCTCTGAAAAAACTGAAGAAAAGACTATTCCGGCCGGAATAACCCGGCAAAGCAGGTTTGGTAAAAAACCCGCAAAAACTAAAAAAAGCGTTAAAAAAAGATTATGCTGAAATAAGTTACGGTATCAGGTCCGTTATAGTATTTTATGCCGCAGGTTTTGGCCAGTTTTGTTATTGAAATCCCGTAACCCTCTGCTGAAGGCTGCATCCTGTCCGGAAATCTGCACGGTTCATCAGGATAATTGCATGATTTGCATATTCTGCACCCTTCCGTTGAAAGAGCCAGTATTTTGTCAAAATGAGGCTCAAAAAGCTTTTTTACTTCTTCTGTAATGTCTTTGTGTTTCTTTGCAGCTTCAGCCCATTTGCAGAGTTTCTGCCTGACATTGCATTTTTTATCAATTGCCGTTAATGTGGTGAATACAAAGGCGTTTTTATATTCACTGCACCTGTCCGAACATTCTTCAATTGCCCCCACGGCAGGCGGACAGGCCCAGGATTTTCCGTACATCCCGCAGAGGTTTTTTTCGCATGCCTTTCTTACGTCCTCTGAAAAAGTAATATTTTCCGGTTTTGTAAAGGCGTATTCATGAATTCCCAGGTTGTTTTTTTCTTTTTTTATGAGTTCTGTGATATCACCGGTCATAACTACCACGCAAAAAGTCTCTTTTATTTAATTTTTCCCGTAACAGATGTCTACGACTGTCTGATGATGATTATCAAACTTAAATGTAATAAATCAAATTGATATAACAAACTAATTGAACGAATGGGGTTTTGCTTATATAATTTTTGAAAGAAATAAAAAATTTATTTGAATATTCTGTAAATTATTAAGATACCGGAACATGCAAAAGTAAACTTATTCCATATTATGCATCTTTTTTATCAGTTATTTTTGGAAAAATATTAAATCAAAGCAAAGAAACTTTTGAGTAAAGATCCAATAATATATATCAAGCCTGAATTTTTATGAAAACGAAAGATGCAGATTTTTTAAAAGTATACATACTGCTTGCATACTTCATTCTTGTCGGACTTCTGGCAGTCTACGCTTTCTCATCTTACAGCGGTGAGGTCGGCTTTATACTTTCGAGACTGACCCCTCACCTTATGTACATACCTCTGGTACTTACTGCACTGTGGTACCCGCAGAAAAAAGCCGCTCATATATTCATATTTCTTTTAATTGTTGTGGTCCTTGCAGTAGGATACCTGATTCAGGGATGGAGCCTTGACATCATATTTACTATATTTATTTCTCTGATATACCTGTGGGTATATTTTGCAATACTTCTTGTTCCCGAATGGAAGCCGGGGTCCCAGGAAAAAGATAAAAATTTCATTGAACTGCCGCAAAAAAGTAAACCCTGTGATAAGAACGGTGCTTACGAATCATATGAAAATGAAGAAGTAAACGGATCTTCAGGGTGCCATGAAATTTTTCCTGAACAGATTGAGCCTCTTATAGAGTCGTTCTGCATAAGGGACGACAAAGTCCTGGCAAACACATGCAGGTCGATAAAAGCTCTGGGCCCCCCGGCGGAAACTTACCTTTTAGATGCGCTTAAAAACCCGGATCCTACAATAAGGGAGAATTCTGCGAAAATACTTGGGGAAATCGGATCAGAAAAGGCTGTGTCTCTTCTTATAGAGGCTATGGACGACGAGTCAAAAAGGATGCACAACGCCTCTCTCCAGGCCCTTGCAAGGATAGGTGAACCTGCAAAAGTTCCTTTGACCGTGGCTTTAAGCGACAGGAGGTGGAGAGTCCGTGCCGGGAGCTGTGCAGCTCTTAGGATTCTGGGTGCAAAAGACTACCTGAAAAATATATCGCCTCTTCTCTTTGACGAAAACCATTATGTCAGAAAAGAGGCGGCAAAATCTCTCGGGAGACTTGGAGATATTTCAGTATCCGAGAATCTCTGCATCGCAATAAACGATGAATCGCGTGGTGTACGCCTTGCCTGTGCCTCCGCCCTCGGCAGGATAAAAGACCCGTGTTCTGTGGAGCATCTCCTGAACAGGTACAAATCCGAGACAGACCCTTTTGTAAGAAGGAGGATTGTTGAATCTCTGTGCTGCATAGGAGGGGAAAAAGCTCTAAGCGCTTTGAAATATGCGACATATGATTCTGACCAGGGCATCCGGTGTGTTTCAAAAGAGTATATTTACGGGAAGGGTCACTCAGAGTGACACTTTCCGGCTTTCTGTTTTAGAGTCTTCCACGGGTAAGGCACAAGGACGAAAAGTGCCAGTGCAATTATTATCGGCACCAAGAGGTATCTGAGCGCTTCAGGAACGGAAGTCAGGTCTGCAACGAAGCCCGTTGCCGCAACCCCCAGCCCTCCTGCACCGACTGCAAGACCGAGCATAAGCCCTGAAACCGTTCCTGTGCCCTTAGGTGCAAGTTCATGCGACATTGCAACGGTCACCGAGAACGTTGACCAGAGGAAATAACCGAATGCAACAAGCGCAATTATGGAAATTATGCCTTTTGTTCCGAGGAACAGAATAAACGGCGGAATTGCCGCTATAAGCCCGAAAAGGGTGTACTCCTTTCTTCCGTATTTGTCTGAGATTGTCGCACCGATAATCTGCCCTATGACTCCTGCGATAAGCATCAGTGATGTAAGGACGTTGGCCACTACAAGGCTGAAGCCCTCGTTTGTCAGGTATGTAGGAAGGTACGCGATTGATGCGAATATAACCCATGAGCGGAAGGCAGACGCTACTACAAGAAGCGTTATCGGGAGATACGGGAAAGTCTGCTCGCCGGGTACATGCTTTGATTCGTTAACTTCAGGGTTTTTGTTGAAATTTTTAGGAAGGACCTTTGTAAGGGCAAGGGCCATCAGAAGGCCGGGTATGAACAAGAGCCCTATGCCGTTAAGCCCATAGACTGCAACTACAAAACCCGCCAGGAGAGGGCCTATCGCAAAACCCAGATTTCCCCCTACGACGAAAAGAGAAGTAAGTTTACCCCTGTTTGCACCTTTTGCAAGCCTGCTTACAAGGCCAAGTGCGCTCGGGTGGAAGAAGGCGTGCCCGAATGCAGCGCCTATTCCGAAGAGCATCATCATGGTATAGCTGTGCTGGACGAATACCAGAAAGGACATGAAAAAGGCCGAGAACAGAATTGAGACAGGTACCGGTATGCTGATTCCTTTGTTGTCGTAGAGCCAGCCTATAACCGGCTGGGTGAAAGAGGACGTCAGGTTAAAGGCGGTAACCAGAAGACCTGCCAGGAAGTATGAATAACCGTTCTGCAGTATCAGAAGCGGCAGTATTGCTGGAAGAACAGGTGAATAAATGTCGTTTACTGCATGCGACACGGAAAGACCAAGTATAGAGCGGACATTATCTTCCATATTTTATCGGTTATATCTTTGTCATCCGCACTATTTCAACATCAATATAAACGCACTCTTTAGTGTGGTGGGAAAACGTTTTTTTCATCGGGAAACTGCACGA
The DNA here is from genome assembly GCF_017875315.1 of Methanomicrobium sp. W14. Lineage (NCBI taxonomy): Archaea > Methanobacteriati > Methanobacteriota > Methanomicrobia > Methanomicrobiales > Methanomicrobiaceae > Methanomicrobium > Methanomicrobium sp. W14. Next base: position 409,924 of record NZ_JAGGMM010000002.1, read on the forward strand.
GAATGCGGCTGTCACTTCCGCTCTTTTCTTAACGTATGATTTGACAAACCCGAGCGACCCTTTGTTGAAAACGGAGTATACCACATCGGAGCATTCAAGAGCCATGTCGATAAAAGGCCTGTCGGCGTGGACGTTCTGGGCGCCGAACGGCGGGTTCATGACAACAGTATCGAAATGTCTGCATTCAAAGGACTTTATATCTGATACCAGAAATTCTGCGTCAACCTTCAGTTTTTCAGCGTTTTTTTCGGCAACTTCAACCGCCCTTTTGTCGACGTCGATTCCAAGCACATATTCCGCACCGAGAAGTTTTGCACCGCATGAAAGGACGCCAGTGCCGCACCCTGGGTCAAGTATTTTTTTTCCCTCAATGTCTCCCCTCATCATGGCGTCGTACAAAAGCCTCGCGGCAACGACAGCCGGTGTCCTGTACTGCTCAAGAGAGCGGGCAGGAGACGAAAAATCCTCAAGGCTTTCAAGCTTTATTTCAAGAGTTTTTAATTTTATATATGTTCACCCGCCTTTTTTGCTGTCTGCAGTCTTTGTCCCGGATTCATTTGCGTTTTAGTGAAAAAATCCGGTTATAAATCGGATTTGTTACATCATATCAGTTGCGCCGTGAAGAATTATTTTGCGGGAAACGGGAAAAATTATCTTTCAGACTGGATATTTCTGCTGTTCCGGTCCTGGGGAGAGTATTGCAACTTTGTAAAAATATTTTAGCTTAGTTTATTTCATCTATTTTGTAGTCTTCCCAGTCCCGGACTTTGCAGACGATTTCAAACTCTGCCGGGGAAAGCATGGGCCTGGGAAATCTTGCCTGGTCGTCGTATGCAAGACGCGGACATGCGGTATTTACGTAGGCGTCGAAACCGAGGTTTAAAAGAGCGTCGGGCGTTACCTCGCCTATTGATATTATGCAGGCCTTATCAGATAACGATGCAAGCCTCTCTGCGAGCTCCTCTCTTTTCTGCCCGGACTTTTTGCTCAGGATTATGCCGAAACTCCCAGCAGATCTCGCCTTTTCTATCTTCGCAAATCTCTGCCTTAAAAGTCTGTCGGGGTCTGCAATCCTGACCTCCTTCATGTAAGGGTCGAATGCGATGACTCTTGCGCCTGTTGCAAGAGATACTCCCAGGGGGTGAAAAACACCTGTTCCGACAAACAGAATCTCGTTGCAACCTGTATTTTTTGCTGCCTCAAAGGAACAGCCGAGGACCTGCCCTTTATATGGCGTTCTTTTTCCTCCTTTTGAAACGATGCATTCAATCCCTTTTTCAGCAAAAAAGACTTTAATCCTTTCAAGCTCGTGGACATGCTGGATGGTCGTTACAAGGCCTATTTTTTTGCCTTTGATGCTGCCTAAAACTGGTTCAAGGGAATTTATGTCTATGTCATGCCTTAGAAATTCATATATGATGTTTTTCGTATCGTCGACAGGAGCATGCCCATAGTGCACCAGGACGTCAGCAGATTTCAGGATGTCAAGGTCAAGGTCGCAGGCGCCCCAGCACGGCTCGCCGGAAATGATTACAATATAACCTTTTTTCCGGAGTTCTTCCGCAAAAGATATGGCTTCACGCTTAATTCCCTCCGGGAACTGCAGTGCAACGGTCTTTGCCCCGGAATTTTCAAGCCTTAAAAAAATATCAGAATTTTGTGTCTTTAACATGTACACCGGATTCAGAGACTTCTATTTCGACAAGGTACTTGTATGGTCTTCCGATGTCGCATTCTCCCCTCTTTATTACTACGAGTACATCCGCAACTTCAGCACCCTTATAGGAAAGACCTTTCAGTATTGCCTTCATTGTCCCGCCTGTAGAGAACACATCGTCTATAACTACGACCCTGTCGCCTTTTTCTATTCCGTTCAGGTAAAGCTCTCCCTTGGAGTATCCTGTGGTCTGGTGAAGGTCGACTTCTCCGGGAAGCCTGTATTCCCTTTTTCTTATGATGGTAAGAGGGATGTCGGTCATTATCGAGAGTGTGACTCCGATATGTATCCCCATCGCCTCGGCAACGACAATTTTGTTGACCCCTTCAAGGTTGAGGTTTCTTAGCATCAGGACTGCGACTTCCCTTAAAAGAGCAGGGTCGACTACGGGGACACCGTCTGATATAGGATGGATAAAATAGTTGTATTCTCCCCGTTTTACAATGGGACATGTTTCAAGCGATTCTACTAGTTTATTAAACATTTGTTCACATCTCTTTTGCGTCTTTTAAAAATTCGTCGATAACGTCTTCCGTGATATGGGGCATACATACGGTCCTCATATGCCCGGCACGTGTCCTTGAAACCTGCCATCCTTTAGGCGTTTTGTCGCATAAGAATGATGCAACGTTTACCGTGGGTCGGACTGCGACAGGATAGCCGAGTTCACCCATTCCTAAGATCAGTTTATGCGTATTTTTCATGCACCTGTCGACAACTTCTTTCATTCCCTCCTCACCCAGGTATTCAAGGACTGCAAACGCAGCTGCAACCGAGCCGCCCGGTCTTGTCCCGCAGAGAGTGCACTCCTTGTGAACGGTCAGGTAAGGTGTGTCTACCTCGGTGGACCTGAAGACGGACGGGTCACGTACAAGGAGGCACCCTGCCGGAATAGTCGACATTCCCATCTTGTGCGGGTCGACTGATATGCATGATACTCCGGGGAGTTTAAAATCAAAGTCCGGTGAATTTTTGATGAACGGGAGTACAAGACCACCGAAAGCGGCGTCGACGTGCAGGAATATGCCCCTGTCCCCGGCAATGTCGGATAAGTAGGATATGGGGTCGACCACGCCGTATTCTGTCGTTCCGGCAACCCCTACGATGCATACCGTGTTTTTGTCGATATAGTCCTCTATCTTATTCTCGTCCATCCTGAATTCACTGTCCGACGGGACTGTGCGCAGTTCAAGCGAGAGAATCTCACATGCCTTTTCAAATGAAAAGTGCGCGGATTCAGGAACGACGACGTTGGGGAATTTTTTGCCTCCTGTCTCCCTTGCAATCCTCAGAGCCTGTATGTTTGACTCTGTTCCTCCGGACGTAGAGTAACCGCCTGCGTCCTTGTAATGCAGAAGAGAACCGAGTCTTTCCACAAGAAGGGCCTCAAGCGAGGCTGTACCCATAAACAGCCCGGGATCGCCAAGATTTGTTTCGATAAACATGTTATGTGCACGTACGGCAACAGGGTGCGGTATAGTGCACATTGAACTCAGAACCTTTCTGTATGCCCTGTCGTTTTTTTTAACCGAAGACAGAAAAGAGAAGAGTTCTTCTTCAGAACAACCCTTTTTTTGCATGATTACAGTTTTTTTGTTGATTTAGTGTTGTTTTCTTGCAGCGTCAAGAATTATCTTCTTTTCAGTTTTCGCTGCCGTTTCCCTTATTTTTGATATTGCATCTATGTTGGCAGAAACGCTTGTAATGCCCGTTTCAACCAGCCATTTGACCATTTCCGGGTCTGACCCGGCCTGGCCGCATATCGAGCATTCGACTCCGCCGGCCCTGCAGCGCTCTATTGCATATTTTATGAGCTTTAAGACTGCCGGATGCTTTGGTCTGTACATATAGGCGACGTTCTGGTTGTTTCTGTCGATTGCAAGCGTGTATTGTATAAGGTCGTTCGTCCCGAAGGATGCGAACTGGATTCCTGCAGCGATAAAGTCATCAATTAAGATGGCACTGCTCGGGATTTCGACCATAATTCCTAGAACCCTGTTCTCAACATCAACGCCGAACTCTTTCATGAGCCCCTTTGCGGCTATGAATTCATCAGGGTGTCCTACAAGCGGGAACATTATGCCGAGGTTGTCATACCCTTCGTTCCAGAGTTTTTTGAAAGCTTCAACCTGAAGCCTGAACTGGTCGCGGCTCTGGAGGTCCCTGCGGATGCCTCTCCACCCCAGCATCGGGTTGTGCTCTTCGGGTTCTTCCTCTCCGCCTTTCATATTCCGAAACTCGTCAGTAGGAGCATCGAGGGTCCTGACCCATACCGGCTTTCCGTTGAACTCGTCCATAACCGTTTTGATGCCTGTATACAGCTCGTTTATGAACTCGTCCTCTTTGTTATTTCTGATGTACCACTGCGGGGTCTTCCCGAGACCTAAAATCAGGTGCTCTATTCTTAAAAGGCCGACACCGTCGGCACCTGTTGCTGCGGCACGTTTCGCAGCTTCAGGAAGAGAGACGTTGACCTTGATGCTCGTTGCGGTGATTATCGGAGCCTGTGCAAATCCGGTGATTACAGGCTGTGCGGTTTTATCCGCGTTTTTCAGTTCTCCTCCCTCAAAGACGATTCCCTTCTCACCGTCGATTGTGACGACCTGTCCGTTTTTAAGCATGTGCGTGGCTTTCTTGGTCCCGACGGCGGCAGGTGTTCCGAGCTCCCTGCTGACGATTGCCGCGTGGCATGTCATTCCGCCTTCATCTGTAATTATTGCGGCGGCCTTCCTCATTGCAGGAACCATGTCGGGGTTTGTCATCTTTGCAACCATGATGTTACCGTCCTTTACCTTTGACAGGTCCTTTATGGAGTTTACGATAACAACGGCCCCAGTTGCGATTCCCGGTGATGCTCCCTGGCCTTCGAGAAGTATTTTGCCTGTATCTTCTGACTTTTCCTTTTTCCCGGAGGATTTGCTGGTAATTGTTGTAATCGGGCGTGACTGGAGAATATATATTGTCCCGCCGACGATTCCCCATTCAAGGTCCTGTGGGGTGTCATAGTGGTCTTCAGCGATTTTAGCGAATTTTGCAAGTTTTTCTATCTCCTCAACGGACAGTACGGGTGAGTCCTGCCTGTCTTTTGGAATGTCGACTTCTTTTGTCCCTTTGTCTCCGTCAGGGAGGATTTCGACTATTTTGTTTGCAATGTAGCGGTCGATTACGCGGTGTGTCCTCTGGTCAAAGACATAGTTGTCAGGAGACACTATTCCTGATACTACAGCTTCACCCAGGCCCCAGGACGCCTCTATTATTGTTGTGGGTTCACCGCTCACAGGATGTGACGAGAACATTACCCCGGATTTCTCGGAGTAGACAAGCTTCTGGACGACTACAGCGATGTCCACACCTCTGTCCTCGAATCCCTGCTTTGCCCTGTAATATATTGCGCGTGCACCGTAAAGAGACGCCCAGCACTTCTGAATAGCTTCAATAAGGTCATTTTCGCCCTTTATGTTCAGGTATGTCTCCTGCTGTCCTGCAAAACTTGCGTCGGGAAGGTCTTCTGCCGTTGCGCTTGAGCGTACTGCAACGACTGTGGTATCGCCCATTTTGGTGTAAGACTCAATGATGCTTTTTTTGATGCTTTCAGGCATCTTTGCATCCATTACGGTCTTCATAGCCTTCTCTGCGGATGCTTCGAGAACATCCGCATCTTCGACGTCCAGATTTTCGAGTTTACCGAAAAGTTCTGTCTCGATACCGCTTTCGACGAGAAAACGCCTGAACGCCTGCGCCGTAACAACAAATGCTGGCGGAACCGGCAGTCCGACGGCGTTCATTTCACCAAGAGAGGCTCCTTTTCCTCCGACTGATGGAATGTCGTCTTTTTTGATTTCTGCAAGCCACATAATGTCTGGCATTTTACTCATGCTAAAAAACCACCTGTTGTGTAATAGGTTGTGTATTATCTATTGCCGGCAGGATAAATTATGTTTGCCGAAAGTTATTGCGTCCCGGTATGAAAAAATCGTTTTATGTTTTGTTTGTGCGGTTGCAATGTTACCTTTGTTTTCAAAAAATTCTTTCTTAACTGTGTTTATATTTATTTATATTCTGCCTGCATGCGGCTTTTATTCCGGGCCGGCATAAAAACAATCAATATCTAATATGCACAAATAAATACGGGGACTTTTAAGTGAGCTACAAAGTGCTTGTCAGTGACCCTCTTGCAGATGAGGGAGTGGATATTCTTCGCGGATTTTGCGAAGTAGATACAAAGACCGGACTTTCGGAAGATGAGCTCGTCAAAATAATCGGTGAATATGACGGTCTTTTGGTGAGAAGCGGAACGCAGGTGACAAAGAAGGTGATTGCGGCGGCGGATAAGCTCAAATTTATCGGCCGTGCCGGCGCAGGCGTTGACAATATAGATCTTGATGCGGCAACAAAGCGCGGAATTATCGTTGCAAACGCACCTGCAGGGAACACGCTTGCGGCATGCGAGCATACTCTTGCAATGATGGCCTCTCTTGCGAGAAATATACCGCAGGCCACTGCCTCAGTCAAAAGGGGCGAGTGGAAACGCTCCAAATTCATGGGCGTTGAGTTGAACGAAAAAGTCCTTGGGATTGTCGGTTTCGGAAGAATCGGCCAGGAACTTGCAAAACGTGCACTTGCGCTTGAAATGAAGGTCGTTGCATATGACCCGTATATAAACACCGAAAGGGCAGAGGAAATAGGTGCCGAGGTAATGACTCTTGAAGAGTTAATCCCGGTTGCAGACTTTATCACTGTCCACACGCCTCTTATCAAAGAGACTAAGCACATGATAAACAAAAAGTCCATTGCGGCTATGAGGGACAACGTCCGCATCATAAACTGCGCCCGTGGAGGAATCATCGATGAAGAGGCTTTGTATGACGGAATTGTTTCAGGCAAAGTCGCAGGTGCGGCTCTTGATGTATATGAAGAGGAGCCTCCTGTAAACTCGAAGATTGTAACCCTTGACCAGGTCATAACGACACCTCACCTTGGTGCATCGACGGTCGAGGCCCAGCAGAATGTCGCGGTCTCCGTTGCAAAACAGTGCATTGAGGTCTTAAAGGGCGGCTCGGCGAAGTTTGTCGTAAACGCACCTATGGTCGCACCTGACCAGCAGGACAGAATAGAACCTTACGCTGTTCTTGCCCAGAAGATGGGAAAACTTCTGATACAGCTTATCGAGGGGAGAATCCAGTCTGTTGACATAGAATACGGCGGGAAAGCGTCTGACTTCGGACGCGGCTCTAAGTATGTGACACGCCTTGCGTTAAAGGGGCTTTTGGACCCTATTCTCCAGACTCCGGTAAACATCGTAAACGCCGAGTTTGCTGCAACAGAACGCGGAATAAAAGTTTCGGAGACGCTTGCAAAGGAGTCACTGGGCTTTACTAACCTGATCACGATAACCGTTAAGACGGACAAGATGACGGAGACTGTCAGCGGAAACGTGTCATCGCCTGAAAAATTAAGAATTGTAAAGATAGGGGACTACATGACCGACATGACACCAGGCGGAGACGCCATCATATCACGCCACCATGATGTTCCGGGAGTCATAGGAAAGTTTGCGACAATTCTTGGAAAGCACAATGTAAACATCGCCGGAATGCAGGTCGGAAGAAACAAGCCCGGCGAAGAGGCTGTAATGGTCCTTAACATCGATTCTCCTGTCCCTCAGGATGCAATGGACGAAATTTTAAAGATTGACGGTGTTTTCACCGCAAAATATGCACACATCTGAAATATAATACCAGAATTAATTTTTGGTGAGGCAGGATTTCTGCTGCAACAATTATCTTTTTTTAAGATTTTTTCATGCGTTTATATCTGTTTTCCCTGCACTTTCAGGTAAATCAAATTTTAGGAAACCGGCACTTCAGTTAATTTTTGTCGGGCAGGGTATATCCTCCCCTAAACGGATATTTCTCATTACAGAATGCAAAGGGAGGTGAACAGTTTTATGCAGGAATCAGTTTCCGGTGAAAGGCTTTCAGAAAGCGAATACGAAAGAATTGTCCAGATGCTTAAATACCGTAAGAACGGCAGGCTTTACAGTAAAATCTTCTGAAAATACAATGTATTTGTATAATTAATTTTGAAACTCTCAACTAAACAGCAAAAAAAGCTTTTGATAACCGTTTTAATGGAAAAAGTGAATTTATAACCTGTTTTTGACTTTTTTAACTGTGTTTGACATTCCAGACAGGTAAAATTTTGTATGATCTCGAGGTATCCTAAAACTCTTTACTATGTGAATAATTAAACAGCATATTAAAACAGGCAGGAATTAAGGAGAAAAAAGAATGTTAAGATTTTTGATTATTGTTGAAAAGGCGGAGGACAATTATTCGGCATATTCTCTCTCCCTTCCGGGATGCGTTGCAACAGGAAAAACCCGTGAAGAGGCCGAGAAAAATATGCATGAGGCAATTGCATTTCATATCGATGGTTTAAAGGAGGACGGCCTTCCGATATCTAAGGGAAAAGCCTCAGCGTCGTGGGTTTTGGTTTGATCTGAATTCGATGCTTTTTTTTATTCAGACGGCAATTCGTTTTTTGTATGCCTGTTCCGTCATATGAAGAATTTATGCTTCCTTTTCTCAGGTTGCTTGAGGATAAGGATGTCCATACTGTTAAAGATATAAGGGAAAAACTGGCTGAGTATTTTAGATTGTCAGACAGTGATAAGGCAGAATTGCTACCAAGTGGCAGAGTGCTGGTATACAGGTCAAGAATTGGCTGGGCAAAAACATATTTGAAAAAAGCATTATTGATTGACAATTCAGTTCGAGGGAAGGTCCAAATAACAAAAAGAGGCCTTATTGTTTTGAAAAAAAATCCTGAAAAAATTGATTCGCAGTTTTTGTTACAATTTCATGAATTTCGGGAGTTTACTAAAGCTGATGAAACAAGGAAGATCGTCTCTGAAAATGAAACTACTCTGAATCCGGAAACCCCGGAAGACAGAATCACTCAGGGTTATCAGGAATTTAGAAATTCCCTTGCTTCGGACCTGCTTGAGCAGATTATGCAGATGAGTCCGGAGTTTTTTGAAAAACTGGTTGTTGATCTTCTTGTCGCAATGGGATACGGAGGTTCAAGGTCTGACGCAGGACGAGTAGTAGGAAAGAGCGGCGATGATGGTGTTGACGGAATAATTAAGGAAGACAAACTAGGTCTGGAGGAAATTTATATTCAGGCTAAGCATTGGAATGAAGGAAATGTTGTAGGTAGTGCAGATGTCAGAAATTTTATCGGGTCTTTGACATTAAGGGGGGCAAAGAAAGGAGTATTTATTACAACATCCAGATTTTCAAAAAGGGCAGTAGAATTGTCAGAACATCCGAATACAAAGATTGTGTTGATTGACGGATCAAAACTGGTCGATTTGATGATCGAGTATAATCTTGGAGTCAGCACATATGAAAAATATATTATTAAAAAAATTGATACGGATTATTTTTCTGAGGATTAACAATAGCCCCTGAAAGTAAATACAGTTGAAGGAAAAAAATCGTTACAGTAAGTAAAGTGAACTAAAAAAGCAAAAAATTTCTTTCAAACGTCATTTTATAAATCATTTTATAGAGTACGGTTAAATGTTATGGTATGGCTGAGTCCTCTGTTTTTTCGGAGAAATACAATTTTCCACTTTTAATTCTCTCGATATCCCTTGCAATATTTATGTCGTCTCTTGACGGGACAATAGTAAACATTGCGCTTCCGACCATATCAGAGTCTTTTGACGTTTCGTCAAGCACGGTAAGCTGGGTTTCCACGTCATACCTTCTGGTAATCGCGGGATGTCTTCTTATATTCGGAAAAATTTCGGATTCTATAGGTTTTAAGAGGGTTTTTCTTTCGGGTTTTATTCTTTTTACGACAGGCTCCTTTGCCTGCGGTTTTATCCCTGACCTTTTAGGGTCTTTTTATTCTCTTGTAGGTTCAAGGGCTTTTCAGGGTATAGGCGGTGCGATGATTACAGCGGTTGCACCTGCAATGGTCACGGCATTCATCCCCCCGGAGAAGACCGGAAAAGCAATGGGGATAATAATGACTGCTGCATCTTTCGGGATGGCCTTGGGGCCTACTATAGGAGGTGCCCTGACACAGTACCTTTCGTGGCACTGGATATTTTTCATAAATGTGCCTGTTGGAATTCTGGCTGTAATCCTCGGTGCAAAAGTTGTCCCAAATACTAAAGGGGAGGGAAGTCTTTCCGGGTTTGACAAATACGGGGCGTTTTTCATCTTTGCAGGTCTTGCAATGCTCTTATTCTTCGTATCAGAAGGTCAGACGCTGGGCTGGACGAGCCCCTGTATCCTTCTCTCTCTTGCAGGAGCGGCGGTATTTATTGTGATGTTTGTTATGCACGAGCTGAAAAACAAAAATCCCCTTCTCGAACTGAGACTTTTCAGGAACAAAAATTTTGTACTGATGAACGTTATTATTTCCCTGGTCTTTTTGACTTTCGGCGGTATAAACTATCTTCTGCCGTTTTATCTTGAATATGTCCAGGGGTATGAGACTTCGGTAGCCGGTCTTATACTGACTATTCTCTCGTTCTCCATGATGATATCCGGTCTTCTTGCAGGACTTTTATACAACAGGACAGGCGGAAGAATTCTTGCTGTAGTGGCGGCATTCATAATGGCCGGAGGATATTTCATGATGAGCAGGCTTCACCCTGATACCGGTCTCTTGTTTATCGGTGTCTGCCTTTTCCTGATAGGCTTCGGTCTGGGCCTTATGACAACTCCTATGTTCAGTATGGTTCTGAACTCGGTTTCAGGGAGATTCCAGGGCATGGTCTCAAGTCTTACCGGTCTTGAAAGATACGCTCCGACTACAATTGGAATAGCTTTCTATAACCTTCTGTTCATACAGGGTGCACTTTTCATCGCGAAAAGGGAAGGTGTCGTATCAAGCACTCCTGTGACGATAAAGATTGAAGTCCTGTCTGCCGGTTTTGATTTTGCATTTTTCTTTGCAATGCTGTTCGGGATTTTAGTCCTCATTCTTGCATTGTTCGTAAAAGAAGTTAGTCCAGACAGTACCCGGAAAAACGGTGAAAATGAAGCTGTAATTATGGGTGAACTCTGAATATCAAAATATTTTACATTTAATTTTTTCACATGACTGCGTTTTTAATTTAAGAGGCAGCGGGGTTCACCTTTAACTGTCCCGGTAATGAAAGTGCAAAAAAAGGTCTCTAACGGGACGACGTAAAAAAACTTTTCTCATCCTGGTTTTTCTTTTCGACCGCATGTATCAGGGTGATTTCATCATGAAAAGTCACCAGAGCCATGTAGCCTGAGGATTCAATGGAGTAAACCTCTGTTTCTTCCCGGGTTTTCTTTTCAGGGAAAACCGGGAATAATGATTCGCTTCCGCCAGGTTCTTTCCGGAAACTTTCGTGTCTGTTCTCATCGTTTGAACTGCCGTTGTTTTTGAAATTTTCTTTGTTTGCCGAAAAATTTGTGATGTCCTGAATTATCTGATTTTTCAGGTTTTCAGGGAGTTTCAGAAGACCTCTTTTTGCGTAAGGAGTTGCAAGTATCAGTTGTTTCATTTTCCACCGCCCCCAGACTATGTTTAGAATCGCCGGTATTTTGATAATTAATGTTTCATGCTTAAATTTGTATGCAAATGATACCTTAACAGAAAAGTTTAAAAAATTATTTATGTTACTTAGTCTTTCCGGATTTTTTTAGTAGTTCCGGCATTTTTCGTTGTCACTGAAAAATCCGGCATGGTCTGGAGTGGAATTTATCTCGTCTGAAACCGAGTATACAATTTTTCCGTCTTTTTTTTCAGGTATCACAACTCCTGATTCGGAAAGCCTTTTTAAATGCCATAATACGGTAGATACGGCAATGCCAAGTTTTTTGGAGAGTTCGGATGCCGAAACTCCGTTGGACGACCCGATTGTTCTGCATATCCTCTTTGAAGTTCTGCTTTTGAAAAGCATGAATATATCCTGCTCAAAGGGTGTGTATTTCTCGTTGTTCTGAAAATAAAAGACAAATCCGTATTTTTTCCTTTCTGTAATCCTGTTCTGCCCAAGAAGGATGTTTACATGGTAACTGAGTGTTCCCCTGTTTATACCTGTATTTCTGGATATATCCGTAAAATTTGATCCGGGATTTTCACAGATGTAATCATATATTCTTTTTCTTGAAGGGTTTTTCAAAACGTCCTTTTCAGTTATCCGTTTAAACCCGAGTGCCGCAAACATGCACAGTGAGTTTATGATCTCCAGTGCCGGCGTCATTGCGGGAAAGAAGGTTACTGCAAAGAACATCAGGTAGTATTTAAGTGAAATTTCCCACCAGCAGACCGGAACTATATCCTGGGGTTCTCCGCCGGACGGAAGCGAACTGCTATATGATATCGTATAACCTTCTGACGGGTTTCCCGGAAGAATGCAAAACGCTGTCACTAACAGTGCGAGACATAGTGATATTTCTGCAATTTTTCCGGTTTTGCGGGTGAACATAATCATTTTTCTTCAGGCTTTCGGGCCGTTGAAATATTAAAGTATATTTATATATAAATCCTGTGTGAGAATCATCTAAGCATTAATTTACGGCAGAAGTTTCCGGGCGGTTTTTCCGTTGTAATTTAGAGGATTTTCACATAAACGGTATATTTTCACGTGACTGAATGGTAAATCCGGATACATCACGGAAATGATTGATATGAATGTAAAACCAAATGATGAAAATACCGGGTGCAGAGCAGTGTTCTGCATTTTGGCTGTCCTGGCCCTTGCGGTATTTCTGCCGGGTGCAGCCTGTGCGGACACAAATGTAAGCATATCGGCAGACCCTGTAGTAATACCTTCGTGCGGTGAGAATATCATTTTCTCGGGGAATACCGACTCCTTCCAGGACTACAGGCTTTTGATAATCGGGCCTGGTTTTATAAAAAAAGACAGTATCCTGCCTGTAAACGGTATATTTTCGTATACTCTGTACTCTTATGAAACTGAAGGGCTTAAGAGCGGTCAGTATTTTGCAGTACTTCAGGAGAGCGGTTACAACGGCAGGTTTGACGCCGGTAAAAACATTACGGCCATGTGCCCGGGTACAGTTTCGGAAGAGGCATTCCCCCGTTCTCTTGAGGAATTTCTGGACGAGCTTGAAAGCCCTTTAAGCGATGACATCTATGCAAAAACGATGTTCATAATTGAGCAGCCATGGATAAAATATGAAACTGTCGCAACAACCACGGACGGAAAAGAAATCTATGTCCTTGCCTCAACGAACCTGCCTCCGGGTGAAACCGTGGATTACAGCCTTTCCGGTGCAGAGGACAAAAATTTAAATGGCATAGTGAAAGGACAGACTGAGGTCCTGAAAGGGTCTGAAAGAAACTATTTTGAAGTTAATATTTCAAAGGAAAATCTTTCCTCCGGTGAGTACGTTTTGCAGTCATATATGGAGAGCGGGAATAAATCGGAACTAAACCAGGCTGTATGTATTGAAGTGGATGAAGACAGTCCTGCAAAAATAAATGTGCCTGAGATAGAGGCAGTGAAAAATCCGGTATCCGCATATTTTTCGCCTGAAGTAAAAACCGTAAACTCTTCAGAGTCAGATGGAAGCTCATACAAGGATATGACCGTATTTGACGGCATGAGCCTTGGAGCATCACCTTTATGGGCCGGTCTTGACAAAGACCGCGTTTACTGGACAATTGTAGACGAAAACGGAAGTTCACTTTACGTATACAATCTGACTTCAGGCAAAAGAAGCGAATATGAAGCCTGCAGTCCTCCGTGCGACTGCGGCAGGATTATCCTGAACGGAAACCGTGCGTTTTATAGTCTTTATGACAACGGTACGAAAGAATACCGTATTGTCTCAGCTGACCTGAATTCAGGAAAAACTAATCTTGTCTCATCTTCAGGGCACAGATTCTTTGATTATGACTCGTCAGGCGTCCTTGATGCGTGGATAAAACATAATGATACAGAAACCCAAAAGGCAGATGTCATGGTTTGCGGTGCCGGACGGGGAGAGGAGAGGTTAATAACTGAAATTAATCTTGGGGAGAGATATCCGGGTGAAATCGTTACAGACGGCAGGTATGTCGCCTTCAGGGAGTACCCGGAAGAAGGCGAAGAGAACTCATATTTTGTGTACGATACGGTCACGCAGAAGACCTCTTCCATTGACCTTTACCATGAGAACTCTTCAGTTTATGACCTGAAAAACGGTTTCATTTCCGGCACTTATCCCCTGGAAAACCTGGTAAAAAACCAAAAAGAGTTGAATGTTACAGGAACACCGTACGGCATATATATTTATGACATAGAAAAGGGGACTGAATCGGATATTGCAGGGTCGGACAGCAGCAAAAAGGGGCCTGTCATATCTGAAAACAGGGTGTTCTGGACAGAGATGACTGACGGGCATTACGAGGTGTTCTGCTCCGGCATAAACGGGTTGAACCCCCTGAGGCTGACATACGGCTCTTCGGACTGTTATGACGTCTCGGCGGATTCGGGATATATAGTATGGAGCGTGTCCTCCGGAGACATATCGGTCCAAGGTTTATGCCCTGGCTCTGTTTATGCGGCGGATGTGAACTCACTTATTAGTCGGTATTCTAAGAATGCCTGACACAAATCTTATTTTTGACGGCTGTAATGCAGATTAACGGAAGTGATGCAGGATATGGGTGACGGGAATAAAAGAAGGGTTTACTCACTGTACCTGCTGTCAGCCTTAATCCTTTTCATGTTTTTAGTCTCTTCATCGGCCGCCTATCAGATAAATTCTTTTGCGACGCCCGGAAACGGTTCGGAGATAATTTCACTCTCGTCATCTCTTCAGAGGATAGCGTGGATTGGAAGTGGCGGGGATTTTAAAAGCAACGTCTCTGTTTCGGGAAAAGAAACTTTCGTTGCGGTCTTTGACATGATAAACAAATCCGGCGTCATACTGATGCCGGACTCGCAGTTTAAGAAGTCTCTCTGCATGAACGAAAAATATATGGCGTGGCTTGAGGACGAAAAAACGGGAACTGACATCTGTGTATATAATTTCAGTTCAAAAACCGCTTTCAGGCTCCATTCTGCTGAACGCAAACAGGGTCTTGTTTTCGGCGGTGACCTGCTTTTCTGGAGCGAAGAGGGGATAAAGAACTCCTCGAAGGTTATGTCTTTGGACCCGTCATCAAAGAGCGTCAGAACTGTTGTTGAGAATATACAGCCCCCGAAGACCATTGCATCGGACGGAAAAGAGCTGGCTTTTGTAATTCCGGGTATCCAGGGCGATTCGCTTTACCGCTGTAGTGCTGCCGGTCTTTGCAGTTTACCGGTGTGCGTTGAAAAAAACGGTGATATATCATCCGTTTATTACAGGGAGAATAATCTTGTCTGGTTTAATAATGCCGGGAAAATTCCTGTTATGCAGAAAAGCCCTGCCGGAACAAATTTTACTGAAAATACCTTTTCGTTCAAACGTCAGGTTTTAAGTCCCTTTTTATCAGGAGAGAATATAATATGGGCTGAGAAAAGCAAAGACCTGTGGCAGGTCAGGATTTATGACCCGAAAAAAAACCTGACTAATGTTTTGTATTCCGGCAACGGAAAAATATCCGTTTGCAGTGACTGCCCGGATAGTTTTGTCTGGACTGAAAAAGGGCCGGATAATGTAAGCAGGATTTATTATGTCCTGCTAAACGGTAATAGAGGGGACAGCAGCCCCAGGACATTGGTAAATAATTCCGGTAATGAAACGGTTTTTAACGGCATTTCCGGGAAAAAAATTGTTCAGGGTGAATCGGACTGGTATTCTGTAAACGTCAGGGACGGTGTAAAGAAAATTGCATGTGAGCTTTCATGGATAAATTCATCCAGTTCTCTTTCCGTGACTCTTATGGGACCCGACTATTCGATACAAAGATATACTAAAGAAAATTTTGGCGGTAACGGTTCTTCAGTCTGTATTTCTATAGAAAAATCTCCGCAGATTCCTGCAGGAAAGTGGACGTGCGTAGTTTTGGGTGATTATATCACATCTGAAGAGACATACAGTTTCAGCTGGTATGATTACCTGTCCTGAAAACTTTCTTTGAATAATCATATTATAGTCCGGGAATCCGGGAAATTCTTTCCTTATGCCGGTTTTCAAATTGTGGCAGTTTGTGATTAAAATCCCTTTTAAACTGTTATCCATGCTTTTTTATCACTCAAATCCGGCATGTGCCTTAATTATACTCCATACTGCCATAAACCATATACAAGTTTATATATGCAATGCCCCCTGTGACACCTCTTACTTGTAACCCGCAGGAATCAAGGGACATTTTATCTTTCCGGAAATGGTATTGCATGAATTAAAGGTGTATTATTACTTTTTTTGTATCCAGTTGTTTTTGACGTATGAATAAATTTAAAACCGCAAAAGAATCACAATATCATACTTATGAGAATAATCATTTTTCTGTCCGCTGTCTCGGCGCTGCCTTCGTTTTTTATGATGGTCCATGAAAGGCTGTATAGTGTTGAGACGGTTGAAGAAGAAAACGAACACATGACAACTCTTCTTTTAAAAACAGAATCTTCATTTGACAGTTTCCTGAAAAATATTTATTTTCTTGCAGGGACCCTTGCCCTTGGAATGGTCGCGGACCCGCCAGATGCCGAAAAAAAGGCTGACAAGGTTTTTGACGAGTTTAAGATGAGTTACCGTGAATTCGTTTCGGATTTCAGGGACCTTCTATTCTGTATAAGTTCCCGAAAGGAGAGTCTTCAGGCATCTTTTGGAAGCGACTGGGTAAAGATTGAAACCCTGAAAACGGTATTTGAAAAGACCGAGGTTGACTGGGAATATATATCCGAAAAAAGGGCGTTAATCTGCGACAGCAGCATTCTTAATAATGAAAGAAAGTACAATTCACACCTTTTTGGTAATCTGAAGGAATTTTTGTCGGTTGAGGCTGGCGAATACAAAGAACCATTGTCTGCTGCGTCGCAGTCCATGAAGGATATGAATCCACTGAACCCTGCTGTGGATTACGCCGTTAACCTGCTCTCGTATACAATAAGAGGTTTTAAGGGAGACTAACGGTTTTTTTCCTCGGGATAACGTAAAGGGAAAAAATATTTTTTTGGATATCAGCATTTTTTAACGTTTTAAAGAAGATTCTGCTGCATTGGGAGGATTATTTTAAGGTTCTCTTTCCGCAAGAGTTGCGACCATCACTGCTTTTATAGTGTGCATCCTGTTTTCGGCCTGGTCAAACACTATGGAATATTCTGATTCAAATACATCCTCTGTTGTTTCAAGTGCTGAGTAGCCGTATTTATTACAGAGTTTCTTTCCGACTTCAGTTTCGGTATTGTGAAATGAAGGGAGACAGTGCATGAATTTTACATTTGGGTTTTTTGACGCCTTTATCAGGTCGGCGTTCACCTGGTAGGGCATAAGAAGTTTAATTCGTTCGTTCCATACTTCGTCAGGTTCACCCATAGAGACCCAGACATCAGTGTAAATAAAGTCCGCACCGGATACGCCGGTTTTCGGGTCTTTTGTAAATGTGAGCCTTCCGCCTGATTTTTCCGCAGCCTTTTTGCAGAACCCTGTTATATCATCGTTTGGCATAAGACTTCCCGGGCTGCATATCCTTATGTCCATTCCGAGAATGGATGCACCGAGAAGGAGTGAATTTGCAGTATTGTTCCGCCCGTCGCCCAGGTAGCATATTGAGACATCAGTGAGTTTTTTGTCCGAATGCTCGGTTATCGTAAGGATGTCAGCAAGTATCTGTGTCGGATGAAATTCATCGGTAAGGCCGTTGTATACGGGCACACCTGCATATTTTGCAAGAATTTCCACGTTTTCCTGAGAAAACCCACGGTATTCTATTGCATCGTAAAGTCTTCCCAGAACTCTTGCGGTATCCTTTATGGACTCCTTGTGCCCTATCTGTGTACCTTCCGGTCCGAGGTATGTGACATGGGCACCCTGGTCGTAAGCGGCTATCTCAAACGAACAGCGTGTCCTTGTTGAGGGTTTTTCAAATATTAGTGCTATCTCTTTTCCCTCAAGATATTTTATCTCCTGGTGCCTGTATTTGGCATATTTGAGTTTTCTTGAAAGTTTTATCAGATATTCTATCTGCTCTTTTGAAAAATCCCTAAGTGTTGTAAAACTGCTGTTCTTTACTATATTCCTGATTTCCCTGCATTTTTCCGTTTCAGTTTTATCTGTCATGTTAACCCACGTATCTGCAGCCGGGATGTCGGTTACTTTGGTTATATAATATATTTTTAGGAAGTCAGATAGTTGTACTTCACAGTTTATAAGCTTTATTTCATAAATTTTGTATTCCCGTTTTTGTCTCAAAAATGGCCCTGGCCCATAAAAAAGCCCTGCGTGTTTGTGTTTGACCAAAAATATTTTCAGCAATGGGAACTGTAAATAGAAAAACAGGAGTACCTGCTGGAAAAACCGCCCATGACAGACCCGGACTTATTCAATTATCTCATACTGCCTGTTTTGATATTCTTTGCAAGAATTGCCGACGTTTCGTTCGGGACGATGAGAATCATCTTTATCTCCCGGGGACTTAAGTACCTGGCACCTTTTGTCGGTTTTTTTGAGATAAGCATCTGGCTTATTGCAATAAGCCAGGTCTTAAAGGACGGGACTCCTGTTCCTGCATTTATAGGATATGCACTTGGTTTTGCCTGCGGGAACTATATAGGAATTCTTATCGAAGAGAGGATGGCCCTCGGGGTGTCTGTTATCAGGACAATAACACAACATGATGCAACAAAGCTCGTAAATTACCTGAAAAATGAGGGTTTTCGCACAACAACTGTCGGTGCAAAAGGGCAGTATGGCAGTGTAAACATAATATTAATTGTAGTAAAAAGAAAAGATATCCCGCAGGTCCTAAGGTCCATTAACAAGTACAACCCTAAGGCATTTTATACTATAGAGGACGTTAGAAGTGCAGGAGGAACTTTTTTTTCACCTGACGGTATGATACCGAAAAGGGGTCTTGGAAAGTTTACAAGGAAGGGCAAATAAGAGAAATTTACAGGAATCTGAGAGGTGTTTTAAAACGGATATAATATTTGATGAATACAGGGAAAACCCGGATTTCCCGCGAAAAGAGGTGAGTTTTGTTCTTTCTTTTGAGGGTGCGGTCCCGTCAAAGGAGAGTATAAAAAACGAAATATCGGTCTGCTACGGTGTTTCACCTGATTTCATTGCCCTTGACAGGCTCAGAGCAGTCAGGGGGAAGAAAAAAGCCGGAGGAACCGCACGGATTTATCCGGACAGGGCTTTGATGAAGAAGTATGAAAAATGACCAATGGATCTGAACTGGTATACTTTTCTGTCTTTTTCAGAAAAACGGCTTTTTTTGTTCAGATAGTTTTATCTGACTGACTGATGTCAGATTCATCATGGGAGGATTGTTATCATCGTTATAAAATCATTGCCGCAGGCAGCAGGATTTCTCTATGGTATTCTTGCACTTTTGATTATTGCCGTTTTGTGGAAGACAAAAAGGATGAGCAGGAAAACAGGTTATTTGTTTCTGGTCATATCGGCACTGTCAGGTTTTATTCTCTTTGCGCCGGTAGCACCGTACCAGTTCCAGACTATTTTTATCAGAAACCTTTCCTCAAACAGTGCGACCGTTTTTGTTGTAATATCAGGTCTTGTTCTGATATTTGCTCTTAGTTTTGCTTTTGGAAGGATTTTCTGCGGAAATATCTGTCCTGTAGGCGTTTTGCAGGAGATTGTCTCTCTTTTGCCGGTCAAAAAAAGAGGAAAGTACCTTAAAAAATACTCGGTTGCGATACGAGCTTTTGTCTTTTTAGTAATTCTTGTTTCCGGGCTTTTGTTTTCTGTAAGTGTTCTCGGAATTCTTGGCGTAAGAGACTTTTTTTATCTTGATATTGCATCGGCTTCATTTTTTGTATTTGCACTTATTCTTTTAATATCGGTTTTTGTATACAGGCCGTTTTGCAGGTTTTTATGCCCTTACGGGGTATTTCTTGCCGTTGCGGCGTCGAGAAGTGTCTGCAAATTCAGGAGGACGGATAAGTGCATTGAGTGTGGTAAGTGTGAAAAGGTCTGTCCTGTCAACGAGGCGGGGGTTTTTGACAGCAAATCGGAGTGTTATATGTGCGGACGCTGCACGGAGGTATGTCCTGTAGATGGTGCTCTTGTGTATTCCGGTGCTTTTTCTAGGACTGGCGGGAGTAAAAAAGCGGAAAATGAGTAATCCACCTGATTTACCCCTTATTCTTTTGTTTCTTTTGAAAGGATTTTCTGCATGAGGATTCGGGAAGATGATTTTTGTCCCGCCGGTGAGTAACTATTACTATATAAACCAGCATATGGTTTATGCATCTGCCTGCCTTTTGTGTATTTTTTATAAAATCATTACCCTTAAAAATAAATTATAATGGATAAAAACGAATTTTAACGTAAAATCCTTGTTTTTTTAGTTCATGATTTTTTTTGAAGGGCAGGTTTAAGGTTGTCGCAAAAACAGTTTCTTTTGTTTTCGTCAGCCTTTATCCTTGGGGTTTCAGTCAAAAAAATAGTGATTATTCCGGGGAACTCTCCGGCCCGGAGAAAGGGTTTTGTCTTAGCATCTGCACTTCAGCTTCATCTCCTGCAGAAAGTGCACCTGTTCCTGATTTTTTGTGAAGGATACCGTCTGCCCTGACGCCGTTCATCTGGCCGAATGCTCTCGGAAGAGGTGTTATGAGAGTTTTTCCGTCCTTTTCCGCGACTTTTACCATCATGAAAAGGTCGAAATTTCCAAAAGCGGGTATATCCTGCGTAAGCACTCCGCGGACGGTAGTGTCAGGAGTGACAGGCACTCCCCACTGCTTCATCAGCGGGCATACGAGCTCGTGAAATGCAGTTCTTGACGAAACTGAAGGACCCGGCATTCCCAGGGCAGGTTTTTCATTTACTCTTGCAAGTGTTACGGGTTTTCCCGGTCCCATTGCAACCCCGTGATAGAGAATTTCGCCGGATTCTTCAAGTGCGTCTACGGTGAAATCCTTTGACCCGGCAGAGGACCCCCCGAATACAAGGACCATATCGCATTCCCCCAGAGCCTTTTTAAGTCCTTCTGCGATAGCATCGCGGTTGTCATGAATAATAGGGTACAATACCGGTGTAACTTTATACTGCTTAAGGTAAGCCGCAAAAATATACGAGTTGCTGTTTACTATCTGGCCCGGCATTGGGGTTTCATAGGGGGATATTATCTCGTCACCCGTTGCAATAAGGCCGACTTTCCATTCTTTAACGAAAATTTCTGTAATTCCGTATGTAAGCAGTGCACCTATGTCGAGCGGGGTTATTATATGCCCTTTGTCAAGTATCATATCCCCTTCTTTTATATCCGAGCCCATTGGAATGGTGTTCTCGTAAGCGGATACCGGAGTATGAACCCTGTAAATGTTCTCTGCGACCTTTGTCACCTCTTCTATTGCTATGTCGGCATCAAAACCTTCAGGCATAGGCATCCCGGTGTTTACCCTGGGTGCTTCAATCTCTACAGGTTTGTCCTCTCCGGCTTTTTTTGTCTCCGCACTTTTTACGGCAATTCCGTCAGGTCCTGCGAGTAGCAGCGGAGGATTTGTCCTCTTTGAATAGACAGGTTCTGCAGAAATGCATCCGCACGCATCCGGGACGGAGAGTAAAACCATATTGTCCGGTTTTTTAAAGGACGACAAAATTATCCTTTTTGCCTCTTTTCTGGGCAGAAGTTTTAAATTAATGACTGTTCGCGGTATGTAAACCACCTTCCGGTTGATAAAAATCTGACTTTATCATTATATAATATCCTTTTATTTCAATGAAATATTATCAGGTTTATTTAACCTGGTCAGGTAGTATTTAGCTATTTAATATAATTCCCTGTGCAAAATCATTGGATTTTCACTTTTCGCTTTGTACAATGTCTGAATGTTTTTGACAGTCCTATTTGCTGTGCAAAATATTATATATGATTGCCCTCCACTCCTTTTCTGTTCCCGGCCGAGAATTGGGAAAAGACCCCCTGTCTTTCGTACAGTAAACCTAATGGTGCGGCCGGGGGAAATTTTGGTTAAGTCAAATAAAAGGTATAAAATACCAAAATTCCCCAGGACTTCCGGCAATTTTGACCGAAATTGTTGTGGATATTTTAATTTTGAGATTTTTTAGGCAGGTAAATCCCTGTTATATTTTAACCTGACAGTTATGAGACGTCAGTTTCCGGGTTGGGCCCGGTTTGCCTTTGTGTACTTCATACCGTCCTTTGAAACCTGAATTGTTATTGGATCTTTTGGGTCAAATGTTTTGTTTCCTACAATCCCCGGGACAGTTCCGACGGGAAGTGTTTTAGTGGTCTCTATGTATGCGAATTTATTCTCTGAGCCTGTTCCTATTCCGGCTGCGACGTGGCTTTGGTTCTCGTAGTACATCATTTCAGTGTCGTAGCCTTCGATTGTAAGAATCGCTGCAAGGAGCATGCTTTTGTCGTCGCAGTCACCTGACGCGTCGGATATTGTTTCAACAGGGTACTTTGGGGCCGAACCCGTGGAGCTGTAAGGCAGGGACTGTACAAATTTCACGATGAATTCAGCATATTCATCGCTGTCCATCTCCTTTTCGTCACGCACTTTTCCAAGCTCTGATACTACGCTTTCGTAGGTTTCGGTGTTTACGGGGTCTGCAATTAATGAGAGGTAATATCCTGCCACCCACTCTTTCCTCTTAGTCAATGAGGATTTTGCCCAGATGTTTTTATTGGTTTTCCGGGCTGCCAAAAGCATTTTTTTGTCTGTCTCCAGATTCAGGGTGATATTTTCAAAATTATAACTGAATGTATAATTTTTTGAGATGATATCCACTCCTTTTGAGTATGACATATCAGTCGCAGGGTACCTGACTCCTGCATTTTCGGACTGCTGCTCTATTGTCTCTGTCAGGAATCTGTCACTATATACTGAGTTGTCCTGTATTGCTGCAGCAACTGCTGTCCCTGAGAAGAAAAGCAGGATTATTGTAAATATTGTAAAAACTGCAATTTTTGGCTTTGCAGAATTTGCAAATCCGGAGATTCTGATCACTGTATCGTCCCGTGGATAAGTATTTGGGATTCTCTACAGTGTCTGTATGAAATGCAAATTTTTAACCTTTATCATTTGTGATTATCACTAATGATTTAATATAACAATAATTGTATACGATATATTGTGCAATTTATCCAATAAATCTCGAAAATAGGGCAGTTTTCCCAGTTTATGCGTGACATTCTGTTTTTTTATATAATTTAAAAATGATTTTCTGACATTTTTTTTACAAAGGAGTCTGTGAAAAATAATACCTTTTACCTGGCTGATTTTCTTATTACTGTTATTAAATCCTGAAAAAAGCAGGGACTTGAACGGATAGCGCTGTAGGAGTGAATGCAAGGTTTAAGTGAAAACTTCAAAATTTTTTTTAGAAATTCCTGCCTGATTAATAAGAAAACAAAAAAGTGTAAAGAAGGCTTTTTTTCAGGATATGCCTGATATGAAGATAATAACCCATATTACAGACAGGACTGCCGCTATGGCAAGTAGCTTTTTTTCTTTTCCCGAGGACAGAAATCCTATTAATCCGGTTAATATCAGAAGAGTCAGGTGATATCCGGTGAACAGCAGAATGTGACCCGAACTGATTAAGTTCTGAAAATTATTCCCGAAGAATGCAAAAATGATTAAAAATGCATAGGATATGATTCCGGCAAGTGGTGCACGAAACCTGTCACCTGTCTTGTAGCCGTAACAAAAAGCCCCGGCCGGGTAAAGGATGATTAGTAATGTTCCTATTATTCCTGAGTAAAAGAGTTCATTCCGGCTTAAAAGATAATATAAAGAGTCTAAAACGGCAAAGCAGGCTATGTAAAAAAGGAAGATTAGATTTTTTTGGTTGATTAATTCATCAGTTTTCATGTTCAGCCGCTATAGAAAATTCTTGTGCACATGCCATTATTGTAAGGACTTGCTACATAATTGTTGAGGGAATAGTCATCTTCATAAACATGCCACAAATTGTCGCCTGGTTGATCATAGAATCCTGCTACTTCTTCTTCTGCATTTTCAAAACCATCGGCCGAATGAGGAATAGCGGTATCATGGTGGGCCGCTCCTATGACATCTCCATCATTCATCTGCCATAATCTGACGTGCCACCCACCGAGAATTCTGAGAGGGTCACTTGCAAGACCATCATCTGCTTTCCATCCGTTATCATATATGTAGTAAGTATCCTCAGCTATATCGTCCCACCATCCTTCGTTCAATATTTCTGTTTTTACTGTGCTGATGCTGTTACTTTCCCATGCAATATTTACAGGTTCGTCCAACTGATGATACGTATTATCTATTTTTTCGTAAATCCACTGGGGGTAATCATAACTTTTTACAGAAAGAGGAGGGTCGTATTCCAGCGTAAAAACCTCATATGATAACTCTTTTGAACTGTAACTTATACCTTCTGCAAGATTTAACTCTTTTGCGTAATTTGAATCAACTTTATATGAGGTTGTTTTATCTAAATGATCTGTACCAAACCTTGATTTCAACTCGTTTCCAGAGTAGGTATCTGTGACATAGACTATACCATTGGAGATATAGTAATCAGTTGTATGTTCAACAAGGATGGTGTGCTCTTTTTCCCATGTGTTTATTATTCTCGGACTGTTTTTTTCAGCGCATACAGTCTGCATAATAAATGCATTTACTAAAATCGCTATAGCAAATAAGCTCAGCATCTGCCGCAATTTCTTTGTTTTCATTTTTTTCCTCCCAAAATTTAGACACTTACCTGAGGATAAGATATAGATTATTGAATCTTCTAATAAGATCACTTTCTTCTCTGTTATTACCTCAGTAGTCACTTAATGGATTTTACCTTTTGATGCTCTATTTAAGGTAAATTCCCCTGCAACATCGTCTGGATGTCACGTGCTTATCTTTAAATTTACTTTTAAATACCTCTTATGACCAAATCATCTAATCTTATAGAGATATTTTGATGATTTGGTCACAACAGCAATATATTATAAATTTATTAAATTATGCTCATGACTCAAAAAACCTTAATCATTGCTATGGTGGTCGTATCTGCTGCACTTTTCATTTTTCCTGCAATGGGTAGTGGAATATCTGAAAAAAGTATAAATGATGAAATCATTGTTATGCCATCTGTTGACAAATATATAACAAATTTTTCAGAAATAAAATATCAGCATCAAATATCTCAGGGAGAAATGGTTTATCATACTAGGTATGTAAGTCCTTTTACTTCGAAAATTGATGTTACATTGACTTGGGATGAAAATTATGGTGATCTTGAGTTATATGTTTATACTCCAGATAATAGCTTTGTAGGACATTATACTGATTTGTATGATAGTCCTGAAAGAGACGGAATGATTGATATTGATGTACAGTCCTCATCGGGCTTCCTTCCTATGGGTGACTGGAAGCTTAACGTTTATGGTGGACAGGTTTCAGGTTCATCTTTAAGTTATTCACTTTTGTGATAGAAAGATATAAATTTCTTTTTTCGTATAATAAAATATGAATCTTAGGGGGCCAGTTATAGCATTAGTACTGATATTAATTCTTGTCTATATCCATCAGGCTTCAGTTGATTCTAATATTATTGTAACGCCGAGTGCTGATTCGCCTGATTTTTTTAGGGAAGATAATGTTCGTGCTCTTAACTGGTGGGAAGTCACCCCTATTCAGCATTTTATTTCAATAATTGGGTTATACTCTTTATATTTAATACCTATAGCAAGTGTTATCACAATAATTACAGGTTTCTTTTTTGGTATTAAGCAGATTAAAAAAAATAATGTCCTTGAAAATGAACGAAGAGAGGATATAGTTAGAATAATTAAAAGCAACCCAGGAATTACTTTAGGAGAAATTGAGAATATAACAAGAATTAACCATAGTTCCCTGAGATATCATCTCAAAATTTTGTTTCGTGAAGGAAAAATTTTTTCGACAAAACAGTACAAAAGGAGACATTACTTTGGAAGATTTAATGATTATAATCATTATTCCAGTGATAAAAGAATTATATCTGATTGCCCAAAAACTGAGGATATTCTGAGGTATATATCTATGAATCCGGGTTGTACTCAGAGAGACCTTATGGAATATACAAAATTATCTTCTCCTACAATATCATGGCATATTGGAAGGCTTAGTTCAAATAATCTTATAGATATAGAAAAGGAAAAAAATTCTAATCATTATTATGTTACTAAAAAAGAAGGATTTTTTCTTTCTATCAAATTGTAATTTGACAGTCAATTTTCTGTTTATAATTCAAGTTTTTACGATGCTTGAGGGGAAGCAATCTCATGATGACAGTGCAGGGATGTGATATGATAAGTTTTTTCTGCGATGGGTGGTCATTCTTGGAGAATGTCTTTTCTAGAAATTTCGTTTAATCTTAATAATCTGCTATCCTATCCTCTATTTTATTTCTTTCAAGAAACTGGTTTATTGTCACAGGATGGACGCCTATTCCCAGGTTTATAAACTGGTTTTCTTCGATTTCTTTTCCGTTTCTTTTAATCTTCGGTGAAAAGTCCAGTGATAAATGAGATGTGCGGCTCTGAATCCCCCAGACTATCCCGTTTGTGTCAAATATGGGGCCCCCGCTTTGTCTCCTTAATCCGGGAGATGATGTTTCAATGAAAAGGTTATCAAAACCGTCTTTTGTTTTTCCGAATTCCAAGTTTCTTGTGATTATCCCGTCCATTGGAAAAATAGCCATCGGGAACGGGTTATTTAAAAATTTAAAGAACTTTTTATCGTCTTTTTGAATAAATTCCGAATCTATGCTGTTGAATGGAAAACCCAGTTTGCATACAGATTTTCCTGGGAATATCTCTCCGGATTTTTTAAAGCCGGGATATTCCGGAGACCTCTGTGGTCTGAAGTCCTTTAATTTAGCTACAGCCAGGTCTAATTTTGAATTTGAGATTATTCTCTCTATTGCATACTGGTTTTTATCAATAAATGGAACGTCTGAAAAGTCAGTAATCCAGTTGCCGTCTTTTTTAATCCTCGATATTTTTCTTATTTTCTGGTTTGCATTTAAACTGATATCAGAATTTATTTTATTGATTTCTGAGTTGTAAGCCTCCAGACTTCCGGTATCCTGAAGGTGTTTCAGTCTCGGGTTAAATATGTGGGCTGCTGTAATAATCCAGCCCTTATCGTTTAGCAGAACACAGGCACCTATCGGACTTTCCACTTTGCCATCTATTGTCCTGAATGAGCACACAATCGGCTAGGTAAATTTCATTGCTTTTTGGATAGCTTCTGAAAACATGACATATCACTTTAAGATATTTAGTTACTGCATTTAAACGTAGATCCCAGGTTAAATAACATCTGTTGTTCTTATATCCAAACCGGATGCTAAGTGCAATAAAAGTTTAGCAGTATGGCTGCAGGCTTACGGGATGATTTAATATTAACCTTTAATTGTAAAAAAATCTAAAAATCTTCTCCTTCTAACGAATAGTCTATTACAAATTTAGATTTTATTTCTCCAATGTTTGTAAGAATATCATTATTTATCTTAATTAAATCAAGGACATTTTTGTCTATTCTCTTTTTTCTCAAACTGAAATTCTCATCAGATTTTTCTAAATTCTCGATAAATAACTTTCTTATTTCTTGGGTATTATCAATGTCATCTTGGGTAATTCTATGCCCCATTGTAGGTTGATTTAAAGAAAGATTAGGTTTGTTTAATAGGTCAAATTTCACTATAACCTTTACAATGGGAATTAAATTCTTCATAATATAAATATTGGATTTTAACTCTTCTCTATCCTGAATGACTTTTCTGGTTTCTCCGTCTAAAAATCTGTTTTTTTCTATATGTGGGATTTCTAAAAAAGGCTGATTTTTGGGCGAATCATTAAATCCGGGATATATAACATTGTATAGATTTGATATTATATTTACTAATATCTTATCAGATTCATCTTTATTAGAATTAAAAATGATATTTTTAGTTACAATAAAATTCTTTGATAATTGCAATAAAATTGATTTTCTTTTTTCCAGAAGAGTATTAAAGTCAGGCGAAATTGAATTTAAATAATTCACTAAACAGTCATTATATGTATGTCCTGTCTTATTAACTGTATAATAATACTTTTTAATAAAATTTTTATTAATCAAATCAATGATATCTAATTTAATTTTTTGATGTAATTCCTTATTAAAATCAGGACTTAATGCTTTATTTTCAAAATTTATTTCATCCTGAAGCATATTGAAAATACGATGTGTAATATTTATGATTATTGGCTTGTATTTTTCTCTCATTAAAATTTCTAAATTAGTTGCCATAATCTCAGTCTGTTTTTGCGAAGATTTGATAGTATGACGATTTTGAAAAATTATGAGTACTGTAAGTCCAGCTAAAATGTAATTGCTCAAAGTGCCTAATGTCTCTAAACTGAGTGGGTAATTATAAAGTAAATATAAAATAATCGTGGCATATAAAAAAATAAACCCCATAAATCTAAGTAAGTTTACAATTTGATAAAAGTATTTTGATTCCAAAGATTCATAATTTCATAGCTAATTCTCTTATGTATACCTAAATCGGCGTAGATTTCTCCACAATCCTGAAGGGTATCAGAATAATTTTCTTAAGTATCTGGTGCTTGATGTCGCTCTCTAAAAGCTCCTATTCTCTTTCCAGGTTTCATGATGGCATTGGCTGATAATTTTGTATTGAGAAACAGAAGAGCTGCTTCATGAGTCCTGCCATGAAATTCTGCTGCCGACCTTCTCATATTGCTTAAGATAAACCAAAACAGAAGATAAGTCTATGGACAAGTTGTCACGACGCTGAGGGGGAGATTTGAACTCCCGAGGGGCTTTCGCCCCACAGGCTTTCCAGGCCTGCGCCCTTCCAGACTAGACTACCTCAGCACAAAATAGTGTAATTGCCTTGCCTTATTCAATACAACTGTTAATCTATTAACTCTATCCTTTTGACGCGGCAAAAAATTGGTAAAAAATTCAGGACTGCCAGGATGCAACCGGACACAATTGCAGTATAAACACCAAAAACAAAAGAATGCGGAAAAGTAAATCCGGGTAAGGTTTGTGCTCTTTTTTTTCGCTTAAAGCCTTATTTTTTTATCGGATTTCCCTATTCGTTTTACTTCCTTATTTTCCTGTACGGCTGAAACGCCTTCACTGAGCCCTTCGCAACGCTGTGGGAGGCGGACTTATCGGACTGTCCCTGTTGCTGCTGACCTGAATGTCCGGGCTTATTCCTTTTCCCCCTGTTTTTTAGCTGTCCGTCTCTTTTGTCCTCTCTGCTTTTAGGGGGGGCTGACCTGAGGTTTCTCTTTGGTTCGGACTTTAAGTTGGGTTTTATTACGACAGGCCCTTTTTTCCCCGAACCCTTTTTCATGTTACCTTTTTGATTTTTATCCTTCCCTTTAAATTTCGCTTCAGGTCTGACTTTTCCTGAATTTTCCGTAATTTTGATTTCATCCGCCATTATTTCAGATTTCCCTCCTCTCTCATTTTTTATCTCTTCCTTTTTTTTGCCGGAATTATTCTGTGAATGTGATTTTTTTGTCCAGCCCTTCCGGTATGTCCCTCTCTTCATTATAACTGCAAGAGGTGATACGACAAGACCGTTGTCACCCGGACTGAACTCCTCCGATGAAACAAGCGCTTTTCCGAGGCAGACAAGTTCATTTTTCTCAGTCATAACCGCAACGATTGCATCACGCCTGAAGTTCTCCTTTTCAAGGACACCGACGCCTGCAAGCACGGCACCGCTGCATACGGCTTCAACAGCGGAGTCACGTATCCTGACGGAAGGAATTCCTGCAACAAGCCTTTCTGCCGGGAGAAGCATCTTTTTGAGAGGTCCCGGGTTTCCCTCTTTGTAGAAGACGAAGGCATCTTTCAGGTCCTGGAGAGTGCAGGAGTCGGAAAGGAAAAGAGATCCCGATTCTGACCTTCTGAGCTCCTCCATCTGTCCTCCCACTCCCATCGCAAGCGCCATATGTATGCATAAAGAGCGGATGTATGTCCCGGCTTCGCATGCGACACGCATCAGGACAAGACTGTCTTTTATGTCGAGTATTTCTATATTGTATATCGTTCTTATACGAAGCTGGCGGCGGACAGCACTTTTTCTCGGCGGCCTCTGGTAGACCCGCCCGCTGAACTCTTCCGCGGTTTTGCAGATGTCCTCCCTTAAGACGTCTCCGTGAAGCCTCATGACAACGATGTACTCCTTTTTATGCTTAAGAATCACGGGAGCAAGCCTCACGGCCCTTCCAAGCATTATTATCAGGACACCCGAGACCATCGGGTCGAGCGTTCCGCCGTGACCTATTCTTATGTCACCACCAAAAATTTCCCTGACCCACGCGGTAACCTGGTGGCTTGACGGCCCCTGCGGTTTGTCGACTGCAATTATTCCGCATTCAAGCAGTTTTTCTATAGCCGGGTCTCTGAACTCTTCGCTCATGGTAGTTCTTTGTTTTTCAGGTATTCGTTTAGCGCTGAAAGGGTTCCTTCAAGCGAGCCGTCACCGGTGACTGAAGGACTTACACCGCCTTCCTTCATTCTTTCGGCGGTTATCTCTCCGATTGCAATGGGAATAATTCCGGAATCCTTATTCCACACAGAATATGAAAACGAGTTGGCGCTTGTGAAAAGTACTGCACCGCACCCTTCAAGGTCAAGTTTTTTGTTCACCGGCTTAAGGGAGTATATATGGACCTCGCAGGGGATTCCACCGCTTTCTTTTATGGCCTCCATCAGTTTCGGGTTAGGGACGGCTGCACGCGGGATGCCTATTTTTTTACCGCTTATCCAGTCTCCGAGATACGGGGCGAAATCACGTGAATAAAACGCAGGGAGCATCTCGCAGTCTATTCCGAATCCCTTCAGGGTTTTTGCGGTCTGTGGTCCTATTGCAATTACCCTGGGCCACCTCCTGAGGAGAGGGCCGATTGATTTTGCCGGAAGGGCGCTTGTGAAAAAAATGCAGTCATATTCGTTTTTATTTACCTTATCCGCAAATTCAACTACCCTGTCGGTATATACTTCTGCCTCCATGGGCGATACAATCCGGCAGGAATGACCGTATTTTTTGCACAGGTCATTGTCCTTTCCTGCCTTTTCCTTAAGGCGGGTAACTGCAATCAACATAAGCTGATGAATATGTTGGAATTAAAGATAAATCATACCTCTTTTTTTCACCGGAAATTTTTCTGGTATTTTATAACTCCCGTATTCTTCCGTGTGATAAAATTCGTTTAAAAATCCCTATATTTAACCTGCAATAAAAAGGGATTACAGCCAGATGATTGAGATTGTACTCGGCCTTTTCATAGGGATAGTCCTCGGAACAATAAGCGGTCTTATTCCCGGAATACACTCAAATACGATGGCCGGAATTCTTCTCTCCGCTGAAACCGGTTTTCTTGCAATCTTCGGGGAAACGGCAATGGCAGTGTCCCTTGTCGTAGCGCTGATAGTCCATACTTTTCTTGACATAGTCCCGGGAACGTTTTTTGGAATTCCTGATGCAGACACGGCCCTCTCCGTTCTTCCTGCCCACAGGTTCTGTCTTGAGGGAAGGGGAAGCGAGGCCGTGAGGCTTTCTGCTGTCGGAAGCGCCTTCGGGACAGCACTGAGTATGCCGGTGTTTGCGGTATTTTTAGTGATACTTCCGTTTTTGCAGCCGTACATAGACTGGTGGGTCGGAATAATACTCATAACAGTATCGGGAATTCTTATAGTATGGTCCGAATCGCCTGAATGGTCGTTTGCAGTCTTTATAGTATCTGGAGTTCTCGGGGTTTTTTCGTTTGAATATTCCTGGCTCTGCGCAGGTTTTGCCGGGGATTCATCTGTTCTGATGCCTCTTCTTGCAGGTCTTTTCGGGATATCCGTCCTCCTGAATTCGTCCGGAGGTAAAATGCCAAAACAGGTGAATGGAACCGTAACGGCAAAAAGAAAGGATATTTTAAAGTACAGTGCTGCCGGGACAGTAGCAGGTTCTGCCGTTGGATGGCTCCCGGGCCTTTCGAATGCCTCCGCAAATGCAGTACTTGCTTCGGCAGTCAGAATGGACAGGGAAGGCGGCGGATTTATAATTGCTACAAGTGCGGCCAATACAGCGAACGCTTTCATATCAATTGCGGCTTTTTATGCGGTATCAAGGATGAGAAACGGTGTAATGACGGCATTTTCTCACCTGCAAAGTCTTCCCCGGGTTTCGTTTGTGCTCACTTACGCCGTTTTCGCCGCAGTTGCCGGATATATTCTGGCTATTCTGTTCTCGCGGTCAGGGGGCCTTTTTGCCGGCATGAACGTAAAAAAGATGAGTACAGTCGTAATCGTATTCATGGCCTCACTGACTTTTGTTTTCACCGGATTTTTCGGGCTGGTGATTCTTATCCTTGCAACGGCAACGGGTCTTGTCCCTGCACTCGTAAACATAAGGCGTGTCCCTTGCATGGGAGCAGTGATGATACCGGTAATCCTCTGGTCGTTTTCGATAATCTGACTGGATATTTTGGTATTTATGTCTACGCAAACAGTAAACCCATATATGCAAAGTACCCGGCAAGGAGGACAACTGCCCAGATTCTTGTAAACGCCCTGTTTTTAACGAAGAGAATTATCCCTGCAAACGTAAAGATGCACATAATTATAACGTCGGAAAAATCAGGTATCGCGACCGGTTTCAGGAGAGCACCTATCCCGAGGACGAAGAGAAGGTTGAATATGTTGCTCCCGAAGAGGTTTCCTATTGAAATTCCCCCCTGGCCCTTTATTATCGCCATAAGAGAGGTTACAAGCTCAGGGAGTGAAGTCCCCACGGCGACCATTGACATCCCTATAATAAATGAAGGGATGCCTAAATATTCTGCAATAGTAAGAGAGCCGTTTAAAAGGAGCTGGGAGCCTATGACAACACCCAGAAGACCCCCAATAATAAAAATATAGTCCTTTTTTCCGTGGGATTCTACATTCTCGCCGTCAGAAGCGCCGCTTTTCCAGATATATGTGAGGATTACAAGAAACACTGAAAGAAAAACAATTCCGCTTATAGTCCCGAGCGTGCCTGAAAGGGCAAACAGCGCGAAAACAAGTGTTGCCGCTATCATCAGGTATGCTTCGTTTCCTATCCATCTCTTCCCCTTCATACTTTCATAGATTATTGAAGGCTTTATCAGGGCGCAGAGGGCAAGGACAAGGGCAATATTGGCTATATTGCTTCCGAGGATATTTCCTGTCGCAATTCCGGAGTCCCCGGAGAGAAGGGCGTTTATGCTCACACCAAATTCGGGAAGCGAAGTCCCGAATGCAATTACGGTAACACCGATTGTCGACGCGGATACCCCGTATCTTGCCGCAAGCCCTCCGCCTCCGTCAACGAAATAATCTGCACCTTTTACAAGAAGCAAAAGGCCTGCTATAAACATAAAAACTGCAATAATCATCTGTTTATCCTGTGTAGCTAAAGTATTCAAGCCTTAAAAACGGCTTTATTTTTTATAACTTTCATTCAGAACATATATTAGATATTCGCAACTTCGGGTAAATTCATGTCTGCCAAAGCTTTCAAAACCCTTTTTTTCGTGTCTTTTTTTATTTTCGTTCTTCCTTTATGTTTATCTCCGTTCAGGCACGGTTAAACGGTTAAGTCAGTGCAGGGATACCTTCCTGAAGAAATGTTATTGTCATGCATGAACTTTAATGCAGGATTGCAGACAGATAATAAGACTTAGTTATGCAGTACTGGTTTGGGGATATAAACCCTGACGGCAGCTGTTCCCCGGTAAACGGTGAAACCGGTGATTATGCTTCCCGTTATATGGATATAAACGCTGATATGAAAGATTTTGCGCCCGTCTGTGTCGATGACGCAGTCAGGTGCGGTTTTGCAGAGAGCCGGGAAGACTACCTTGAAAAACTCCGTTTACTGTGCATATACCTTGCCGAAGAGAAAATACGCGAATACTACGCAAAAGGGGATTCCGAACTCGTCCAGATGGTCAGAATGCTTGATGAGATGGACCATGTCATAAACCTTCTCATAGAGCGTGCCACCGAGTGGTACATAGTGCAGAACCCGAAATTTTCGAGGAAATACAAGTCCATGAACGCCAGAAAGATGGTTGCAATAATCAGGCATGACAAGTCTTCTCTTGGAAAAATCGGTTATGAAATTGACAGGCTTTCGTCCGAGAGGACACGCCTTATGAAGGAAATATCCGGAAGGGCTGATATCGTCGCCCCCAACTGCAGTGCCCTTGTGGGGGGTCTTGTCGCGGCAAGACTGATATCTCGTGCAGGAGGTCTTATGCAGCTCTCAAAGATGCCTTCGTCAGCAATTCAGGTGCTTGGAGCCGAAAGTGCTCTTTTTACGCACCTGAAAGGCAATACCCCGTCTCCAAAGCACGGGATAATTTTTCAGCACAGGAGGGTCCACAACTCAAAGTCAGAAGTCAGGGGGAAAGTGTCCCGTGCACTCGGTGGGAAACTCTCAATTGCATCGAAGATTGACTATTTCAGGGGTGAAGCCGACGAGGCTTTCATAGAATCTGCCCAGAAAAGAATAGACTCTGTTTTTTCACAGTCCGGGGATGATGCAGAATGATAATAATAGACGGTGTTCTGTTATCGAAAGGAAAGGGAGGAGTCTACGGCGAGAAGATGATGAAGGGTTTTCGCGTGTGGGACCCTTACAGGAGCAAGTATGCGGCGCTTTTTATGATAAAAAAAGACGATATTAAAGAAGTATCTCTTGACGAAGATCTTAAAGTCCTTTATCTGGGCGCCGCAAACGGGACGACTGTTTCGCATTTTGCAGACTATGTCAGCTGTGTTTATGCCGTTGAATTTGCACCGCGGCCTATGCAGGACCTGATTGAAGTCTCAAAGAGAAGAAAAAACATTATACCAATTATGGCTGATGCAGAAAATCCACGTGAATATGCTCCGTTTATGGAAACAGTAGACATGATTTACCAGGACGTTGCCCAGCCCGGCCAGGCTAAAATTGCCGCTTTGAATCTCCCGTTCCTAAAAAAAGACGGGTTACTGATTTTGATGCTGAAAACAAGAAGCGTTGATGTACGCGTTGATCCAAGGACGGTTTTCCTGGACTCCTCAAAACAGCTTGAAGAATCGGGACTAAAAATTACGGATGCATGCTGGCTTGAACCCTATCACCATGATCATGCATGCATAATATGCAGAAAGATGTAGTTTTCCTGGATTTTTCTTTTTTTCTCTTGTATTTATCCTGAAGAGAAAGCTTTAGAACTTAGGTGTTTCTGTTTATTTGATTTATTTCATGACCTTTCAGCCCTTTTTCAGAAGGCACAAAAATTGATTGCCCAAATGTATTTTACCGGAGGGGCATGGGACAAGGGGTGTGCACCTCCACAGAATTAAAGTCATATTAAGTCTGAAATTATCACAATGGCAAGATACTTTTTCAGTCCGCTTTCTGTATTGTTTCTGGTCCTGCTCATAGTGGTGCTGATTCTTACCCTTCCCCTCATTTTTCTGGGGATAATAGGTAGTGCCCTTTCAAAACTGGGTTTTGGAATCTGGCAGGTGATACTTCTCGTATTTTTAATGATTATAGGTAGTTTCATCAATATCCCTGTGACAAAGATAAAATCGGAACCGCAGGTTATAAGAGTCCCGCACGGGCGTCTTATGAACAGGTTTTACAGTAGTCCGGAGTTTTCATCAGAAACTGTCATTGCGTTAAACCTTGGGGGATGCATAATTCCTCTTCTGGTATCGCTTTACCTTATATGGCAGTCCCTGTATATACCCGGATGGCAACACGTTTTGTTCTCCTTACTTATCGGCGTTTTTATCGTCGCACTTATTACCAATGTAACAGCGAAACCTGTTCCCGGAATAGGGGTTGCAACGCCTGTGCTTATTCCGCCGTTATGCGCACTTATATGTGGGATTGTCCTTTCATGGGGAGTGCCGTCTGCGGCCCCTATTATAGCATATATCAGCGGGACCATAGGGACCCTTGTGGGAGCAGACATTCTGAACCTTAACAAAATGGGGTCGGTCAGTGCTTCCGTTGCCTCAATCGGAGGTGCGGGAACATTTGACGGGATTTTTTTAAGCGGGATAATTGCGGCATTTCTTGCCTGAACCACAAAATAAAATTCTTTTTTAAAATAGCATTGATAGCGACAGATTAAGCCAAAATGAAAACCAGTTCTTTTCCAGATTTTTACATATCTGAATATTTCTGCAAAATATGAATATCCAAAAACAGCTGTTAATAGTCCGGAGCAGATTCGAACTGCTGTCGCAAGATCCAGAGTCTCACATGATTGACCGCTACACTACCGGACTATTCAATCTCCTGATGCCTCAATACAGGATGCAATATCAGATTGTTTTTACAGCCTAATTAAACTGACGAAATGATTTCTAAAATACACGTGAGAATTTATAGAAATTTCATGAAATTATGGTGATTCTTTCAGGGGCATCTGAAACCAGGCTGGGGGCACATAAAAATTTCAGCTGAAAACTGATCATTTTAACCGTGTTAAACGTGTATTTTTCCATTTAATTGATTTTTTATCAGCGCAATCACATGGATAGCATCCTGGGCCTTTAATTCATGATTTGCGTTCATTATAGTGATTGTCGATTTGTTCATATGTTCTGTAATGTTTCCATGCTGATGTGGTTTTGCGAAGTGATCAGGATTCTGATGATGCATTGTACATGCATATTTCAAAAAGACAGGCATTACGACTCTGAATAATTGTGTCTTTATAATGCACTGTGCTTTCTTTCAACCACAAAGGATATATTAAGTGTTCTACAAATACTGCTCTATATTCCGTCGTTCGGAGTATGGGGCAAGGTGAATCCTTTTTCGGCATATGCCGAATATGGTTGATTGCCTGATCCTTAAATCGTATGTTAAGGAGGTTTAAATGACGAGTAAAAAATTCGGAATCGCACTGTTATCTCTTATAGTGCTTGCGATATTCGCAGTGGGCCCTGTTTCTGCAGTTGGCGAGCTGGGTATCCTAAATATAACACCTGGAGATACAGTTTTTATTGGTGAAGAAGGTATCAATATTGCAGCAGCAGTTGGTGGCGCTACAAGTGGAACTATCTATTGGAGAGAGGACTCCTCTGCGACACCACAGAGTATTTATGCTTCTGACACTCAGAAGTTCCAGGTATCAGAAGCAGACTTTGGATCAAAGATCGGTACATGGTATAACGACTCAGCATGTACCCAGCAGGCATTTGTCGTATCTTATCCTTATCTGAATAATGTTCAGATATTTGATGCAGATATGGAGGGCGGCACTGATATAACAGGCAAAACTGTTGTAGAAGGAGACAATCTTCAGATTGCGTTCCAGACAAACCTGAATACACTGATTAACCAGCGTCTTAACGCTAGCAGTTTAGCTGGTGCAAATTTCAGCAGTACAGGTTCTAGCTTTGTTCTGAAAGTTAAGACACCTGATGGTGCAACACTCAATGGTCTTATTAACGCAACTAAGGGTGTTACAAGCCTGAAGAACCTTATGCCTAGTAACTCCAAGTATTTCGTCCAGAATACATCTGTTGACAACAAGACTATCTGGGATACCAAAAATCCGGCATACAACTCAGGTACATACAGTATATGGGTTGAGTCAAACATAAACAAAATGAAGGATAACCTAGGTTCAGTTTCAGGAAAGACTATCTCACCAACAGTTCAGGTTACAATCGACAAAGAGGATGTAACTCTTACAGCTGACAAGGAGACAGTCATTCGTAACAATGCCTTTACGGTAACAATCAACGGAAAGGCTAAGACAGATTACTACCTGTGGATTACCGGAATTTCAACCTATCCAAATAAGTCTAACGTATCCGACAATGCACCATGGTTTACTCCAAACCAGAATGATGTCACACCTATACCAAAGAGTGCCAATACTTCTGCTCTTAACGCATCATCTGTCTATTATAAGGCAGTTGGATCTGGCTCGACAATAGGTGATGATATTCCTCGGGAAAACCGCACACTTGACAGATACTGGGCTGTACTGGCAAAGACCGACAAGAGTGGAAAGATCACTGTCTCTCTTACAACTGACGGGTACACAAAGGACTCTACCTACACAATCCGTGCAGAGAAATACCTTAACAACACACAGGGTGACGATCAGCTTTATGACACTGTGAAGGTCAAAATCGAGAAGGGAACTGTTACGATTACAGCAGAAGGGTCCGGTACATACTACCTTGGTGAGGAAATTGCCCTTTCAGGTACGGACACAGATACAAGCGATGTATATCTCTTTGTCACAGGTCCTAACCTTGCTTCAGACGGAGCACCACTTACAAGCCCGACAGGACCTGAAGGCAACACACATGTTGTAGTAAAGTCCGACGACACCTGGGAATACAAATGGAGTACTTCAGGAGTAACCCTTGATGCAGGATCATATACAGTATATGCAGTATCCGAAAATGTTGATCAGAGTCATCTTTCAGATGCAAAGTATGACACACTCTCTCTCAATATAAAGACACCATATGTAACAGCAACAACCTCAGCTTCAACAGTAGCAAAAGGTGACAGCTTATACATACGCGGAACAGCACTGGGAGACCCAACACCTGGAGTAGGTATCTGGATTCTCGGAAAGAACTACTGGAATGGTAAGACTAACAGTTACAGACTTGTTACTGAGACTGTAGACGATGACGGCACATTCGAGTATGAGCTCGGAACAGCAGACACAAAGCACCTTGATCCGGGTCAGTACTTCGTAGTTGTTCAGCACCCGATGTACAACGATGAGTTCAACGTATGGGCAACCGGCGGAAATGACGGTCTTTCAGCAACATCTGTTGTTACAAGTCCAAACAAGAGCACCACAACTAACTACAACTCACAGTTTGTAATTGCCGGTCCTGGCAAGCTTCAGGGATCTGCAGCAGCAGAGGCATTAATCAGTTCAATCAATTCAAATGATATTGATGATACCTACACAAAGCTGACATTCCTTGTACAGGAGCCATGGATCAGGATTAACACAATCGGTGACAAGTATGTCGGTGAGTCATTCACAATCTCAGGAACAACAAACCTTGCAGTTGATGACAGGCTTATTGTAGATGTTACATCATCATCATTCACAGCGGCATCAAAATCACAGGCTTCACAGTTCTCCGGAGATACCCAGAACGTTAAAGTTACCGAGGGTGACTCATTCAATGAGTGGACAATGAATGTTGACGGATCTACTTTCCAGGCAGACGAATACATTGTAAACGTCGAAGCAATCGAAGCAGATCAAACAACAACCGCGACATTCAATGTTCTTAAGCCCGGTGAGAAAACAGTAGCTACAACCTCACCAACCAAACCATCAACAATCAAGCCAACAACACAGGCAACAACAACCGAAACTCCTGAGAAGACAGCATCACCAGGATTTGGAGCATTTGTTGCACTCATTGGCCTTGGCGCAGTTGCGGCTCTGGTTATGAGAAAGGACTAAAATCCTTAATTTTTTTTATTTTTTTGATGTTTTGAGTCTCTTTTTTGTAAATCGTTTTATTATTCCCTAAAAAAGTCATTTTGTGGATATGTCTCTGACTCTTATTTTGACTTCTGCCTTCCTTTGTCATCCGCATAATATAAAAACTATGAAAATGAAAATAAATTCATGAATACACGTTGCTTTCTGGCATTTATGCTGCTACTTGGAATGTTATGCTGCACCACTGTTCAGGCAAGCACCACAACAATAACCATATCAGTTACTGATGACACAGATAACGATCCTGTATCCGGTGCTTCCATATACATAGCGGGGAGTTATGTGGGAACTACTAATGATGACGGTATCTTTGAATATACACATTCTTATTCCTCAAGTTACAGAGTTGGTGTTAAAAAGTCCGGATACGATTATTACAGCACCCTTGTGTCCGGCAGCAGAACCTCCTTAAGAGTTGAACTGGGACACGAGACCGGAGTTTTAACTGTAAATATTCTTGACTCCGACACGCTGAACCCAATTGAAGACGCTATTGTCACGATTACAGGTGATAATATAGATAAAAGCGATTCCACTGATGATGATGGTTCTGTGAAATTTGAAGTCTCTTATGATTCGTCGTATGTAGTTACAGTAAAAAAGAACAACTATGACACTCTTACAAAAGACGTCGAAATGGATGATACTTCAAAGATCGTGGATTATCTTCTTCAGAGCAGTGATCTTGTAATTGTTCAGGTTCTCGACGGTGAGTCCGGGAATTCTTCGCCATTGGCAGGTGCTGTTGTTTATGTAGGCGGAGTCAGGTCTGGCGAAACGGGTTCAGACGGCAAGGTGAATCTCAACCTTGAACACGAAAGGACCTATGATATTCGTGTAGCAAAAACCGGGTATGAGGATTATACTGAAAAGCATTACTTTGAAAGTGATGAGATTCTGTATTCGGTGACTTTGTCACAGTCGCTGTATCCGGTGACAGTTTCGGTTTACAATGCCGATAAATCACCTGTTTCGGATGCCAATATATACATTGACGGAAGCCTCTTTGATCAGTCGGATGATTACGGTACAAGCTCTGTTACAAAACTTTCTTCAGGAGAGCATACATTCCTTGTAAAAAAATCCGGTTATGAGGACTACCAGGTAAAGGAAAATATCAACGGGACGGTTGATACTATTATAGCGCAGCTTGAATATTCAAAAGCTGATGTTAAAATAATTGTACAGGACAAAGACAATAGTCTGGTGCCGAATGCAGTGGTATCAGTGAATGGTGAAAATCTTGGTGTAACAGATGAAAAAGGAATGATTACGACCGAACTTATCTCAAATGCTGATTATAACTTTGAAATTACAACATCAGGCTATAAAGAACTTACAGATACGCGTCAGGTCCCCCTGGGAACGACTGAAATGACGATTACGTTCATACTTGAGAAGAAGACAAACTATTTGATGATAGCAATAATTATTGTTGCTCTGGTTATTCTCGGATATGTTGCGTACAACCTGAAGGTGAATTCCGGTAGAAGAAGGCGCGGCGGGAATCAGAGGCGACCTCCCAGAAAATATGATGACGGAGGACTTTAGGCAGTCTTCCCGTTGTTAAATATTATACAAAGGGGCTGTAATTTAATTCAGGGCAACAGCCACAAGTCTTTTTAATTTTTACAGGTAATGTTTTCTATAGTTGCAGCATCTTGTTTCATAGAGGAATAACTCTATAACCAGGATATTTTTTACATAATGAGGATATTATGAAATAAAATTTCTTCTCATCCATTAATTGTTAATCTATATATATACCCGGATTTCAGACATTTATATACTGCATTTGTCTTGAGTGTTTATCCCTGCAAATTCTGGAGAGATATAATGAAAAAAGCTGTTATTTTTGTATTGATGGTAATATCTTTATCTTTTTTTATTGCCGGCCCTGTGTCTGCTCTTGAAGATTCAGAGGTTATAATGTCTTCTGACAGCATCTGGATTGTAGCAGGGGGGTCTTCTGCTGATATAACAGTATCTTTGACGAATTCATCCTGTCAGATATCAAATGTCGATTTTTCATGCACGAATTCGGATGTTTACGGGGATGTTTCATTAAATAGTGCCACCAGTTCTCCTTTTTCAACTACTTTTTCGTCCACAAAAAGCGGTACCGCCTATATTCAGGCAAAAATAAGTTATACTGACGCAAACGGCACGGCAGGGGAGATAACTAAGACTATTGCCCAGGAAATAGATCATGCCGAACCTGACAGAATTCTTAACGTGAGCTATTCCAACGAAGTGACGGTGAATGAGGTTACTTTGGTAATAATAAGAATGGCTGATGAGTACGGAAATCTTATAGACAGCAGGTATGAAGATGATCTGGGTCTGACCCCTGAATCGGTTGATATGTACTGCAGCCCATCCGATTCATACTTTTATGACGGGTCGGATTATACACTTAATTATGCAGTGGCATACGTAAACAGCACAGGTGCTGCTGCAATAAACTACAGAGTCTCAAAGACCCCCGGTGACAATATATTCACTTTCTACCCCCCGAATGATATAAAATACCAGAGCAGGACTATAGAGGGGGTTTCAAACGGAGAGCCTTTTTCAATAGTTGCAGGTGTCAATCCCAACAATGATGAAGTACCGTATCTTCCGGCAGACGGGGAGAGCAAATTCTACATAACGTATTACCTGGAGGATGAGTTCGGAAATCCCGCCGGAAACAGGACAGTTCACATATCCAGTTCTAATATCAATGATGAACCTTTTGACAGGACTTCCAATTCCAACGGAGAAGTTATGATATCATACGGACCGTCGTCCGTAAAAGGCCTTGTAACTCTCAGTGCATATTCGGTTGACAATGAATCGGTGAGTGTTGATACCCGGTTAATGTTTGACAGTACTGACCCGGTTGATATGCTTCTAACAGCAAACCCTGAGGTTATGCCGAGTCATGAGGTCGCAACCGAAAAGACTTCTTCCATCCGTGCGAAGGTGATAGACGAGAAAGGAAACCCGGTAAGAGGTGAAGTGGTGTCGTTCTTCATTAAAAGCGGCTCATATCCTGATTACCAGACAGAAGGGCCTTCTTTGTCTTCAGATTCGGCAGAGACCGACGAGGACGGTCAGGCAATTGTCTATTTTACACCTGGTTCGTTTATAAAGGACACAAACAGTCCTTTATACAATGCACTCGGGTCCGCAAACTGTACTGTGGGTGCAAAATGGAACACTACAGAAAGGGACGTCAAAGTAGAATGGAAAAACTACCCTTATCTTTCTGTTGAAACCAGCGTAAGCAACGAGACAGTCGAGGTCAATAAAACGGTTGATGTGACCGTAACCCTTAAAGGCGACGGCTGGGCGCTTCAGCCTGATCCAATTGACGTAATGCTCTCGGCCGACCGTTCAGGAAGTATGCTCGAGGATTATCCCGACAGGATGGTCGATGTAATGGACGCCATGAAGGAGTTCAATTCTGCAATGAGTGAGGGGCGCGACAGGGTAGGACTTACGACTTTCGGGACAAAGGGAATTGCTAACATATTGGGTTATTATTATTACTACTGGGCTGGCATAGACAACATCAGGTCTGACGATTTATCGTATATTGCTGAAAACTACCCTGGCAATAACCGCTATTATTCGGATTACGCGACACTTGATCTCTCATTAACTACCGACCACAGCAAAGTGGAAGATGAGATTGACAATATAGTGCCTTTAAGCGGAACACCTATGAGAAAAAGCATTTATCTCGCGATAAAAGAACTTGTTGATAATCCAAACAGCAATTCAAAAGCAGTCCGGGCGGTTGTTGTCCTTTCAGACGGTGACTACAACTATTACGGGGACCCGCTTGCAAGAGGTTACGGTTCGACAAGCAGAGCTGATTCATTTGGAGATTTAACGCATAATTATTACAGATTTACTGACATACCGAGTTCCCGGCAGGATATGACGGAATATGCCAGTGCCAATAATATTACTATTTACTCAATAGCTTTCGGCTCAGGTCTGTCGTCAGACGGGGTATATACACTTGAGCAGCTTGCGGAAAGGACAGGGGGCACTTATTATGCCGCAAACTCTGCGAACATAAACGATGTATACCGTGAAATTGCCGGTGACCTGAAAAGAGATGCAGGTGTAAATACCGTAATGGACCTTGATTTCAGCAATGTCGAAATAAACAATGTTACAGTCTCAAACA
The DNA here is from genome assembly GCF_017875315.1 of Methanomicrobium sp. W14. Lineage (NCBI taxonomy): Archaea > Methanobacteriati > Methanobacteriota > Methanomicrobia > Methanomicrobiales > Methanomicrobiaceae > Methanomicrobium > Methanomicrobium sp. W14. Next base: position 453,504 of record NZ_JAGGMM010000002.1, read on the forward strand.
GCCCGGATAACCCTGCGCTTTCGTACGTGTACGCGTATGATGAATCAACAGTAATCGGTAAGGTAAATTCAACGGCTATAGTTATTCCGAGATATACCGAAGATGACACCGATGACTGGAATTCCGACAGAGCACTTAATTTCGATGTGGGTACTATCAGGCTGAACGAGACATGGAGTACAACGTTCAGGCTGAAAGTGCTAAAGGGCGGAAACATAAATCTTTTCGGTCCGGATTCTACTATCACATTCAATAACGGAAGCGACTCACTTTCCCTTCCCAGGACTTATGTGACTGCCATATACAACCTTTCCTCAATTGGAATCAATTTTAAGGACCTCAAAGTCTCAAATCTTCATGTTACAAATACAGGCGAGATTACAAAAGTATTGAATCTTGAATGGACTCTTTATTATTCGGGGGAATATTCCGCTGAACAGGAACTTTATTACTTAAGGGAAGGCGACGATGTATGGATCCCGTTTGAAACCATGGGTTCTGTACAGGGTCCTCTGGTCAGTAATAAAACAGAAGATGCAAGTCTTGTGGTAAGCGACCTTGTGCCCGGGTATTACACCATAAGAGTACATGCAAAATCGGCTGATACTGCCGATTCGACTGCAGAACTTGACCATCCTGTTCTGATAGGAAACAGCAGCGCCTCATATATAAGAATAGAATAAGAAAAAATTTTCAAAGGATAATTCTTTTTCAGAGCATGATTTTTTGACGAAAACAGATATCTGAAAAACTCATATCTTCCGTATAAATTTAAAATAAACGGGTCCAGCGGGAATTGAACCCGCGTCTTTGGGTTCGAAGCCCAAAAGGATGTCCTCTACCCTATGGACCCTGCCTTTATATATTGATTTGACAACTGGAAAAAAGTTTGTTATTTGAAATGAAAAGAAAATGAAATTATTTGAAAATCCCGGCCTTTAAGAGTTCGGCCCCGTTGTTTCTTATTCTTTTTATAGCCTCTTTTACCTGGTCGACACGGAGTATCAGAACGGCAGCCTCTTTTCCGGAGTATGCATAGGCGTACTCGATGTTTATATCGGCTTCACCGAGAATTTTTGCGGTCTCGTAAAGGCCGCCGGGTTCGTCTTTCATGTTTACTGCAATTACGTCGGTAAACGAGACCATAAAGCCCATGTCGGCAAGTTTTTTAAGTGCAGACCCGGGTTTGTCAACCAGAAGGCGGACTACCCCGAATCCTTTTGCTTCTGCAATGGAAAACGCAAATATGTTTATTTTCTCATCTTCGAGAGCTCCTGCAATTGCAGCAAGTCTTCCGGGTTTATTCTCGGAAAAAACGGAGATCTGCTTTATAATATAATCACTTTCAACCATTTTCAGATATTCCTCCTGTCAATGACTCTTTTTGCCTTGCCCTCAAATCTCGGAAGTGAGTTCGGCGCCATAATCTCGACACCGGCACTGACGTTAAGGGAGTTTTTGAGCGTATGTGACACTTTTCTTTTTATGTCCATTAAATCATTAATCTTATCGGAGAAGAATTCCTGTTTCAGCTCGACCTGTACAAGCATGTTGTCAAGTGTTCCTTCTCTTTCGACGATTATCATAAAGTTCTGGCCTGACACTTCCGGGATGCTCATCAGTGCGTGTTCTACCTGTGACGGGAAGACGTTTATTCCCCTTATTATGAGCATGTCATCGACCCTTCCGCTGAGGCGCCCGATTCTCGGGTGCGTTCTTCCGCACGGGCAGACGGATTCGTCAAGGTATGTAATATCTCCGACGCGGTACCTGATAATGGGAAGAGCCTCTTTCTGGAGAATCGTCATTACAAGTTCTCCCCTCTCCCCGGGCTGAAGGTTTTCGCCGGTTTCAGGGTCGATAACCTCGGTGTATGCGATATCTCCCCATATGTGGATGCCGTTGTGTTCTGAACAGTCGCAGAACATAGGGCCTGAAAGTTCGGATGTGCCGAAGATGTTGTGTGCACATACTCCCATCTTCTTTTGGATATGGTTCCTCATCTCATCGGACCATGGTTCTGCACCTAAAACGGCAGTTTTCAGTTCAGTATCGTTTTTGATGGAAATGCCCATCTTTTCCGCGACTTCGTCTATGTGATTGAGATAGGACGGTGTGCATGCTATTGCAGTTACTTTCAGGTCCTGCATCAGCTCAATTTGCCTTTCCGTATTCCCCACACTTGTAGGAACGACGGTTGCACCGATTCTTTCTGCGCCGTAATGCAGTCCGAGGCCCCCGGTAAAAAGCCCGTAGCCGTATGAGACCTGCATGACATCCCCCCTTCCGAGTCCGCATGCGGTAAGTGAGCGTGCAACAGAGTTTGTCCAGATGTCAAGATCCTTCTGGGTATAACCGACAACTGTAGGTTTTCCGGTAGTCCCTGATGATACGTGATATCTTACAAGCTCGTCAGTTGACGCCGTGAATATTTTGTTTGGGTAATTGTCGCGCAGATCGGTTTTGTACATGAAAGGAAGCTTTTTTACGTCTTCAAGAGACCTGATGTCGTCAGGGTGGACTTTACCCTCCTTCATTCTGTTGTGGTAAAACTCTGAAAAACTGTACAGTCTGCAGATAAGTGTCTTGAAATATTTGTACTGGAGCTTTTTCAGCTCGTCTACAGGCATTTCCTCAATTCTGGGGTCCCATGCTCTCAAAATTTATCTCCTCTGTTGTCGATTACTCTCTTCGCCTTGCCTTCAAATCTCGGAAGTGATCCTGGTTCGACAAGTGAAACTTTTGTTCTGAGATTTAATATCTCTTTTAACGAATGAATTATTTTCCTTTGTATTTTTTCAAGGTCGCAGAGTTCGCCTTTGAAAAACTCTTTTTTGATTTCGACGTCGATTGTCATCTCGTCAAGGTGGTTTATCCTGTCGACGTATACCATGAACTGGTCGCCTACCTCGGGGATTGAGCGAAGGACATGCTCTATCTGGGATGGGAAGACGTTTATGCCCCTGATGACAAGCATATCGTCGCTTCTTCCGGTAAGGCGTGCAATCTTTGCGCCGCGCCCGCACGGGCATTCGTCATCAAGGATCATTGTGATGTCACCTGTCCTGTATCTTAAAAGGGGCATCGCCTCCTTTACAAGCGGGGTTACGACGAGTTCACCCTTCTGTCCCGGTTCAAGCACTTCGCAGGTCTCCGGGTCAATGATTTCGATTATGTAGCAGTCATGCCAGAAGTGAAGACCGTTTCTTTCAGGACATTCGAATGCGGCGCCCGGGCCGTATATCTCGCTCATGCCGTATGAGTCGTATGCGGTTACTCCGAGCTTTTCTTCAAGCGTTCTGCGCATGTTTTCGGACCAGGGCTCTGCACCGAACATTCCGGTTTTAAACGTCGGAAGGTCGGTCCCCATGCTTTCCGCGACTTCTGACAAGTGCATTGCATAACTTGGAGTGCAGTGCATTGCGGTTACGCCGAAGTCGTCTATCATCTCAATCTGGCGTTTTGTGTTTCCGGTCCCGCTCGGGATAACGGTCATCCCGATTTTTTCTGCGCCGTAGTGAAACCCGAGTCCTCCTGTGAAAAGACCGTAGTTTACGGCATTCTGGAATGTGTCGTCGGCAGTTAAGCCTATCATCGTCATGTTGCGTGCGATAAGCTCTGACCAGTTGTCAAGGTCTTTTCTGGTGTAGCCGACAACTGTCGGTTTGCCTGTTGTCCCGGATGTTGTGTGGATTCTTACTATCTCCCTTTTCGGAACGGCAAAAAATCCGAACGGGTATCCTCCCTGGAGATCAGATTTTTTTGTAAAGGGGAGTTTCTGTATGTCCTCTTTTTTCCTGATGTCATCGGGTTTTATTTTGGATTCGTTCAGCAGTTTCTTATAGAATGGTATGTTTTCAGTCTGTTTTATAGTCCATTTAAGGCGTTTGAGCTGAAGTTTTTCGAGACTGTCACCGCTTAAGGTCTCTTTCTCTTTGTCCCAGAACATGAATGTCATAGTATGGTATGCTATGGCATGGCATGAAGATTTTGGTATATCATGATATAAAAGCGGTTACCGGTTTGTACCAGTTCCAAAAAATCTTTTATCAGGTTATTTTATACAGTAGACTCATTCTGGAAATTTTCAGAAGTTCTATATATTTATTAAACCCAAAATTTTCAGCATGGACAAAAAATTTCTGGCTGTATTAATTCTTGGTGTGATTTTTGCGGCGGCTGCTTTTGCCGGGTGTACGGGGACGCAGAATACGCCGAATTCAGGCAACGCTACTATTGCCGGCACTGAAAATGCCACCGGCGGGACACCTGCCGCTGGTGAAACACCTGTATATATTGTTGGTATAGACGGCGACTACCCGCCTTATTCATATATCAACAGCGATGGCAGTGCAGAGGGTTTTGATGTTGATTCGGTTAAGTGGATCGCCGATAAAATGGGCTTTGCTGTTAAGATAAAGCCCCTCGCATGGGACGGGATAATTCCCGCACTTCAGGCGGGAAAGATTGATATTGTCTACTCGGGCATGTCAATAACTGACGAACGCCTTGAAAAGGTAAACTTTTCAGAGCCCTACTGGACAGTGAACCAGGCTGTTGCGGTAAAGAACGGCTCATCCGTTACAATGGATGACATAAAGGAGGGAAAGGCTGTTATCGGCACGCAGAGAGGGTGTACTGCCGCTGAATGGATTACGACAAACCTTGTTGATACAGGGATAATGCCGTCTGAAAACCTTAAGCTGTATGAAAACTTCCCGCTTGCAGTGACTGACCTTGAAAACGGTCGTATTGATGCGGCAATGTATGATACGCCTGTTGTAATCGAGTCTATTCAGGGCAAGAACGCTGTCAAGCTTGGAACAATAGACACTGATGAAAAATACGGCGTTGCTATAAGAAAAGATGACACTGAGCTCCTGTACACTATGAACGAGGGTCTTGACAAGCTGATGGCCGACCCTTACTGGCAGGAATTAATCGACAAGTATAACCTTGAATGACCTGAATGCATGATAGTGCAGATTTCTGCATTAAAATTTTTTTTAAAGTTTTAAAAATTAAATACAGTTCCTTTTCTTTGCCGTTAATCCCGTAAATTTTTGTTTTTTCTGTGGTTTTCCGCAACCTGCAGACAGGCAGGAAAAAATAAGACCGGTCCGGTGTGCAGGTCTTCATGGATTCGGGAGTGTTTGTCCTGATTTTCCTTTATTGTCCCAAAAAACGTTAATTATTATCCATTATCTTACTGTCTTTTGTTTCTTTTGCAGTCCGCCTGCACTACAGCGTATAAGACAAGAACGGATACTATGCACATTACCGCCGAAAATCCAGGAGAAGTTTTGCCTGAAGTCAATCCGCCTGAAAGGTTATTTTTTTCCGCATTTTTTTTGGCATAAACCAGTTCAGACCTGAATGAAGGGTAATCGGACTTTAAGACTGCCATGTTATCACCGTCGATGCATGCACCTGATGCTGTTTTGGGTATGGTTACGTTTGCTGTCTCTTCGGTTTTTGGGTTAAAGAGTATTATTTCCGATTCGGAGAGGCTTTCTGAATATACCCACCCGATGTTTTTTCCGTCTGTAAATGGTGAGCTTATATACTCTGACGCCTTTTTATCTTCTTCTGAATAACTGCCAGTGTAATTTCCCGTTTTAGGATTCAACAGGTAGCTTTTGTTTTCCGAAATTTTGTACAGGGAGGGTTCGGTGAACCTGCCGGAGATTTTGTTGTCTTTATCATCAAATACCACGGTGTTTTTGAAGTACACTGCATAGTCACCTTTCATGTCGTAATCAGATACAGCGGAGTTGCTGTTGTTTATGCCGGCCTCAAACTCACAGACTACGGTGTTTTTGCGGCTGCTGATGTTGTACAGGCTGAGGTTCTCTCCTGCGTAAAGGATATTACCGCTGTCATACCTGACACCTGCAGGGTCAAACAATTCATTTAGGGACATTATCTTTTCAGACCTGTTTTCAGGGATAATGTATGTATACAGCGTTGTATTCAGTCCGTTCTCAACGGAATAGAGTATGCTGTTTTCGCTTATTTTAGGCCACTCTGCATTTATGTTTAAATAAGGTGCTGTTTTTGTGCCGTCTGAGAGGTCCATCAGGTAAACCGTGTTCCGGCTGTCTGTTTCATCTTCCGGGGCTGTGAATTCCATACCTGTGGTTTCAAACCATACTGCATAGTTTCCTGAAATGTCGTCACCTGTAAGTGTCATGTTCTGGGCCGGAGTACCTGCTATTGCGGTGGTCTCTGATGAAATATTGTATATTGCGACATCATTTCCCTTTGAGCTGATGTTATCGTTTGCAAGCAGAAATATTATGTTTCCACCTGATATTTCAGGACTGTCTGCGGAAAAACTGCTGTTGTTATAGACCTCAATTAGGCTCCACTGTGGGCCTGCAGCGGCAGAAACAGTAAATATTGCAGTCGCAAGTAATACACAACACACAAAGATCATGATTTTTCCGGCAGTCTCTTTCATTATGCTGTATCTTCAGCCGGGAGTTATAAAATGTTTTTCAATTTTTGAAATCTCCTTTTCAGAAAACGTAAGGAAAAAAAAGTAAACGTAGTATTCATTATTCTACGGAAATTCATTAGTATGCTGAAAGGATAATTCGTTTTGAGGTATTTGCGGCTGCGCAGGCATTGCAAATGCAATTCCTGCCAGAAGTGTCACTGCAGACAGAAGTGCCAGGATTGCAATGTGTGCATAAAATCTTTTGTGAAATAATCTGTTTTTCATAGATATTTTCGCTCCGCTTTTATGTATCGGGCGTTATTTCAAGAGAGCTTTCACTGGTTATTTTTATTGTTTCAAGCGTATTGTTCCTCTCTAGATATATGAGAATCAGAAAAATTTACCTGGGATTTCAGGGTGACAGCCGGTAATGGAAAGGAACAGAGGCAAGCATCAGATAGTTTACGACATACTGGCAATAGTCCGTTCAAACAGTAAACGGGGTAAAGTATACGCCGCTTTTAAGGCAGTCAGACCTTTTTTCAGTGAGTTTTTCAAGGTATTATGACGAACTGCTAAAAAAAGGGTTCATCCGTGAAGATACCGATGATAAGGGAAGAAAATTTATATTCATATCCGAAAAGGGAATTAAATACCTTGAAAAATACAGGCTTTTTATAGAAATTCTGGACGAATTTGACCTTTGACTTTTTTTTATTTTTATCTTACCTGAGTTCCGGGGACTGCAAGCTTCTTTTCCAGGGCATTTGCACCTATTGTTGTAATCGTTACAAGTGCAAGATAAACTATTCCTACGACCAGAAATACATCCGGGTCAAAGTATTTTGAGAAGATTAGCTTTCCTGCACCTGTCAGCTCTATTAACGTAATCATGTATGCAAGGGAGGAATACTTTATCAGGTATATGAATTCATTGGAAAGTCCGGGTATTGCACGTCTCAGTGCCTGCGGGAGGATAATGTACCTGATTGCCTGGCCTTTTGTCATGCCAAGTGCGCTTGCAGCAACGAGTTGTCCCTCCTTTATCGAAAGTATCGCTCCTCTTATGTATTCTGAGTTGTAGGCGCTGTTGCAGCATATGAACCCTATAACTGATGCGGCAAACGCCGAAAGATAGAATATGCCGAATATGCCGACAGACGAAAGTCCGAAAAGTGTGGAGAGATATATCCCTACCGACGGAAGACCAAAGTAGAGCATGAACAGGAGAAGTATGAGAGGACACCCCTTTACGAACCCGACAAACAACCTGCACAAATGATTCGTCCAGAACCCGCCGTAGACCCTTCCTACAGCAAGTAACACTCCGAACACCAGCCCGAACGGCGCAGAGAGTGCTATCAGCTGTAAGGTTATCAGAAGCCCTCCCCATAGTGCAGGCAGAAGAATGTCGAATATGAAAGTTGTGTCCATCTGGTTTTAATCTCCTGTAAGACCGCTGATTTTTCCGATAAAACTTCCCATCCTTTTAAATTCAGGGTTGTTCATTATTTCCTCCGGAGTTCCGGATTCAACGATTTTTCCGCCTTCCATAAAGATTATCCTGTTTGCAACAGATCTTGCAAAGCCCATCTCGTGTGTCACTACAAGCATCGTCATGCCGTCAAGTGCAAGCTTTTTCATAACCTCAAGGACTTCTCTTGTAAGTTCCGGGTCAAGTGCGGATGTCGGTTCGTCAAAGAGAATTACATCCGGCTCCATTGCAAGTGCACGTGCAATTGACACACGCTGAGCCTGACCGCCTGAAAGTTCGGCCGGGTAATGGTCGGCCCACTCCTCCATTCCCACCTGTCTTAACTCGAAAAGGGCTTTTTTCCTTGCATCTTCCGGTTTCATTCCCTTTACTTTGATTAGGGCGATTTCCACGTTTCTGACGGCTGTAAGGTGATCAAAAAGGTAAAAGTTCTGGAAGACCATTCCTATTTTCTGCCTGAAATGATTTATTTTGCTTCCGCAGTTAGTGACCTCCTCACCGTTGAGCCAGACCCTCCCTTCTTCAGGAACGGTAAGCTGGTTGATGCACCGTAAAAGTGTGCTCTTTCCTGTTCCTGACGGACCTATAAAGACAATTGTCTGCCCTTTTTTTATATTGAAAGAGACGCCTTTGAGGACTTCGGAATCACCGTATGTTTTGTGGATGTCCTCCACTCTCAGTATATATTCGTCTTCCGATTTCAGTGTATATTCATATTCTTCTGTCATTTTATCAGATCACTCCGCCGGGTGTTCCCCCGCTGAATCCGGGTATTGCCACTTTCTTCTCGAGCATATATATGACTCTCATTCCGGCGTAGTTGAGCAGGATGAATATCAGTGCACATACAAGGTATATCGGCATGGTAATGTACGTCTGCGCAACAATCTGCGATGTCCTCGTCAGAAGCTCTGCAACGCCGATTGCATAGCATATCGCAGAATCAGTCAGGATGTTAGGGTATTCGTTTGACCACCCGGGCAGTGCTATTCGTGTTGCCTGCGGTATGATGATTGTTTTTATTGCTGTCAGCCTGCTCATCCCGAGGGAACGTGCGGCCGTCATCTGTCCTTCGCTTATGGACTGAATTGCTCCCCTGAAGATCTGGGACTGGTATGCAGCACCGCGAAGCCCGAGAACTGTTGCACCGACAAAAAATTCAGGCAGATCCAGGTTCAGGAACGGGAAAAGGGTAAAGTAAAACATGAAAAGAAGCAAAAGGACCGGAAGCCCCCTGAAAAACCATACATACAGCCCTATAGCCGTCTTCAGGAGTCTGTTCCCGTAGACCTGGCCTATTGCCATAGGAAGTCCGAGAAGTACACCGATAATTAGTGCCGAGGCGACAAGCCCCAGAGTTACAAGGACCCCCGAGACCAGGTACGGAAGCCATTCAGACAATATTGAAAATATATCCATCTTTTTTCCTTAGCGGTTTTGCGTGCTCTTTTTCTGCCGGATTTAAATTTTGAACTGATGCTGACAGGATATTATGTTTACAGATATGATTGTTTTTCCGGGGATATGATCCCCTGTTTGTCTGATACAACAGACTGAATTACAATTTTGCAATAAATGTCCAGCAAAACCCCTTGATCCTAAAAATACTCCATTATAATGTTTTCCCGGAAATCTTAGAATTTTTGCCGTGCACTACTTTCATAGTAGTTTTGCGCTGATGGGTTTTGATATTTGCCCTTTTAAGTCTCTCTATAAAAAAAAGAATTTTATTTTTTGTGCGGGGATGCCCCGACAAGCTTGTACTTCTCCAGAAGTTCCTGCCAGTACGGGTCGTCCATAAGGTTGTTCAGCCCTGCGTTAATTTTGTCAAGAAGTGCAGTGTCATCCTTTTTTATTGCAACCCCGTAAACCTCGCCTGTGTCTATCTGGTCGCGGATTTCCATTGTTTTTCCTTCAATTGCATCACGCAGTGACGGCACGTCATAAATTGTCGCGTCTATCCTCTTGTTCTGCAGGTCAGTTACTGCGCTTGGGAAATTGTCGTAATACTTCAGGTTTTCGGATGGCATAAGACCTGTTTCTATGAGGTTTTCTTCAGTCCATATTGAGCCTGTCGTTCCTCTCTGGGCGCCTATTACAAGCGTTCCGTTCATGAAATCATCCATAGTATAGTCAGAGTCGTTGTTGAATGCAACACCCTGGTCTACCTGGAGGTAAGGAATAGAAAAGTTGACTTTTTCAAGGCGTTCATCTGTGATTGTCAAGCCCGAATAGATCATGTCATTTTTTCCTGCAAGGAGCGCGGGGATTATGCCGTCCCATGCCAGGGGCTGGAACTCCACATTGAATCCCTGGTTTTTCGCGATCCATTTCGCAGATTCCACATCGAACCCCTGGGCATTTCCTTCTGTGTCAATGTAGGAATAAGGTCGATATTCGCCGTCGATACCGATTATGTATGTCTCTTCCCCTGCAACCGTCTGTTCTGCTGTGGCATTACCTGCCCCTGCAGATGTGTTTTCAGCCGGCTGGCTGCCTGTACATCCTGCAAATGATATTGCTGCCAGAGCCAGGAGAATTATAAGTACACCAGAAAACTTATTATTCATCGAAAGATGTTTAGGAGATGTACTGATTTATTTTTTATGCATTGTTATCAGTTTGCATAAAACGGTGTTAAAGGCGTTTTTCAGGAAAATACGGGTTGTTTCTGTGTTAACTTGAATTAAATTAATATACTGAACAAAAAAATCAGCAACGGCTTTTCGGTTTGCGCCAGGGCTGTGATCAGTTCAATTTATGCACTGCCGGCATAAAATATTCTATAGCTTTTGTTTTTCTGCGTAAGGACTTATTGCATATGGATGATCTCAGACTACCTTGGAAAACTGTGGCCGGATTCGGCGGGCATATCAAAGCGACGACCACTACGCTGATAATCCAGAAAAAAGGCGTTACAAAGGAATATCCGCTTTCTGAAGTTTCGCATCTGCTTATTGTCGGCGGGCACAATATACATACTTCTGCGATATCCCACCTTTTAAAAAACGGCATTTCAATATCTTTTTTTGATGCGGACGGGACTCCTCTCGCTGTTTTAAGGCCGTTCGGGTACCGTCAGGACGAGGAGATAAGGGAGCTGCAAAAAAAGGCTCCCGGGTATATCCGTGCTTCCGAAGTTGTGAGGTCGTCGATAAAGTCGCGCCTTATGATGATAGAAAAGTCCGGCAATGAAGTAGGAAAAAGTCTTTTTTACGAGGGTGAAGAGGAGTTTTTCTACAATATGCTTGACGACGTCAGTTACCTGATTAAGATGGATGAACTCAGGCGCATACACAAACTATCGGGTGATATGTATTATGAGGTCATGTCAAGGATCATAAACTCTGTCCACGGTTTCAGGAGGCGCACCAAAAGACCGCACGTTGATCCTGTAAACTCTATGCTTTCTCTTGGGTATTCCATGCTTTTCGGGAACTGCTGCGTATGTGCAACCGGTGCCGACCTTGATCTCGACATAGGAATCCTAAGGGACGGAAAGATGTCTCTTGTGCTTGACGTAATTGACCCGTTCAAGGCGGGCATGGTTGATTCCGTAGTATTTCCCATTGCACGCGAGTTTCTGACAACCGAACATTACGACTGCGGAAACAGGAGATGTCACCTCAACGATGAACTAATAGAGGTACTTATTGACTCTCTGCACAGGTCAATTGCACAAAAAAAGATTGAAAAAACAGTTTTATCGTATAAGGAATCAGTCGTTAATGGCGAGGGCTTTATGGTCGACTATTGATTGTCCGGGAGAATTTCTGATCTAATCTCCTCTTTCTATGTCAAAGTTACCGAATTCTTTATGCTTTATCTCTTTTATGTCCATCTCCCTTATGTAGGCTCTCGGGCATTCATAGAGAGAAGAGATCATTTTGTCTATAATTACCGATTCTCCGGTCGCTATCAGGTGTACCCTCCCGTCGTCAAGGTTCATAACACGTCCTGTAATGCGCAGGCTGCATGCAATTCTCTTTACGCATGCCCTGAACCCGACTCCCTGAACACGTCCCGATATGTAAGCTTCAACAGTTTTTATACGACCGGAAAAAGCTGATTCTTCCGGTTGTAACTGTTCCTTTTTGCCGGAGAACATTATCTTATGGGAGTATATCAGCATCTCATATTAATTATGTGATATTGATCATGGGGGTTTAAAAGGAATGATTGCGAAAAATTCCGTTGATAAGGAAAGCCAGATGCTAAAAAATGTTTAAGGATTTGGACTGCACGTCGCTTTTTTATTCGTAAGCAACGAGCTTTACGCCAATCTCTTTTTCAAGACTTTTTATTTTCTCAAGACTTGACGTGTTGATGTTTGCCGGGGGGACGGGTTTCTCGTATGCAATAAGAATTACTCCCATTTCGTCCTCGCATTCTTTCAGTCCGCCTATTTCCTTCTCGTTTAGTTGTGCATATGCTGTCATTTTTACCAGCCTCAGTTTTATTCTGGTGTAAATTCCTGTATTTAATTATTGCCTGAAAAATTATCAAAAATTATTGAGAAAAGTCAATTTCAATCTTAAAATAAATGTATTTTTAGTTAATTCAATTTAATTCAACCAATGTATTCCCTCCATTTTTCCCGGAGTTTTTTAGTAAAGATGATTTATTAATAGACATTAATTAAGACCATAAATTTTGCAGGTTTTTATTATGGCAGTAGCAGACGATATCAGAGATAAAATTGAAAAAATTCTTTCCGGGGACCTTGAGGAGAGAAGAGGGGCCGTTGAGGCACTTTCGGAGATGGGGACGGATGCCGTTGACCCGCTCATTGAGCTTATGTCGGCCGAAACCGATAATGACGTGAAATGGTATGCCTCAAATGCACTTGCAAAAATCGGTGAACCAGCCGTAGAGCAGCTTTTGTTTACACTTAAACACTATCCTGACGACAATGTCAGGCGTTATGCTGCGGCTGCCCTTGCCTCAGTTGGTGAGCCTGCAATATCCGGTCTGATAGAGATTTTTGAGGGTGACGACAGCGTAACACGGGGGTTTGCTTCAAAGGCCCTTATAAGAATTGGTGACCCCGCTGCAGAGCCCCTGCGGAAGTACATACAGGAATCCGACCCTGAAAGCATGCCGCACCGCTGTGCAGTGATAACACTCAACAACTTAAGTCCGGAGAGCCGGTAAAATGCTTTTTCAGTGAAAGTCGTATAACGGATTTTAAAAAGGATTCTTTAACATTTCATTCATAAAAATGAGATAATGCCTGAAAAACTTATACTATGGGATTTTGAGTTTTTTCAGGTGTTTATATTTTGATGTATGCTCCTGCTTCGTAGTTTTTGAGAGAGTCCTCAATGCCGAGACCTTTTATGTACTTTACAAGCTCTTCGTGGTCACGTTCATGATACATATGCGCCGAGACCGAAGTGTGCGAATACCAGCCTGTCTTTGCATTAAGCCTGTCTGCAATCATCTTCTGCAGGTGGACAAGGGCGTACATGTTGGCCCCGAGTGCAGAGAGCATGTCGTTTGACCTGAACTCGACATGCATGTTGAGTTTTTTGTCTCTTATGAAGCACTGGATTCTCTGCAGGCACGGTGGGTTGTTTGATGGTTCGTCCTTTGTCGTAAACCAGGTTATCGCTTCCGCACGCCTCGAAGACGGTTCTTCTGTTAATTTTTCAACGATGTAGTCTATCTGGTTTATACCTTTTTTGTCGCCGTCTCCGAGGATTTCTCCGTTCTTTCCGGCAACAGGGTAGTCAAAAAGCCTGTTGTGGTATGTATATACAAAATCGTTGTCAGTCCCGTATAAGAGGTCCTGGACGTATTTTTCCATTGCGCCCTGTTTGAACATATTGTATGGGCTTATCATATAGTCTGCAAAAGGGCTTCCCACGTGGATGTTGAGAGGCTCTGGAAGCTCAATCGTCTTTTCGTTGTCTTCGGTGACTATGTATATCCCGTGTTTGAGGATTGTCTTTATAACTTCCTCGTGTGCTTTTCCAATGGAGAAGGCGCGAACATTAAACATCTGATATATCCCCTTAAACCTTGGTTTGATTTATGGTTGTATATTTTTACCGGCAGAAAAAGGATTTTTCCGGTTAGTCAAAATAATTTCCGCCCGGAAATTCCCGGAGTCCTTAAAGCGACCTGTACTTTCTTTTTGTATTTTATTTCTCTTTTCTCATCAGGCAATAATGTTTTTATAATCGCCTTTGGGATGCTGCAGAAAATCATTCAAAATGATTTTTAGCCAGGCATTTTTGCCTTCAGGCTTTCAGCGGAAGGTGCTGCTTAATCGTTTTTGTGAATATTATATCTGGCATAAGGGACTAATTATGGATTATGCAGGCCTCGCCGGATATGGAAAAATACTTCAAATCGATTGAGGACGCTTTATACAACGCGATAGATATAGCAAAAAAAGCACGTAAGGAGGGTTATGACCCACGTACTGATGTCGAGATCCCGATAGCCAGTGACCTTGCCGACCGTGTTGAAGCTCTTATGGGGTATAAGGGTGTTGCACAGCGCCTGCGTGAGCTTGGGGAAATCATGTCGCGTGAAGAGGTGTCCCTTAAAATCGGTGACGATTTCGTTGCAAAAAAGTTCGGTGAGGAGACAAAGGAAGATATACTTGACCACGCTATCCGTGCGTCGATGGCGCTTTTGACTGAAGGTGTGGTTGCGGCACCGACCGAAGGTATCGGAAAGATTGGCATCGGCAAAAACGATGACGGGACAGAATATTTAAAGATTTATTACGCGGGCCCTATAAGAAGTGCAGGCGGGACTGCACAGGCCCTTTCAGTTCTTGTAGGCGACTACGTCAGAAAAAAGCTCGGCATGAACCGCTACATCCCCCGTGAGGAGGAGATAGAGAGGTATGTCGAGGAGATTAAAAAATACAACTCCATTTTAAGCCTCCAGTATATGCCATCTGATGACGAACTGAGGCATATCATAAAAAACTGCCCTGTGTGCATAGACGGTGAGCCGACCGAAAAGGTCGAGGTCTCAGGCTACAGAAACCTCGAGAGGGTAGAGACCAATGTCGTACGCGGGGGAATGGCTCTTGTCGTTGCGGAAGGTCTGGGGCTGAAGGCTCCGAAGATCCAGAAGATTGTAAGAAAAGTCCACATGGAAGGCTGGGAATGGCTCGACGTTCTTGTGTCAGGGGCGACAAAACCTCCTTCCGACGAAGATGAGGAGCATGAAGAGGGCGGCCCGAAGATAAAACCCAAGGACAAGTATATACGTGACCTTATCGGCGGAAGACCTGTGTTTTCGTATCCAATGAGAAAGGGAGGCTTTCGTTTAAGGTACGGGCGTTCGAGAAACACCGGTTTTGCGGCTGCGGGTTTTAATCCAGCGACTCTTCACCTTCTCGGCGATTTCCTTGCCGTAGGGACGCAGATGAAGGTGGAAAGACCTGGCAAGGCGGCCGGAGTGGTCCCGGTCGATACTATTGAGGGCCCTACGGTAAGGCTTTCTAACGGGGACCTTGTGAGAGTTGATAGAATTGAAGACGCACTCTCCCTGATGCACAGCCGCAGTGTATCAAAGATAATAGATGTCGGTGAAATTCTTGTAAGCTTCGGGGAGTTTCTTGAGAACAACCACGTGCTTGTGCCCTCTTCATACTGCCACGAGTGGTGGACCATGGAGTCTGACGGAAAAAAAAGGCCCTCCGGTGAAAAAGAGGCAATAGAGATTGCAAAGGCAGGGTACTTCCTTCACCCGGATTATATGTACATGTGGGACGATATCACCTGCGATAAAATACGCAGTCTTTCGGAGTTTGTGGAAAAGAACGGTAAGCTGCAGGACGAAATTTTAACGCTCCCTGCAGATCCGGTTCAGAAGGGTGTCCTTGAGGAGCTTCTTGTTCTCCACAGGGTAAGAGACGGAAAAATTCTCATTGACAGGCCTTACGTTTTTCTTGCATGTCTCGGGCTTTCCGAAAATCTTGAAAGTATTTCCTCCCGGGATGACGTATCCTGCGAAAACCCGATGGATATGGTCATGCACCTGTCAGGCTTTAAGATGAGGTCAAAGGCCGGCACAAGAATCGGCGGGCGTATGGGCCGCCCCGGAAAATCAAAGGAGAGAAAGATGAGTCCTCCTCCAAACGGACTGTTCCCCGTAGGTGATGAGGGCGGTTCGAGGCGGTCTTTCCAGGAGGCTTCAAAGAGCAAAGAGAACCGCAGGGGCGGTATAATCCAGACAGATATCGGCCTTAGGAGGTGTGAGGTCTGCGGTAAAGAGACTTTCAGGAACAGGTGCGAGTGCGGTGGTCATACAAAGGCCGTCTTTATCTGCCCCAGGTGCGGGCGCGAGACAAAGAACGGGATGTGTCCTGTATGCAAGGTGGAGGGTGTGTGCCTCCAGAACATCAAGATTGATGTCAAGGAGGAGTATAACAGGGCACTTTCGCACCTCGGCATCAGGGACTCGGAGATAAAGCTGTGCAAGGGTGTCAAGGGCCTGATGTCAAAGGAGAGGTGCGTCGAGCCTCTTGAAAAGGGTGTTTTAAGAGCCGAAAAAGACCTGTATGTCTTCAAGGACGGGACAGTCCGCTATGATATGATTGACCTTCCGCTGACCCATTTCCGACCGGAAGAGATTGGTATTTCATGGCAGAGGCTTGTTGAGCTCGGTTACCCCAGAGACGTATACAAAAAGCCGCTTGAAAGCGATGGACAGGTCCTTGAGCTGAAATGCCAGGACATACTGGTCTCGGAGGACTGCGGGGACTGGCTTTTGAAGGTCGCGAATTTCCTTGACGATATGCTCGTGAAGATTTACGGGATTGAACCTTACTATAAGGCCGAGAGAAAAGAAGATCTGGTGGGACAGCTCCTGATTGGTCTTGCACCGCATACCAGTGCGGGAGTCCTCGTAAGGCTTATCGGCTTTTCAAAAGCTCACGTAGGATACGGCCACCCGTATTTCCATGCCGCAAAAAGGCGCAACTGCTTTGTCGGCGAGACTGAAATCTCGGTTTATGACGGGCAGTGGAGGACTCTTCCGATAAGGGACTTTGTCGTTGAAAATTTCGACCTTTCTAGACCTGAGCTTGACCGCGTCGGCACATACTATTCTGATCCGATGCGGACTTTCTGGACTCATTCGATTGACAGCTACGGTGCCATAAGGATGAGGCGGATTACGTCCGTTTCCATTCACCGTGCACCGAAGTCGCTTATTATGTTTAAGACCGGCAGGGGAAAGTCGGTTACTGTCACTTTCGATCACGCGATGCTTGTCTGTGATATGGCGTACCAGAGGAAGATAAAGGCGGTGGAATTAAATGTCGGCGATTACGTCCCGGTATTTGAAAACGGCGTTATGATAACCGACATTGTAAAGGAGAAGATTATTCTTGAGTCTGCTGAGGACTATGTGTACTGCCTGACCGTCGACGCCGATCATACCCTTTCTGCAAACGGCATCTTTACGGGCCAGTGCGACGGCGACGAGGACTGCGTTATGCTTCTTCTTGACGGTCTCATAAACTTCTCGAAGGCGTTTCTGCCGGAGACCCGCGGCGGCTCTATGGACGCTCCCCTTGTCCTTACGAAAAGGATTGACCCGGCGGAGGTCGACGGTGAGTGCCACAACGTAGATGCATGCGACCATTATCCCCTGAAGATGTACCTTGCGGCGCTTGAGTATACTCACCCCAAAGATATCGAAAAGGAGGTTGACCACGTGGACTTAAGGCTAGGGACGCCCGCACAGTACGAGGGGATTATGTTCACCCATGATACTTCCGATATCTCGGCAGGGCCCCTTATTTCGTCGTACAATACGCTTACGACCATGATTGAAAAGCTTGAGGCCGAACTTGAGCTGGGAAAGATTATTCGTGCGGTCGATGAAAGCGATGTTGCGGAGAGGGTCTTAAAAACGCATTTTATCAGGGATATCATGGGAAACCTCAACTCTTTTTCAAAGCAGACCGTAAGGTGCACGAGGTGCAATTCTAAGTACCGCAGGATGCCTATCGCCGGAAAGTGCACTAAGTGCGGAAACAAGCTTATCGCAACGGTTCACGAGGGTTCGGTCAAAAAATATCTCGATATGTCGATAAAGATGTGCGAGGAGTATGACGTCTCGGAGTACACCCGCCAGAGGGTGGAGGTTTTGAGGATGGCTATTCTTTCCACGTTCGGTGAGCCCCCGGAAAAACAGCTCGGGCTTGCCGACTTTATGTAATATTTTTTAGTTTTTAAAGGGATACGTCTTTAATAATACTTGTTTTTTCAAATGCCCCGGTGAAAGCTGTTAACTACCTCCTGATTAGAATTCCCTTCATCAAATCGCTATCATTCGTTTTATCATATATCAGTTTTATTTCCTCTTCGTTACAACCGAGGAGAATTTTAATTTCACTATCCCTTTTGTATAAATCAACAGTGCATATTATTGCATTAGCACCTGTTTTCCCGGAACCGCACCAGACATCAATTCCTTCACCATCGTGTGAGGTTGTTTTATCAAGGTAACCGTAATCGACAGGGTATATAAAATCCGGGTATTTTGGATGATTACTTCCCTTTGGGCGGTCGATAACTATTTTTGATTCAGAAACGAGTTTATCGACTGCTGTCCAGAACTCTTTGTTGTCCATATTCTACACTTTTGTCTGTAGGATTATTTTTGATGGTGTATACTCTCTTTTTAAGTGCATACGGTTTTTATATGTGAAATTGACCGGTGTTTAATCCACCCCGGAGTCTTTTGAAACGTCGTCAAAACGGTGGGCAGCATTAGGCAGGGGCAATTTATATCAGGCTTGCGTTTAATAAAGTCCGGTTATGGTTATTCCGAATGAATATGACGATGTCCAGAGAAGATGTGTTCCGAACTTTGAGGCGTTTTTCGGGACTGTCGCCGGGTATATCAGGCCGTATGATACTAAAATCCTTGAACTTGCTTCGGGAACAGGATTTTTAACTGAAATGATTGTAAAAAAATGTCCCGGTTCTGATATTACGTGCGTTGATATTGACAAAGACATGCTTGATTTTGCCGCAGGGAAACCTTCGCTTTCAGATGTGAATTTCATTCACTGCGATATGAAGGATTACAGGTCAGGGGAATTTGACGTGGTTATTTTAACGCAGGCTGTCTTTGCGTTAAGTGACGATGAGAGAAAGTCATTTCTCGCCGATATTTATGGTATGCTGAAGAAAGGCGGAAGGTTTGTCTGTGGTGATATGTTTTCTCCTGAAAGTGATTTTGAAAAAAAGGTTTATAAGGAAAAATGGGCTGAAGTGATGCTTAAAAACGGGTTTTCAGATGAGGAGACCTGCGGGATGCTCAACCCTCTCGACGGTTACTGCCGGGATAATACCGTCCTTTCGTTTGTCAGTGAGTTAAAGGATGTGGGATTTAGTGAGGTGATTTCACCTTACAGGTGCGGTTATTACAGTGTTGTTGTTTCTTACAGGTAAACACGAATAAACTAAAGACTCAAAAAAAAGAAAGACAGAAATGGTCAGATCCCAAAAAAAGGCAAAAAATCCTGATTTTTTTCAGGACAGTTATTTTATGGCGGCTGAGACGGATTTTGTTTTGTAATGTTGTTTTTATGAATCCTTTAAATTGGTGAAAGGACAAATGATATAGGTGTATTGTGCACCGGCAGCGAAAGTTTTTGTCTGCTGATGCAGTACTCGCGGTCTTTAATCTTTAAAGATGCATACATGTATAAGTCCTGATTTTTTTACAGGCGAGGGTAGCCAAGTGGTCAACGGCGGTGGACTCAAGATCCACTCACGCAGGTGTTCGCGGGTTCGACTCCCTCCCCTCGCACTTTGGAATTGGGTTATAGTTATCTTTTGAGTTATGTCCCTGTAACATCTGATATCACAAAATTAAAATTGTAAACTTTATCTCATTTCCTGTTATACAACCAATATCAAACATTGGTGACAAAATGAATAGGGAGCTTTTTTCTATATCTGTTTTATTTTGCCTGATTGCAGTTATTTTTATAGCCGGCTGTACCGGGGATCCAAAGTATAACGAACAGACTAAGACACCTGATGATCTGGTGGCTTATGACTCCAAAAACGAGTGTATGATTCCGGATGCGACACTGGATGAAAAAATAGGCCAGATGATTATGGTAGGCTTCCGGGGATTTACCGCAGATAATGACTCACAGATTGCCGATGATATAAGAGATGGAAGAATTGGCGGAGTAATCCTATTCGATCGCGATGTGGCCTTAAACAGCAGTGAGAGAAATATCAAATCACCTGAACAGGTTCTTTTGCTAAACAGCCAGCTCCGGGGCTATGCAGGAGAAATCCCTCTCTTTATTTCAGTTGACCAGGAAGGCGGTAAAATCTGCCGTCTCAGGGAAAGTTATGGATTTCCGGCAGTTTCCTCCGCCGGGTATCTTGGCAGCATGGACAATGAGACTATAACGCGTGATGCCGGAAGCATTCTTGCAAATACCGTAAAAGATGCCGGGTTCAATATGAATTTTGCTCCTGTTGTTGACCTGATGGTTAATCCGGATTCTCCGGCAATAGGAAAGCTTAACAGAAGTTTTTCAAAAGACCCGGATGTTGTATCCCGCAATGCCGGATGGATTATTGATGAACACCAAAAAGCAGGTATAATTACAGCGATAAAGCATTTCCCCGGTCACGGGAGTGCGATGGCGGATTCCCATGCGGGTTTTACCGATGTGACGGATTCATGGAGCGAGGAGGAGCTTATACCATATCAAATCCTGGTAGATGAGGGTATTCCGGATATGGTGATGACTGCACATATCTATAACCAAAATATCGATCCCGATTATCCTGCAACCCTCTCGGAAAAAACCATAACAGGTATTCTCAGAAACAGGCTGGGTTATGACGGCGTCGTAATTACCGATGCGATGGATATGGGCGCAATTGCCAATAATTACGGAATGAAGGAAGCCTTAAATCTTTCAATAAATGCCGGCTGCGATATAATTCTCTTTGCAAACAATATCGTCTATGATGAAAGGATTGCAGAGAATGCGACAGGACTGATAAAGGAGCTTATACAGGAAGGTGAAATCACGGAGGAGAGGATAAACGAGTCGTATGACAGAATAATCCGGCTAAAGATGAAATACAGAATGTGCGAATAGTATGGTCTTTTCCATATGTTTCGTATACATTTTTCTAATTTAAAATTTTGAAGAGGTGTGGTTTTGAGAGATCGTTTGGCAGAGGAGCTTATTGTAGAATAATAACTATCATTCCCTTGTGAGTGCATTTGCCCCCGCAATTGGGCAGTATATAATAGTCTGCATATGGCAAACCCCTTATTTCTGCCAAGCGCCAACCTCTCTTAACATGGAAAACACTGGGATTGAGAAGATACTGTTTTTTGTTGAAACTTTCTTCAGAAAGTCAGGATCACATGGTCTTGATCACACACTTCGTGTCACCCGACTCTGCGTAGAAATAGGAAAAGCCGAAGGAGCAGATATGCAGATTCTTATTCCTGCCGCTCTCTTTCACGATGTTGCCCGTCCGCTGGAAAAGGAAACAGGTATTCCGCACGAAGAGGAAGGAGCACGAATTGCAGAGGAATATCTCAGATCAAATGGCTGCGATGAAAACCGTATCCATGCAATTGTTCATGCAATACGCTCTCACCGCTACAGCACAGGCACTAAACCTGAAACTCCTGAGGCGAAGATTCTTTCTGACGCTGACAAACTCGATGCCATAGGGGCAGTCGGGATTGCACGGACTTTTATGCAGGCAGGAGAACGTGGGGACGGTATTGAAGGTGCCACTGCTCATATCCATGAAAAACTGCTAAAACTCAGAGAACTGATGTACACAGACACCGCGAA
Organism: Methanomicrobium sp. W14; assembly: GCF_017875315.1. Classification (NCBI taxonomy): domain Archaea; kingdom Methanobacteriati; phylum Methanobacteriota; class Methanomicrobia; order Methanomicrobiales; family Methanomicrobiaceae; genus Methanomicrobium; species Methanomicrobium sp. W14. Next base: position 475,281 of record NZ_JAGGMM010000002.1, read on the forward strand.
AGAGATGGCCGGAGAAAGGCATACTCTGCTGCAACAGTTTGCCGGCGCCTTGGAGGATGAGACCATAAACTCCGGGGATGTTCATCTGTGGAGCTGATCTCAATAAGGTATGGATAAAGTGTCATATTTCTTATGACATGGACAATTTCATTTTAAAAAGTCCGAAAGCGCTTCATCAGTAAAAGGCGGTGAGCTTATTTTTCAAGTTCTCAGTGTCTGTGTAAAAATTAATTTAAGATCCATTCACAGATAGGGGTAATATGAAAATCCTGATTATAAGCCCGATAGGGCAATTCAATTGAATGCTCTGAGATATGGCTGTCAGATCTCATTTTGCCGCATCGTGCTGTGAGTATAAATTTGCGAAAATTTTTAAGTATATTTTGGAGAGCTTCACTGTGATTTATCTTGCCAAGACCATAAGGGAATATCCGCCGAATATTCTTACCGTCAGATCATTATTTAATGGAAAAAGGTATTTCCTTGGTAATTTGACAAGTTTGTCCTTTATTCCATAATTATGGCCCAGAGAATATCCTGGTGTATAAAAATAGTCAATTATTTCATAATCCATATCTTTTAAGGTCTGAATAATAATGTCCTTTGAGAAAGAATGAAGATGACCAACTTTATTTCGCTGATTTAGACTAAATCTATGGAATATAGCTGCCAATGCAAAAAATTCCAGAGGAATATGGAATATCTTATAGTCACTTTTATTTTTTATATTTCTCAAATAAGTGAAGTAATCCTCAAGATGTTCGATCAAATCAATTAACAAAAGGACGTCATAATGAACGTCTTCTTCCAGCATGAAGTCTTTTAGTATAAAATTTAAATGGCTGTTGGTTTTATTCAGGCAGAGATTATATGCCTGGGGGGAAATTTCATATCCTGAAAATTCGCAGTTATCATTAAGTATTATCTGAAGCTGTTTTAGGATTTCACCCGCGCCGCATCCTACTTCGCAGATGGATTTGGGATGGAGGTTGTTTCTCCGGATGATTTTATGAATCTGTCTGGCTTTCCATGGAGAATCTTCTACATCCCACGTGGGGTTTATCCGAAAATATTCTCCATTTGTATAACTGTCTGGAATATTCATAAATACTCTGTAAAATGCGTTTGAGATTTTCTATAATTCGTTTATTCATGGATCAATAAATATATTCTGATTCCCTCCCTCTGATCGAACCTTATATACTCTGACTTTTAATTCAGTCCATCGGATTCATGATGTACTCATAATTATAATATTTTGATATTGGACCCATTATATCTGGTTTGCACTTCAATACCCTGATTTCAGGGTATTTGGGTCACTTTACCCCCTGATTCATAAAACCGGAGAAAGAAATTAATTTTTGTAAAGGTAATGCAATGATCTTAAAGGGCCTCAAATTCGGGATGTTGTTGCAGCTTGCCATAGGTCCAATGTTTAATGGTGTTCAACACTTCCGCTACATACGGATTTTTTAACGGACTGTATCTTGTTTTTGGCCCTCATTGATGCTTTGTATATTGCCTTATCGTATGCCGGCATCGCCGTTATTATCAGCAGGAAAAGAGTACAGGCGGCTGTAATAATTGCGGGCTGTCTGGTTCTGGTCATGTTAGGTGTGAACACAATAGCAGGTGCTTTTGATATATCTTTTCTGCCCCGCATTGCATTGTTCTCCGACGTACCTGGAAGAAATCTGTTTGTACAGGGGTTACTTCTGACGGCGTCAAATCCCCTGACCATTGTTTTTTGGAGCGGTGTGGTCTCTGCGCAGATACTGGTGAACAAATGGAATAAAAAACAGGTCTTTTTTTTGCCGCCGGCTGTGTCATGTCTACGATGATTTTCCTGACAGTCACCGCAGCACTTGGGTATGTACCGGGAAGCTTTCTGCCTCTGATTATAGTGAGACTCCTGAACGTGGCGGTAGGTGTTGCCTTAATATTATTCGGAATAAGATTCCTGTTAAAAAGGGATAATAGCGGAGCAACTGCCTCATTAGTTCATTAAAAAATGCCAAAATTGCCTGTATTTTATGGTCCCGGAAATCATCGCTGCAGCAATGTACTATAAAGCCCGGAGAGAAGGGTTTTTTCAAAAATTCTGGCTTATCTGATTTTTGGCTTTTCTTTTCCTGTATTATGAAGCTTTTATTTCAATAATATTCTAAATGCCTGTCTGGTCACGCCAGCCTGGCAGGGTATAGCTTTGCCGTTTTGGGCAACAGCCATGGACATGGCGGCATACAGGTAGTGACAAAGGAGACAAAATTTAAAAAAATAAGGAGGCTGCTGTAAAAAAAAGATAATATTCTTACAGTGCAACTGCGGCTATGGCGAGGACCGGGAGCATCGTAACAAGGGCAAGGTGCGGTGCATAGGCAGGGGCAGTCTGTATTGAGTACTTCAGAGTCGGCCAGATTTGTGTGTATGCAGTAATTGTTGTCAGAACCTGGAGGACTGCGGCGGCAATGACTACTGCCGGGATTGCCGTCGCAACTGCTGCGATGGTTGCAGCAAAGGCTAATATCAGCACCCCGAAGTGCACTGCAAGACGCATCCCGGTCATCCGGAATGTGATGAACCCGGTGGTGATGCCGCTCAGAAGTACTGCAAGGGCAATAACAAGGTATGTGTATTCCATTTTTTTCACCTCAGAAATTTACCACCGCGTTGGCGGGGTTACTTATAAGGTCGATATAAGTTGCTGCACCGGCTATTGTCATGCCGGAAACGAGATTGGTCTCGTTTATACCCCGGAACTGTGCAGAAAGCTCACAGACGTAGATTTTTGCACCCGCTTTGATGACCTCGTCCATAAGACTGTCGAGCCTGTCAAATGCGGGGTGCTTTACACCTGCCGCAGCTCCCTGTCTTGCCATGCTGGCCCCGTCCATGAGCAGAAAGATTGTAACCGTCTTTCCCATAGAAAGCGCCACCTTCGAGAAGAGGAAGGTTGCATAAGCCCTTTCGGCGTTGCTTATTCCGTTGCTCTGGACGATTACGACGGATTTGCGGCTTCCTGAAAGAACAGTCTTATCTTCCGATGCCGAAACTTCGGCCTTTTCGGCGATGAGGTAGCTTTGTTCTCCCTTCTCTCCCTTCTCTATGACACGTGAGCCTTTGGCCGTTACTGCACGGGCGATGTCTTCCAGTGTGGATTTGCTTGAACACTTCACCTTAAGCCGTTCTCCTGTCTGGAGTGAGTCAAGGATGTTTCCTACGGTAATGGCGGGGCCGGGGCAGGTGTCGCCTGTTACATCTACCTCCTGCATCACGATTTCACGCGGACTCATCCTCACTTCGATGTCGTCGCCGTTTTTTCCTGTCTCAAGGGTATATCCGAACTTTGCTGCAACCTTGTCCATACCCTCCTCGGCACCGGGACTGACGAGGAATATGACTTCTTCATCTGGCCCTGCGGAATGCCTGATGACGTTTTCTGCAAGTATGCAGGAGTTCGGTGATTTTATCCCCCGTGCAGGGATTGTCTTAACCATGATTTACCCCCACTTTTCTGCGAAGAGTTTTAGTGCTTCAACTATTCCCGGCAGTTCTTTTGGTGGTATGCCGAGGATTACCTCGTCTTCCGCGATACCCGAGTTTTTGCGTGACCCGTTGCACCCGAGAGTCATATTTAAAACGCCGCGCTGCTTTACGGCCACGACCGCATCAGCACAAACCGACTGGATCCCGGAATAATCACTCGATACTCTGCCGCCTGTGGCATACAGGTAGGCCTGGCTTAGCCTGAGAGCCTGTCTTGGTGTTGCAACTATTACTACGACGTCGGGCTCAAACTCTGCCGATTCAAGCGGAGAGTATATGGATGCGTAGGACTTTGTTGTGCATTTAGGGATTGCCGACACAGTCTCGAGTGCTCCTTCGGCGGTTTTGAAGTTGCCCAGGGTATGATACATTTTGCCGTTTGCAACTGATTCTGGAAGCTTTTCTATTCCCATTACCCCTGCCCCGCCTTTGCAGAGGTGCTCGCTTCTTGTCGCATAGCCTTTCATGCCCTTAAGTCTTGAGTCCTGTACGAACTGGCAGTGTCTGCTCCTTTCCTGAATCTTCTGGTAGCCTGACGGTATGTCTGCTTCTGTCTCTGCAATCTTTACTGCAACAGGACTTCCTTTAAGCCCCAGTATCTCTTTCAGTTCTTTTCCTGTCTTTTCATATGACATTGTTTTTTCCTCCGGTCGTTCAATTGTCCTGGTGTCCAGGCTTCTTTTCAATTTGGTATAACTATACTGTATAGTACAAAATATATTAATGTTTTGATGAGATCTCATCTTTATCGGGATCTGTGTGGAGCAATAACAGTTATATGCCGGGAAATGTTTATTGCCTAATGGAAAATTATACTACATAGTATAAATGACGCCGGCAGATACAGATGACCTCGCAGAAACCGAATACCTGATTGTGGCATATCTGCGGTCTCACCCGCCTGAAGAGTGCATGCTTGACAAAATATCCATGGGGACAGGAAAGAGCAGGGCGACTACCCTCAAATACCTGTGGACGCTTCATGCAAAGGGAATTACGGATTACCATGAAATCGGAAGAAACAAGCTGTGGATGATGAAGCAGACTGCGGAAAGCGGCACTGAAATAATTTCGCGTAAAAAACAGGGTAATATCCCGGGAAATATTCAGAAGACTGCGCAGGCTGCATTTGAACTTCATAACCTTCTTCTAAGGGAGGCAAAGCTGCGTGACTCCCTGGACCTTCCTGAGACCATAGTCCTGAGTGTTGCAAAAGACTATTCTATAATCGCCGGAAACAGACTTTTCGAGTCGCTTTTTCCGGAAGTAACTAACTTTACTGACCTTGTACACCATTCCCAGACTGCAAAGCTTGAAGAACTCTTCAGGTCCGCGGTCCCGGGCAGTACTGCTTCGATAAAACTCGATATTCTTGAAAAGGCAGGAATATATCGTTCGTATAACTTCACTCTTGTATCACCGGGCCAGGGAAGCTATGGAGGTACCGGTGCATATGTACTCATCGGCGAAGACCTGTCGGGCAGGAGGACGCGGCGGCACCTGGAATCTCTCCTGTATATTATAAGGACAGCCGCAGCGGCTCAAAATGAGGAAGACCTTTTGCGGGAGACCCTTAAAGGGGTCAGGGAAAATCTTGTTCCGTTTGTCCATGGAAATGTCGTTATGGCTGACATGCATATAGCCTTCAGCACTGCACCTCCTTTTGAACAGTTGCAGGAATTCTTTCCTCTTCTCAGGCGCTGCATGACATCTCTTGAGACCGTATCGGAGGAGAAGGATGCGGAAACGTTCAGCTATGCGGTCGCCGTTCCCGTTATCGACGAAGAGCAGGCGGTCGGTGCGGTGCTTCTTCTTATGAAGTCTTCTCTCAGTGCGACCGAAGTGGAAAACATCGAGATAGTTGCGGATGAGATTGCAAGTGCTCTTAGGATGCAGAGGCTTGACCGGGAACGTACAGAGTTTGTCAATACTCTAATTGCGATGAACGCCGTTTCCACAATTCTTAACACCGCCTCAGACGAGAATGCAATTCTTGAGCAGTCGATTGAAGCGGCAATGGGTGCTCTTGGTTTTGAAATGGGATGCATTTATCTTAAGGATGATTCCGAAGGGATGGTGCCGAGAGTCCACCGCAATATGCCTGAAAATATCATGAAAATGTGTATAGCCGGAACTTTCAACGGTCTTTTTGAGCGTGCATTCAGGGACCAAAACCTTGTCTATGTAGTTTCCGGAACACCTGAGTATACGTCACTTCTCGACCCTTTAATCCGCGAAAACGGCGTGAAAACTCTGCTGATACTTCCTGTAAAGGCAGGCGGCCGTATTGTAGGGCTCCTTAACATGGGCAGCAGGACGGAAAAGCACTATACCAGGACAAGCCTTGATAACCTCTCCTCAATCGGGCTTCAGCTTGGTATAGCCCTTGAAAGGTCGAGGCTTGCCCGGAAACTTCGTGAGGCCGGCGGTGAGTATAAGGGGGAAGAGTAAATTCTCTATAACAAAAATCCTCCAGGTGATTAGTCAGTCATGTTCTTCCTGCCGGTCATTCCCGTCACTTATATCCTGATAACGGCAAGTCTTCCGGTGCTAAGGCTTTTTGGATCGCATCCCCCGTCGTGGTAACGCCCGGCAATAACTCCGGGCCCTTCCTTGATCTCATCTTCATCTTTAAGAATCGTAGCTGTCCCGAAACCTATGACACTCCGGTATTTCATATTGTATGAACACGGGCTATCTGATGGAACCAGTTCATAGTCTGTCTCCGTTTCAAAGCATACATTTGGGTTTATCCTCAGGGTCTCTATTTTTCTGCCTTTTTTTAAACTGTGAAGATATATCACTCCGTTTTTATACCCGAATGCCATAGGCACTACGTTGGGCTCTTTGTCCCTGCACATGCCGAGTCTTCAGGTACGGCGAATTCAGCAGCATATCTTCAATTTCCTTTTTGTCTGTTATGATTTCTCCCATAATCCTTTCTCCTTCAGGGCTTCCTGAACCGGACCGTATAATTCCACAATTTCCCTTCCGTAGTGTCTACAGAGAACCCGGCCGCTTCGCCCATAGTGATAGTCGTTCTCTTCAGCGGATAGTCCGGGATCTTCTGCAGAACTGTAACCATGTAAACGGCATCAAAAGTTTCATCCTTAAAGGGGAGAAGAAGTGCATTTCCCTGCACAAGGTCAGGCAGACTTTCTTTTTTCTTCATTCACTGGTCAAGCATTTCCCTCTGGATGTCAAGCCTGACGACTTTTCCCTTTTGTCCTGTCGTTTTTACCGTAAAAGGCATATAACAGCAGCTCCCGCACCCGATTTCAAGAACAGTCATTCCTTTTTTTATCCTGCTTCGGGTGAGCACTTTACCGGGCGGCTGAATTCTTCTGAGGACGTCAGAGTCAAGAAATTTTCCGATGAATGCCGGGGCAGGAAAGGGGTGGATTCTGGGGACTGCCCTTATTGTGACCTGCCATACAAGAAATATAATTATAAGCCAAAACAGTATTTCGGCAACCGACATATTTCATCATTCCTTTAGATATATAACACCCGTTTTGGCGGCTTCAGGTGCTGTCCTGATGAGTCTGATTACAGTAATTGTTGCAGTGAATGCCCGCACTCTCAGGATGGACAAATAAATCCTGATCCGTTTTTAGTGCATTTTAATGTATTTTTATAGTTGCATAAATGTTGTACGATATCCCAAGGGAAAGTTCTTATTTATCAACTGATATGTTTGCACTTTCGTTTAGAATATTCATGAGATTTGTGACATTTTCGTCATTTGCAATCCCCAGCATATCAAAGATGCTCTCAATAAACTTTAAAATCTCATCTGCCGCTGAAATAAGATGTTCTGCATATGCCTCCAGAGATTCAAGGGTTCCAAGAGGGTTTTCAGTGAAGTTTGCCTCATTTATCTCCGGGATGTCAAGACTGCTGGTATTTATCCCCTCAAATGATATTGCCGATGCAGGAAGGACCAGCATAGCCACTAAAAAGAGTAAAACCACCTTCATTGATCTAACAAGGAGGAGTTTAACCGAAATATAGTTTATTGCGGATTTTGAAAAGATGTTTTCACGTAATTTCGGCTGCACCTGGAACCTGACAAAAATATTGTCCTTTTTTACAGGTATTTTTAGGAAATTCATTATTTTTTAAACCTGTAAAAAGTGGATAAAATCACCTAAATTTCTTAGGAGAGGATTTTAAAGGACCAAATTTTCAACATAATTATCGTAGCAGAAGAAAAATACCTGTAATTTTGCAGATTTTTTTCTGCTGCGCAAAACAGATTCATAATTAAATGAATCAGCTAAAATAGCAGGAGTCTACCATGACCGAAGAAATATTTGATCATATAAGTGAAGAAACACAGCACATACATGATGACCTTGAGCATGTAGGAAGAGACATTGATGAACTTTCCAGCCATCTGAAAAATCTTGACGAGCATATGCATCACCTGATGAAGGAAGTCAAGAACAAGGAAGTCCTGTGAGACCACATTTAAATAATCTTTTAACGTGGTTTTTACAAAAAAGGGACTAATTTTTTTTACTGCATCTTAAGACAAAACCCTGCCGCAGGCATATTTCACCAGTATTAAGGCAGGGTTTAATTCTGATATTATCTTTATTTTATACCGTTTTTCTAAATGATTTTTCTGAATGAATTCTTTGTTTTTTTGAGGTATTTACAGTCTGAATCAGTCTAAGGTAAACCCGTGCAAAAAAAGTTTTCACCGGCAAAATTATTTTTATCATAATTTACTGAAATATTACTGTCTGAAGGCTTTTGTCCTGAAAATGTTATCTGGCCGGAAAGTCTTTGAAAATACGTCTGTACGGTGAAAAAATGATACCTGAGTCTCTTATAAGTAAAACGTTAGTTATTCCCGGAAAAAAAGTGTCTTTAAAGGATTTCGGGACAGGCTGGTACCAGTATAAAGAATTAAAGGATATTGAAAAGGGTGACCTGAAAAAAGAGGCTGAAGAAGTTCTTGAAGAAAGCAAAAACTCTCTTTCATCCGCCCAGAGTCTTTTATGGGCAAATGACGTATATTCGGTCCTTATAATTCTGCAGGGCATTGACACTTCCGGAAAAGACGGGACGATAAGACATGTGATGTCCGGCGTAAATCCGCAGGGCGTTGAAGTAAGCAGTTTTAAATTGCCTGTCGCAGAAGAGATTGACCATGATTATCTCTGGAGATGTAGCAGAAAACTGCCTCCCAGAGGCTGCATAGGAGTTTTTAACAGGTCATACTACGAGGACGTCGTTGTTGTACGTGTACATCCTGAAATTCTTGAAAACCTTATGCACCTTCCTCCGGTAAAAAAGGATGAGAAATTCTGGAATGCACGCTATGAGGACATAAATGCGTTTGAGAAGTATCTTGTCAGAAACGGGACTGTCATCCTGAAGTTTTTCCTTCATATTTCAAAGGGCGAGCAGAAAAAACGTCTCCTGAGCCGTCTCGATAACAAGGAAAAATACTGGAAATTTTCGCCTTCCGATCTTGAGGAACGTAAGTACTGGGAAGATTATCAGGCAGCGTATGAAACGGCTTTTGAAAAGACAAGTACCAAATGGGCGCCATGGTATGTAATTCCCGCAGATCATAAGTGGGTTGCAAGAACTGTGATTGCAGATTTAATCTCCACAAAAATTCAGTCGCTGAATCTTCATTATCCTTTAGTATCCGATGAAAGTATGAATGAAATAACCCGGGCAAGAAAAGAGCTTAATGACGAAAAAAATTAACCAAAAGTCTAAACTGCTTTTTTAAATTTTTTATATCCTTTTTTAAACCATCCAGAATTCAGGTGTCCTGTATTTTTAAAAGTGTTTTATGCATAAAGCCGGGTAACCTAAAGGGGGGGTGATTTTCAGGTCAGGCTTTTTTAGTTAAGCCAGGGGATATGCCTGAAAATCGTTTTGGTGGTTGTTTTTTTGATTTAATTTTTGGGTATGTCATTATTTCTGGTGGAGTAATTAAACTTAAAACCTTATTGTTCAGGCATCGTGTGTTTCCTTTAAGATGTCAAAGAGTATCTTCGTGATGTCAATCCAGATTATAAGTGCTTTGTTTCCGCTGCTGTCTTTTCCGGATTTGATAACACCTTTTACATACGCTTCTTTCGAAATTGATTCGTCCATCTTGTCTATGTCGTCTTCAGAGACCTGGAGGACACTCATGACGTCGTCAACGATAAGGCCTACATTAGATCCGTTTGCAGCTTCCGGGACGAGAACGATTATTTTTTTGTTCTCCGAGTCTGTATGCACCGGAAGCCCCATCAGGTAATTCAGGTTCAGTATGTTTGTGATTTCACCTCTGAGATTTATTATTCCAGCAATATGCTTCGGTGCCATAGGAACGGGGGTTATTGGTATCATCTCAACAATTTCACGTGCAATCTGAATATCCAGTGCGTACTGAACGCCCGATATTTCAAACTGCACTACAACAACGTTATCATATGAAGCCATAATCATCCATCCTAATACTTGAACTTAGAGTTTGATTCTTCTAATTCGTTTACAAATGAGTTCACCTCGTGCATGGCGCTTCCAATCTCTTCTATTGATGCACTTGCCTCCTCTGCAAGAGCGGCAAGCTCTTCAGCCTCTTTCTGGACATTCTTTGTCTGTTCTGTACCGGATTCCATTGCTTTTACAATATTGTTTGAGATATTGGCCTGGTCCTCAATTGCCTTTGTAATCTCACCGACATCGTTTGAGACCTGTCCGGCACTTTTGATGATTGTATTCAGTGCCTCGATTGCCTTTGTAACGCTTTTCACACCTTCCATTATCTCGTCATTGGCGGAAGTGATTGACTGTGCGGTCTTTTCACTTCCCGACTGGACCTTTGAAACGACATTTTCTATGGAGTCCGTTGCAGCCCTTGCCTCTGCCGCAAGGTTTTTGACCTCACCTGCAACGACAGCGAATCCTCTTCCGTGCTCACCAGCACGTGCCGCTTCAATTGCTGCATTTAGTGCAAGGAGGTTAATCTGGCCTGCAATATCGTTTATCAGTTTGACTATCTTTCCTACCTCTTTTATCTGCTCGGTAAGACTTTTTATCTCCTCAACACTCTCTTTGGCAATCTTTTCTACGCCGCCCATCTTGACGCTGGCGTCGTTGCCCATGCTTTGGGCCTCTTTTCCAATTTCAACGACATGGTTTGTAGCCTTGTAGACCTCCTGCGATGTGCCGGCAATTTCTTCGTTGGACGCCGAAAGGTCGGCTATCTGGCGGTTCACCTCTTCGATGTTTTTCAGAAGCTCTTTTGTAAGGTCAGCTGTCTTCTGGCTTGTATTTGCAACACCTTCGGCCGCTTTAGAGACATCGTCCGTTCCCTTGTTTATTTCTCTTGAATTGGATGCTATCATGTTTGTTACTTTGCTGCTCTCTGCGAGAAGCTCTGCAACCGAGATTCCTATATTATTAATTGCGGTCTTAAATTCATGGAAATCCCCTTCCACTTTTAGATTATCTGAAAATCTTGCTGAGAAGTCTGCATTGGAGTACTTGTCGCATATTTTCATTCCTTCTTTAAGGGGTATTGCGACAGATTTCAGAAGGCTGTTCATGCCTTCAATCAGTTCGAGATATGCACCCTGGTATTTTGAACCGTCAGCCCGATATTCAAGATTTCCTGATTCTCCTGCATTTACAAGTAACTTTATGTCCTCAGCCAGTTTTGACATGGAATTTTCGACAGAACCTACTGACTCGTTGACTTCAAGGAATTTTTTTCTGATGTCTTTTGTGTACTTATCTGCCTCGCCGACTTCTAACTTTAAATCCTGAGGTCTTCCTTCTGCGATGCATTTGAGATCGGTTGCAACTCTGTCCAGTTCAACTTCGAGGTATCTTCTGGGCCTGACTATGTCAGTGATATCCTGTACTGTTTCAACATATCCTATGCCGTTTCCTTTTGCGTCCTTTACGGTTGCAGTGACTTGTTTGCCTTCCATTCCCAGCCATTCAAAGAAAGTCTCGTTTTTGCCGGTTGTTCTCAGCTGGTGTATTCCGCACTGTTCGGTGTTGCATATGCTTGCATTTGCATTGCAGCAGTCCATTCCGTATGCGGATTTTCTGCCAGGAACCGTATGATTATCGATAAGAATCTTTTCAAATGCCTTGTTCATGTACGTCCATTTCATATTGTTGTCTGTGACATGAATCGGGTAAGGAACTGCATCAAGGATTGATTCATAAAAAGCAGTCTGGTTTAGCTGTTCGGTTATGTCCTGGCATGTTTCAACATATCCTATTACGTCTCCTTTTTTGTCACGAATTGATGCGGTAACCTGTTTATATTCCATACCGTGGCCATTGAAGTAGCTCTCGCATTTGTCGTTGTTTCCTGACTGCCTCAGTTTTCTTATACCACATTCTTCAGTATTGCATATGCTTGCTTTTGCAGTGCTGCATGATTTACCGTATGCCCACTCTCTGCTCTTAATTACGTTATTTGACACTAATTCCTGCTCAAAAGCCTTGTTCATGTATGTCCATTTCATGTCGTTGTTCATTACGTGAACGGGAAAAGGTATTGCATCGATTATTCTTTCAAACCTGATTTTCTGATTCTCCATCAATGTAGTGTCAAGGAATACTACTGAAATATAACAGAGATCTCCGTTGTCGGCAAAAGAGGGGTTTGCAGAAATTTCAATGTTTTTTTCCTCACCTCTGAAAATCATTGTGTATTTTCCGGAAACTTCTGTTTTCTTTTCAATTGCTTCGTTTACCGAATCCCCATCAGTTTTTTCAGCCTCCAGAACTGAATAGAGCTCTTTTAAGCTCATTGATGTAAGAGTTTCTTTTGGATGACCGGTTAATTTGACAAATTTTTCATTTGCATCCAGAATTCTAAGGTTTTTATTTAGAATAGCAACCGGTACAGGTGCAGAGTGCATTGCCCCGCAGCAAAATTCGGTTTTCCTGTTTGTCTCTATCAGCCTGTTTATTAATTTTGCAAGGCCGGAGTATTCTTCATCTATTCTTTCAGTATTCGCCAGTGAATCCCTATTTCCACTGAGATAATCTGAAATCGTATTTTCAAGCTCTGTTAATCCCATTTATCAATCACATCAGTTAAACATTTATGTATATCCGCACTGAAACTACAGTATACAAAATGGGATTTTTTAAATTGCAATATATATGTATTTCATAATTATAGTTTTATATATCTATAGAGATCTATTTTTTTTGATCTTATTTTTGAATAATTTTTCCAAAAAAAGCGTATTTTGAAAAAAACGGCCTATGCGCGCGCAATGATTGTGTACACTATTTTGAAAGATTTTAGTTATCCTGCATTTGGTATAACCGGTAAAATAGTTGCAAATCATCTTCATCTGATTATTGTGAAACTGACTTTTTAAAGATTTATATATTTTTCAAAAATTTTTATTTAAAACAATATTTATCTCATTGTCTGTCAGTTTACAGATTTGGTGTATATGCTCATAATTTTGTTAAATGACATAAAAAAAGTGCTCAGGTCTGGGTTTTAAAAAGCCCTGGGATATACCTGAGAAATTTTGGGTGGTTTTATTTTTGATTTAATTTCCGGGTATGTCATTATTTCTGGTGGAGTAATAAAGCGCAAATCGCTTTGTTTCTTACGTTTCATGAGTTTCTTTCAAGATGTCAGAAAGTATCTTCGTGATGTCAATCCAGATTATAAGTGCTTTGTTTCCGTGGCTGTCTTTTCCGGATTTGATAACACCTTTTACATACGCTTCTTTTGAAATTGATTCGTCCATCTTGTCTATGTCGTCTTCAGAGACCTGGAGGACACTCATGACGTCGTCAACGATAAGGCCGACATTGGACCCGTTTGCAGCTTCCGGAACAAGTACTATAATTTTCTTGTTTTCTGATTCCGTGTGCGCCGGAAGCCCCATTAGGTAATTCAGGTTAAGTATGTTTGTGATTTCACCTCTGAGATTTATTATTCCTGCAATATGCTGCGGTGCCATAGGAACCGGGGTTATAGGTATCATCTCAACGATTTCACGTGCAATCTGAATATCAAGAGCATACTGCACTCCTGAAATTTCGAACTGCACAACAACGACATTGTCAAATGTAGCCATAATTCCCTTCCTAATACTTGAATTTGAAGTTTGTTTCTTCTAACTCTTTTACAAAGGAATTCACCTCGTGCATAGCGCTTCCAATCTCTTCTATGGATGCACTTGTCTCTTCTGCAAGAGCGGCAAGTTCTCCTGCCTCTTTCTGGACGTTTTTGGTCTGCTGTGTTCCGGCTTCCATAGACTTTACAATGTTGTTTGAAATATTCGCCTGGTCTTCAATCGCTTTTGTAATCTCACCGACATCGTTTGAGACCTGTCCGGCACTTTTGATGATTGTATTCAGCGCCTCTATTGCCTTTGTAACGCTGTTCACACCTTCCATTATCTCGTCATTGGCGGAAGTGATTGACTGTGCGGTCTTTTCACTTCCCGACTGGACCTTTGAAACGACATTTTCTATGGAGTCCGTTGCAGCCCTTGCCTCTGCCGCAAGGTTTTTGACCTCACCTGCAACGACAGCGAATCCTCTTCCGTGCTCACCAGCACGTGCCGCTTCAATTGCTGCATTTAGTGCAAGGAGGTTAATCTGGCCTGCAATATCGTTTATAAGTTTGACTATCTTTCCTACCTCTTTTATCTGCTCGGTAAGACTTTTTATCTCCTCAACACTTTCTTTGGCAATTTTCTCCACACCGCTCATCTTGGTGCTGGCGTCGTTGCCCATGCTTTGGGCCTCTTTTCCAATTTCAACGACATGGTTTGTAGCCTTGTAGACCTCCTGCGATGTGCCGGCAATTTCTTCGTTGGACGCCGAAAGGTCGGCTATCTGGCGGTTTACTTCTTCGATGTTTTTAAGAAGGTCTTTTGTAAGATCGGCTGTTTTCTGGCTTGTATTTGCAACGCCCTCGGCCGCCTTTGCAACATCGTCGGTTCCTTTGTTTATCTCCCCGGAATTGGAGGCAATCATGTTCGTTACTTTGCTGCTCTCTGCGAGAAGTTCTGCAACCGAAATTCCGATATTATCGATTGCGGTCTTAAATTCATGGAAATCCCCTTCCACTTTTATATTATCTGAAAATCTTGCTGAAAAGTCTGCATTGGAGTATTTGTCGCATATTTCCATTCCTTCTTTAAGAGGTAATGCAACTGACTCCAGCAGGTTGTTCATGCTTTCGACAAGTCCTATATAAGCACCCTGGTATCTTGTGCTGTCAACCCTGAATTCAAGGTTTCCCTTCTCCCCTGCATTTACAAGGGACTGAATATCGTTTACAAGGTCTAACAGACTTTCATTTACCGAACTTACCGATTCATTGACTTCAATGAACTGTTTCCTGATGTGCTTTGTGTACTTGTCCGCCTCCCCTACTTCAATCTTCAAATCCTGGGGTCTTCCTTCCGCAATGCATTTGAGATTCGTTGCCACCTTGTCAAATTCAGCTTCAAGGTATTTCTGGGGGCGGACAATGTCTGTAATGTCCTGGACAGTTTCGACGTATCCTATGCCGTTTCCTTTTGCATCCTTTACAGTTGCGGTTACCTGTTTGCATTCTGTTCCCATCCAGTCAAAGAAAGTCTCGTTTTTGCCTGATGTTCTCAACTGGTGTATTCCGCACTGTTCAGTATTGCATATGCTTGCATTTGCATTGCAGCAGTCCATTCCGTATGCGGATTTTCTGTTTGAAACGGTGTGACTTTCAAGAAGAAGTTTTTCAAATGCCTTGTTCATGTATGTCCATTTCATGTTGTTGTCAGTGACATGAATAGGGTAAGGCACTGCATCAAGTATGGATTCGTAAAAGGCGGTTTTATTCAGGAGATCGGTTATGTCCTGGCATGTTTCAACGTATCCTGTCGTATTCCCTTTTTTGTCCCTGATTACAGCTGTAGCCATTTTGTATTCCAGGCCGTGTCCGTCGTTGAAATAACTCTCACAAAAATCACTGTTTCCGGTCTTCTTCAGTTTTCTTATGCCACATTCTTCAGTATTGCAGATATTGGAGTTTGCAGTGCTGCATGGCCGGCCACGTGCCCATTCTCTGCTCTTTATAACATTATTTGCCATAAGTGCCTTTTCGAAGGCAGTATTCATATATGTCCATTTCATATCCTCGTCTATTATATGAACAGGGAATGGAATTGCATCGATTATTCCCTCGTACCATACTTTCTGGGCCTCAGTTTCGGTGACGTCGAGGAATAGTACTGAAATATAAGACAGGCTTCCGTTGTCGTCATAAGACGGGTTTACGGATATTTTTATGGTCTTTTCCACACCTCTGAAATTCATGATGTATCTGCCGGAGACTTTCTGTCTCTTTTCGATTGCATCATTTACGGATTCTCCATCTGTTTTTTCTGCCTCAAGAACAGAATAAAGCTCTTTTAAGCTCATTGATGCAAGAGTCTCCTTAGGGTAACCAGTTATTTTGACAAAATAGTCGTTTGCATCCAGAATTCTCAGATTTTTGTCTAAAACGGCAACCGGCACAGGAGCTGATTGCATTGCCCCGCAGCAATATTCTACTTTTTTGTTTGCCTCAATCAACCTGTTTATGAGTTTTCCCAGCTGCAGGTATTCCTCTTCTGTTTTTTCAGTATTCACAAAAGATTTTTTATTTCCGCTGAGGAAATCTGAAATCGTATTTTCAAGCTCGGTTAGTCCCATATAACAATCACATCTGTTAAACGTTTATGTATATCCATATCGTAATACTATATACAAAATGGGACTTTTTATTGTGCCATATATAAATATTTCATATTTATTATTTTATAAAACTATAGAGATCTATTTTTTATGATCTTATTTTTGAATAATATTTCTAAAAATACCTCCTTTTGAAAAAAACATTGGCTTGCGCGCAGTTACTTATACAATATTTGAAATGTTTTCTGGTGTACTGCTTATTGTGCATTTTGGTTTCACAAATTTAATATTATATTTCCCTCATAATTTTTAAGTAAACATTTAAAATATTATGTAAATTGTCAAATAGTATCCTTTGAATTTTTAGATAATGATTTTTTGAATTTTTTATTTCAGAGTTTTTTATCCTGTTTTATGCTATATTTTTCTGTGCAAAAATTGGAAAATTTTTACAGATCAGAACTCATTTTAAAAAAATTAGGGAAATCCAATAATATATTAAAGTATCACCATTGATTTCTCCTGGAATCGGGTTGTGATGTTTTATCTGATAAAATGATATATTATCAATTTATTCCCTATTTTATCATGCTTCGTGTGTCTCTTTTAATATGTCGGATAATATCTTAGGGATGTCTATCCAGATAATGAGGGCCTTATTCCCTTCATTATCTTTTCCGGATTTAATAACCCCCTTTACGTATGCCTCTTTTGAAATCGATTCGTCCATCTTGTCTATATCGTCTTCTGCTATCTGGAGGACACTCATAACATTGTCTACGATAAGACCGACATTGGACCCGTTTGCAGCTTCAGGGACAAGAACTATTATTTTTTTATTCTCTGAGTTTGCCTGAACAGGCAGCCCCATCAGGTAATTCAGGTTAAGTATGTTTGTGATTTCACCCCTGAGGTTTATGATGCCGGCAATATGTTTTGGTGCCATTGGAACAGGGGTTATAGGAATCATCTCAACGATTTCACGTGCAATCTGGATATCCAGTGCATACTGGACACCGGATATTTCAAACTGCACTACAACAACGTTATCAAATGAAGCCATCGACTTTCCTTCCCTTAGTATTTGAATTTGGAATTGGCTTCTTCTAATTCACTGACGAATGAATTCACCTCATGCATAGCGCTTCCGATCTCCTCTATGGATGCACTGGCCTCCTCTGCAAGAGCGGCAAGTTCTTCTGCTTCTTTCTGGACATTTTTGGTCTGCTGTGTCCCGGATTCCATGGACTTTACAATATTGTTTGAGATATTCGCCTGGTCTTCAATCGCTTTTGTAATCTCACCGACATCGTTTGAGACCTGTCCTGCACTTTTGATGATTGTATTCAGCGCCTCGATTGCCTTTGTAACACTCTCCACACCTTCCATTATCTCGTCATTGGCGGAAGTGATTGACTGTGCGGTCTTTTCACTTCCTGACTGGACCTTGGAGACAACGTTTTCTATGGAATCGGTTGCGGTTCTTGCCTCTCCTGCCAGGTTTTTAACTTCACCTGCAACAACTGCAAAACCTCTTCCGTGTTCTCCTGCACGTGCCGCTTCAATTGCTGCATTTAGTGCAAGAAGATTAATCTGTCCGGTAATGTCATTTATAAGCTTTACAACCTTGCCTACTTCCTTTATACTTTCTGTAAGCTCCTGTATTTCCTTAACACTCGCCCTGGCTATCTTCTCGACGCTCATCATCTTGGTGTTGGCATCGTTGCCCATGCTTTGGGCCTCTTTTCCAATCTCGACAACGTGGTTTGTTGCATTGTATACCTCCTGTGAAGTTCCTGCTATCTCTTCGTTGGATGCCGAAAGATCAGCTATCTGGCGGTTCACCTCTTCAATGTCCTTAAGGAGGTCTTTTGTAAGATCTGCAGTCTTCTGGCTTGTATTTGCAACTCCCTCCGCAGCTTTTGCGACGTCATCAGTTCCCTTGTTTATCTCCCTGGAATTGGAGGCAATCATGCCAGTGACTTTGTTGCCTTTTTCAAGAAGTTCTGCAACTGAAATCCCAATATTATCTATTGCGGTCCTGAATTCATGGAAATCCCCTTCAACTTTAATTTTGTCTGAAAATCTTGCCGAAAAGTCCGCATTGGAGTACTTGTCGCAGACAACCATTCCTTCTTTAAGGGGTATCGAAATCGACTCCAGAAGGTCGTTCATACTCCTGACGAGTTCTATGTAAGCGCCCTGGTATTTTGAAGTATCAACCCTGAATTCCAGATTTCCTGCCTCTCCTGCGCTGACAAGTGATTTTATGTCAGTCACAAGTCTCAGGAATGATTTGTTTACGGAATCCACGGATTCGTTGACTTCAAGGAATTTTCCCCTGATATGTTTTGTATATTCGTCTGCTTCCCCTACCTCAAGCTTTACGTCCTGCGGTCTTCCTTCGGCAATGCATTTAAGGTCCATTGCCACTTTGTCGAATTCAGCCTCAAGGTATTTCTGGGGGCGGATTATATCCGTAATGTCCTGGACAGTTTCAACGTATCCTATGCCGTTTCCTTTTGCGTCCTTTACAGCTGCGGTTACCTGCTTGCCTTCCATTCCCAGCCATTCAAAGTAGGTTTCGTTTTTACCCGTTGTTCTCAGCTGGTGTATTCCGCACTGGTCAGTGTTGCATATGCTTGCATTTGCTGTACAGCAGTCCATCCCGTATGCAGATTTTCGGTCTGAAACCGAGTGGTTTTCTACAAGTATTTTTTCAAATGCCTTGTTCATGTATGTCCATTTCATATTGTTGTCAGTTACATGAATCGGGTAAGGGACCGCATCAAGTATGGATTCGTAGTATGCAGTCTTATTAACTAATTCTGATATGTCCTGGACTGTTTCGACATATCCGATAATATTTCCGTTGTCGTCCTTCAATGATGACGTTACCTGTTTGCATTCGTTTCCCAGCCATTCAAAGTAGGTTTCGTTTTTACCCGTTGTTCTCAGCTGGTGTATTCCGCACTGGTTTGTATTGCAGATGTCTGCATTTGCATTGCTGCATGGTTTTCCATACGCGGATTCTCTGGATGAAATTGTGTTGTTATCAATTAAAAGCTGCTCAAACGCCTTGTTCATAAATTTCCATTTCATATTTTCGTCAGTAACATGAACCGGGTAGGGTATTGCATCAAGGATTTTTTTGTACCAGAGTGTTTCTGTGTATACCGGGGTTATGTCGTTTAATGATACAAAAACACCGGAAAGGTTTCCTTTCTCGTCATAAGACGGTTTTGCCAGAATTTCAATTGTTTTTTGATTTCCTTTTAAATTCAGGGTATATATTCCTGAAACTTCCTCTTTGCTTTCTATTGCTTCATTTAATGAACAGCCCTTTGTTTTTTTGGCTTCTGTCAGAGAAAAAAACTCCTGAATGTTCATTGAAATAAGTTTTTCTTTTGAATATCCGGTTATTTTCGTAAAGTCGTCATTGACGTCAGATATTCCCAGGTTTTTGCCGAGAACAGCAACAGGCGCAGGAACGGAAAATATGTTTCTGCGGTATATGCCGGTTTTCAGGTTTTCTTCAATCAGGTTGTTTACAAGTTTTCCGAGTTTTGAGTATTCATCGTCTATTCTTTCAATATTTACAAGGGAATTTTTGTTCCCGCTGATATAATCTGAAATTGCATTTTCAAGCTCAGTTATTCCCATATAACCAGTCACATCCTTTTAATTTTTGTGTATATCAGTATCGTAATACAGTATACTAATTGGAATTTCATATATAGTTATATATATTTTTTTCATAATGTGAGTTATATATAACTATAGCGATCTATTTTATATGATCTTATTTTTGAATGTTATTTCCAAAAAACCCGTATTTAGGAAAGTATCTGTGTCGCGCGCAGAATGATAATAAAAAATATTTTGAAATACCTTGGACATACTGCATTTTATGCACTGGGACCAACAGTTGTAGTATGCATTCATCTGCCGGGCTTAAGATTGCCTGTAAAATCTTAAAAAGGCTGTTTCATTAAATATTCACTGTTATAAGGAAATATAATCCCCGTTATAATTCTTGTTTGAATTCTGCTGAAAATCCATTCATAAATCAAAAAAATATTCAAATCAAAAGTTTCAGGAAAAGTCCCCAAAATAAAATATTGTACTTTTTATTAAATATTATATTTATTTATGGGTATTTCATTATTTCTGGTTTAGTTATAAGGCGCAAATCGTTTTGCCTTTTACGTTACATGAGTCTCTTTCAGGATGTCAGAGAGTGTCTCCTTTATATCAATCCAGATTATAAGTGCTTTGTTTCCGGCACTGTCTTTCCCGGATTTAATGACACCTTTTACATACGCCTCTTTTGAAATAGATTCTTCCATCTCGTCTATGTCGTCTTCATTTACATGTAGGACACTCATGACATCGTCGACGATAAGGCCGACATTGGACCCGTTTGCAGCCTCAGGGACAAGAACTATTATTTTTTTATTCTCTGAGTTTGTCCGGACAGGAAGCCCCATCAGGTAATTCAGGTTAAGTATGTTTGTAATTTCGCCCCTGAGGTTTATAATGCCGGCAATATGCTTTGGTGCCAGAGGGACAGGGGTTATAGGAATCATCTCTACAATTTCACGTGCAACCTGGATATCCAGTGCATACTGGACGCCTGATATTTCAAACTGCACTACAACAACGTTGTCAAATGAAGCCATGGTTTTCCTTCCTTAGTATTTGAACCGTGAATTTGTCTCCCCCAGCTCTTTCACGAATGAATTCACCTCGTGCATAGCGCTTCCAATCTCTTCAATGGACGCACTGGCTTCTTCTGCAAGTTCTGCAAGCTCTTCTGTCTCTTTCTGGACGTTTTTGGTCTGCTCCGTTCCTGCCTCCATAGATTTTACAATGTTGTTTGATATATTGGCCTGGTCACCAATCGCTTTTGTAATCTCACCAACATCGTTTGAGACCTGCCCGGCGTTTTTGATGATTGTGTTAAGGGCTTCAATGGTTTTTGTGACGCTTTCAACACCCTCCATTATTTCAGCATTGGCTGTTGTTATAGACTGTGCGGTCTTTTCACTTCCTGACTGGACCTTTGAAACGACAGTTTCTATGGAGTTTGTTGCATCTCTGGCTTCACCTGCCAGATTTTTGACCTCCCCTGCAACGACTGCAAATCCTCTCCCGTGTTCCCCTGCACGAGCCGCTTCAATTGCGGCATTGAGGGCGAGAAGATTAATCTGGCCTGTAATATCGTTTATAAGTTTTACAACCTTACCTACTTCCTTTATGCTTTCTGTAAGATTCTGTATTTCCTCAACGCTTGCCTTGGCTATATTTTCTACATTTATCATTTTGGTGTTGGCATCGTTGCCCAGTCCCTGTGCCTCCTTTCCAATCTCGACAACGTGATTTGTAGCATTGTATACCTCCTGTGATGTTCCTGCTATCTCTTCGTTTGATGCCGAAAGATCAGCTATCTGGCGGTTTACCTCTTCAATGTCCTCAAGGAGGTCTTTTGTAAGATCGGCGGTCTTCTGGCTTGCATTTGCAACGCCTTCGGCAACCTTTGCGACATCACTGGTTCCTTTGTTTACGTCGTTTGAGCTCAAGGAGACCATTTCTATCATGTTGCTGGTCTGTGAAAGCATTTCTGAGACGGAAACCCCTATATTGTCAACAGCGTTTTTGAGTTCAAGAAAACTCCCTTTAACGTTGATGTTTTCATCAAAACGTGCCTTAAAATCGGCGTCGGCATATCTCCTGCATACATTCATTACAGCGTATACGGGCTCTGAAAACGTATGCATAAGTGCGTTGATTCCTTCTATTATATCAATATAAGACCCTTTGTACAGGCTGCCGTCAGCTTTAAAGTCAAGGTTTCCGTCTTTGCCGGCATTAATGAAACTGTTGATATCACTGACAAGTCTGTCCAGTGTAGAATATACGGATTTTACAGACCCTGTGACACCCAGAAACTGTTTTCTTATATCTTCTGTGTACTGGTCCGCTTCTCCGACTTCAAAGTTTATATCCTGTAGTCTGCCTTCAGCTATGCATTTCAGGTCATCAGCTACTTTCTTTACCTCTTTTTTAAGGTACTCTTCAATACTGACAGATTCCGTAATATCCAGAACTACTTCAACATGTCCGGTATTTTTTCCCTCTGCGTCTCTTATCCACTCCATATTTGCAAGGTAGTGGCTGTTGTTCTGGTCAAAGTAAGTTGTTTTTTCGCCTTTTTTAAGACGTTCTATGGCGCATTTGCCGTTGTTGCAAATTTTTGTATTCCACCTGCTGCACGGAAGGCCTATTGCCTCTTTAATATCAATATTTGCCATTTTTGCAGTTGCCGGATTTATATACGTCCATTTCATGTCCAAATCCGTGACTGATATCGGGAAAGGAATAGCAGAGAGTACTGATTCGTAAAATGCTTTCTGTTCCTCTATCCGGGTGACGTCTTTCAGGGAGATATAAACTCCGGTTAATTCATTGTTTTTGTTGAATGCTGGAACAGAGGATGCGGAGATTATCCTTTCTGTACCCCCGGAATTCATAATATACCTGCATTCTGCCCTTTTTCTGAATTTTATGGCCTCTTTTGCAGTCTCTCCTTCTGTTTTCTCAAGTCTGAACTCAAAGTGAAAATCGTCGAGGGTCATTGAAAGAAGTTTTTCTCTTTTGTACCCTGTTAGACTTATGAAATCTTCGTTAATTGCCGTAAATTTTAGATCAGAATTCAGAACGGCTATAGGAACCGGAGCATAGTTAATCGCATCATTGTAGTATGAAGCTTTTGTGTCTGACTCTTTTTTTTGAGCCATAATCCGGTTTAGGAGAGACCCTGTTTCATAGTACTCTTTGTCGATGTTGTTCAGGTCAATCATTGAATTTGTGTTTCCGTCCAGAAAATTTTTCAGGCTGTTTTCAATATTTTCAGGTAACATATCGTGTACACCTTCTTTTAGTTGTTCATGTTTTTGGTCTGTCCCGGAAATGGTTTACTCTGTCCCAAATCCACAAATGCTGAACATTCCGCGATTATTGTCTGTTTAAATGCCTTTCTCAGGCATATTGTGTTCATATCCGGGTCTATTGCATGAACCAGATAAGTTATTGCGTCAATGACTCTGTCATACCATATTTTCAGGGTCTTTGTTGCGTGAATCCCGCTAAATGTCAGGAAAGTGAAAAAAAGGCCTTCGGATTTGTCATATGAAGAATTAGCTGATGCATAAACAGTTTTTTGTAGTAGTTCACCTCTTGCATCTGCTTCAATAAGCCTGTTTACAAATTTTTTGGGCTTTAAGTATTCATTTTCATTTTTTTCAGTACTTTCATGGGAACTTTTTTTTCCGCTGAAAAGTTCTGAGATTGTGTTTTTGAAGTCTGTTAATCTCATATAGCAATCACACCTGTTAAACAAATATGTATATCCGTATCGTAATACAATATATACAAAATGGGATTTTCAACAAGGTGATATTTATGATTTTCATAACTAAAATAATATATATTTAGAGTGATCTATTCTGTTTACCCGTTTTTTTAAAGATTATTTCCAAAAAATCAAGATACTGATAAAAATCCTTCCCGCGCGCGCAGCATAAAAAGGGACTGTCCTTCGTGTTTCTTAAGCCCGCAGTTGGTTACCTGTTCAGATAATCTGCCAAAAGACAGTGAAAAAGTTGTTTTTAGTATTATGGTTTATCATATTTTTGGATAACCCGCAGGGCAGATATTTTATTGAAATCTGAATTTTGAGTTCTCATCTTTCAGTTCTTTTATGTACGAATTCACCTCGTGCATTGCACTTCCGATTTCTTCTATTGATGCACTTGCCTCTTCTGCAAGTGCTGCAAGCTCTTCTGTCTCTTTCTGGACGTTCTTGGTCTGCTGTGTACCTGATTCCATTGCTCTTACGACATTGTTTGAGATGTTGGCCTGGTCTTCGATTGCCTTTGTAATTTCACCGATGTCATTTGAAACCTGACCTGTGTTTTTAATTATTGCGTTCAGGGACTCAATGGTTTTTGTAACGCTTTCAACACCTACCTTAATTTCGTCATTAGCCTCGGTTATTGCTTTTGCAGTGTTTTCGCTTCCGGTCTGGATTGTGGAAACAACGCTTTCAATGGAATTTGTCGCTTCTCTGGCCTCTGCTGCAAGGTTTTTGACTTCACCTGCAACGACTGCAAATCCTCTCCCGTGCTCACCTGCACGTGCAGCTTCAATTGCTGCATTAAGTGCGAGAAGATTAATCTGACCGGTAATATCGTTTATAAGTTTTACAACCTTTTCGATGTCTTTTACCTTTTCCGAAAGGTCGTGGATTTCATTTACACTTGCGTTCGCTATTTTTTCCACGTTCTTCATCCTTTCGTTTGCTTCTTCTCCAAGGTTTTGTGCCTCCTTCCCAATTTCAAGGACATGGTTTGAGGAATTGAAAACTTCCTGTGAAGTTCCTGCTATCTCTTCGTTTGATGCCGAAAGATCAGATATCTGACGGTTCACCTCTTCAATGTCTTTCAACAGGTCTCTTGTGAGATCGGCTGTCTTCTGACTTGCATTTGCAACGCCTTCCGCGGCTTTTGCGACGTCATTTGTTCCTTTGTTCACATCATTGGAGCTTGAAGATACCTTGTCCGTCATCTTTCCTGTCTGTGAAAGCATTACTGAAACTGAAATACCGATATTGTTGACCGATTCTTTCAGCTTTTGGAAATCACCTTTCACATCCAGGCTGTCATCAAATCTTGCAGTAAAGTCGGCATTTGAATAACTGTTGCAGACATCTGTTGTTGCGTTTATTGGGATAGACAAACTGTCATAAACATGGTTTATGCTCTGAATAATCTTTTTGTATGCACCTTTGTAAGATTCGGTGTCAGCTCTGAAATCAAGTTCTCCTTCCTCTCCGGCCCTGACAAGTCTGTTTATGTCTTTCATAAGCATGTCCAGGGTATTGTTAACGGTTTTTAGAGATTCTGCCACACCAAAAAAGAGTTCCCTGACTTCTTCGGTGTATTCGTCGGCCTCACTTACCTGAAGGCTGACTTCGTCGTTTCTTCCATCTGCAATGCACTGCAGGTCTCCTGCAACTTTCCGGACTTCATCCTTCAGGTAGTCTCCGATTCTTACAGACTTAGTTATGTCCTGAATGACTTCCACATGACCAGTTTTGTTTCCAAAGGCATCCTTTACCCATGCGGCCCCTGCCATCAGATTTTTCCCGTTCTGCTCGAAGTATGTTGTTTTTTCTCCTCTTCTAAGGCGTTCTATTACACAGTCTGCGGTGTTGCAGATGTTGTTGTTCCATCTGTTGCATGTATTTCCAATCGCTTCATTTATGCCGGTTTTAATCATTTTTTCTGCGGCCGGGTTGATGTATGTCCATCTCATCTTCATATCGGTTACCGAGATGGGGAAGGGAATTGCATCAAGTATTGACTGGTACCATGATTTGGTGTCCTCGACCTCTGTTATGTCAGAAAATGAGATGACGAAGTGGAGAAATTCATTATTTTCATCGAAAAGAGGGTTGAATGCGACCTGAAAAATTTTTCTTTCCCCTTTAAGGTTCATCTGGTATACCCCGGATACCGTTTCAAGTTTTCTGAATGCTTCTTCGACACCTTCTCCGCGTATTTTTTTCAGATCAAATTCTGAGATGAAACTGTTCAGGTTCATTGAGCAAAGTCTTTCTTTTGAATTACCGGAAATATTGATGAAGTAGTCGTCTGTATCAGATATTGTATAATCAGGTTCCAGGACGACTATTGGAATCGGATTTTTGCACAGGGAATGATAAAATAGTTTGGCATTTTCATCAGTTTCTTTCTTTGCCTTTAATATTTGATTTATCAGTTCTCCGATTTTCTGATATCTTTCGTCCATTAATTTTGTATCAATCAGGATTTCATTGTTTCCGCCAATGAATTCCGTCAGTACGTTTTCAATTTCGGTTGTTGTCATTAGAGTTACTCCTTAAAAACGGTTGACAAATAAGTGTCCAGACAAGGCATTTCATTTAAATGTACTTAAATCCTGATATCTATGCAAATATAAAATAAAATAAATCCCCCAAATTTGAACCGGATTTGAAAAATTATTTACAATCTACTAAAATATGACAACGTATTTCATATTTTGCGCAGGATATAGAATTTTATATTATTGGTCCTTGCTTCATGGAAAAAAATTTTTAGCGGCTGTTTCCTTAAAACTGTAAAATGCTTCAGGTATTATGCTGAAATATGATTTCGGGTTGTTGCCTTTTTTTTAGTTTTGCAGAACTGATAGACTGCTTTTATATTACGGGGGTATATTCCGGTATATAATGGATTTTCAAATTCAGATCGTTTAGATAGGTTTAATTATTTTAAAAAATAATATTAATCTGCAATATCCGCCCTAAATCAAAAAAAAGTTTATAATTCAGGTTGGTTTTTGGTTTACAGCGGTTTTGTGAATATCTGAAATGGGCCTATAGCTCAGTCAGGCAGAGCGCTTGGCTTTTAACCAGGTGGTCGGGGGTTCAAATCCCCTTGGGCCCGCTCGTTTTTTTGGAATTTTTTGACTTTCATAAGAGTGTATTGTCTGTAAAAATTCGGTTTATTGCTGGTCTTACCCCGGTTTATGCCGATATTCAAAAAAATGCGGAAAGAGTCGGAAGCCCTTGACGTCGCCAATCCATAAAGAAAAACTGTGATGAAACACAGAATATTTTACCAGAATTTTTTTCGGGTAAGAATACCTTTAAAAAATTTATATGGTCAAAAAAAGGATTAAAAGATGTATTTTTCGGATTTTTACAGCATCATAATTTCCTGTATTCCGATGATGGCAACCTCTATTGCTATAAGAATTATGACAATCCATTCAAGGAAGTTTGAATGCTGGATTCTGACTTCATCAGAAAGCATTGAGTAGCTGTCCTGGATGGTCTCTATTTTTTTCTCCACGCTTCCTGTCCACTGCCCGCTCCTCATAACCTTAAGTGCTGACTCATAAATACGTGCGTAGTAGACGTCTTCGGTGATTTTTATAAGGTTATGCACTTTTTCAGTCACTTCCGATATTTCGGCGCTGCTTTTCATCAGCTGGTTCATGATTGAGTGATACTGCCTCATCCTGAGAAAGCTCGGCATCCGGTCTGCATGCTCGATGTCGTCGTACATCCTTGACATCTGGCGGGTGAGTTCCCTGTCGTAATACCGGAGTTCAAGGACCTGTACATTTGCAAATTCTATCAGGTCAATGAGGTCAAGCGACAGCTGCGTATCCTGTCCGCACAAAATGGCTGAGTCCCATGACAATACTGCAATATCATCTTTTGTGTAGCTCTGTGTGTTTTTCATCACTTCATCGTGCATCTGCGATGAAAAATCGGCGTCTTCTCCCAGTAGAAGAGATGCGGGGTCCCCTTCAAGCTTTGTCGTGTCAGACAGGTATATGGTGTAGTCTTCAAAAAATTCCGGGTCGTAACTGAAATTTTTTATGGAAAACTTCAGCTTTTCCATCATGCTTTTAAGGTAATCTGTGAACAAGTTCCCTATCAGATCGTTTGATGTGATGAAGCGGGCGGTCTTCTCCATTTCAGGGTAAGTACCGTCGGGATTTTCATACACGAAGCATATGCTTATTGCACCTATATCGTATATCTTCGCCAGAACGCTGAATTCTAAAGTTGTTCCTTCTTTCTCAATTTTTACTGGTTCTGATTTCAGTAAAACAGGTTTGTTTTCAAGAATTATTGACTTTGGCTTAACGCGCAGAAAACTTGTCCTTGCTGTAGGGAAAGTCTGCGTAAGGTCTTTTTCAAGCAGATCGAGATCGATCTCATTTCCGATATCATAGATTCTGTAGTACCTGATCGAAATCAAGATAATAATCTCCATTGTAAACCGGACAACCGGTTTACAGGTACACTAATCAGCAGTCATTGCAGATATTGTAATCGGTCAAAGTAACTGTTGTGAGACCTTAAAACTGAGATTGAAAAAATTGTGCCCCGTTTTTATTTTTCTACGGGATTAAGTCCTGAACTCTTTTCCAAGTCATCAGGTACATTTGATGTATTCTGTCGGGGTTTCTCTCAGGGAAAAATGTAATTATTTTAAGCAGAAATTTTATACCGAAGGCTGCTGCTGGCTTACGCAGTGAATTGTCCCAAGTCCGTAGACCATCATGCGGCAGTCTATTCCGACAACTTTTCTGTCGGGGAATGCATTTCTGATTATTTCCAGAGCCTTTGAATCGTTTTTCGTTTTGAATACCGGAACGATTACAATTCCGTTTCCTATGTAAAAATTCGTGTAGCTTGCAGGTAGCGCTATTTTGCTGTCGACTCTTCCGGGCATGGGGACTTTAATCACATTCAGGGGACTGCCTGATTCGTCCTTTGAGTTTTTAAGAATCTCAAAATTCTTCCTGAGTATTTCGTAGTTTTCATCATCCGGGTTTTCCTCAACTGCACATATGATAGTATTCTGGTTTACAAACCTTGCGACATCATCAATGTGTCCGTCCGTGTCATCGCCTGTTATTCCCTGTTCAAGCCAGATTACGTTTTCCGCACCCAGGTATTCGTCAAGATATTCTTCGATTTCCTCCTTTTTCAGGTGCGGGTTTCTGTTTTTGTTCAGAAGGCACTGTCGTGTCGTGAGAAGTGAGCCTTTCCCGTTTACGTCGATTGACCCGCCCTCAAGTATGATTCCGGGATGAAACAGGTTTAATTGAAGGATTTTTGATAAAGCCGACGGGATAACATTGTCTGATTTCAGGTCTTCATACTTGCCGCCCCATGCATTGAATACCCAGTCAACTGCTGCGATGCTTTTTTTATCCCTGTTTACGACAAAAACCGGCCCGTAATCGCGTATCCACACGTCTGCGTATTCCTGTACGAAAAAATTTATTTTTCCGGGAGGGCATCCTGCATCAAAAAGAATCTTCCTGACTTTATCACGCATGTTTTCATCTTTGACAAGGAGATTTACCATTTCACCGGAGGATATCCAGGATACAACTGCGGTATATGTTTTTTCAACCGATTCAATGTCAAAAAATGTCTCGATATCATACGGCCAGCACAGCCAGACCGCATCGTGCCTCTCCCATTCGGCAGGCATGCGGTACCCTAGTTTTTTAGGAGTGTCCTGACGCTTTTTCGGGTTGCAGGTATAACCTTCGCTTAAAAAACGTCCTTCTACCGGTTTTGTCAGGGTATCATATGTTTCAGGTCTCCTGTTTTTCAGAAATCCCCATCCCTCCCTTATATCCCTGTTCAGGGAGAAATCGATGTCTGCA
Organism: Methanomicrobium sp. W14; assembly: GCF_017875315.1. Lineage (NCBI taxonomy): Archaea > Methanobacteriati > Methanobacteriota > Methanomicrobia > Methanomicrobiales > Methanomicrobiaceae > Methanomicrobium > Methanomicrobium sp. W14. The sequence continues at coordinate 504,798 of NZ_JAGGMM010000002.1, forward strand.
AGGACGATTTCATCTTTATCACCCGCTTCTGCCGTAATGTTTCCGAAAGGGTCACATAAGAATGAATTTCCCCAGAACTCAAGCTCTCCTTCCCTGCCTGTCCTGTTTACGGCGGCGACGTAAACACTGTTTGATATGGCATGACCTCTCTGGACTGTCATCCATGCGTTCTTCCAGTCGCCTTCGGCAGTGTCTTTCAGACCTGAGATGTAGCCGATTGCGGTAGGGTAAAAAATAATTTCAGCGCCGTTTAGTGCAAGATTTCTTGCAGCTTCCGGGAACCACTGGTCGTAGCAGATTAAGACACCTATTTTTCCGTATATCGTATCGTAGACCTGATATGAGTCTCCCGGATAAAAGTAGTCCTTTTCGTAGAATAGGGGATCATAGGGGATGTGAACTTTGTGGTATGCAGGCATCAGTGTCCCGTCGGAGTTTATTACTATTGCCGAGTTGTAATGCCTGTTATCATCTGCTTTTTCGTATACAGTTAACACAATAACGGCGTGATACTTTTTTGCAAGCTCTGAAAATACATTCGTCGCTTTTCCGGGGATACTCTCGGCGTATTTTTCGGCATCATTATTTTCATACTGCGGGAAATAAGGCGTTGAAAAAAGCTCCTGGAGGCAGATTATTTTTGCACCTTTCTTGAGTGCCTCTTCTGCAAGCAGGAGTGTTTTTTTGATATTGCAGTCCGTATTATCTGAAACTTCAGTCTGTATAAGTCCTATTTTGAGGTTTTGTTTCCCCATGTTTCTCATAGTTGACATAGGTTTGAATATATAGTTATCCCGGCGTCAGGACTTCCATGTAAACACTGCATCATATTTTATAATGTTCATTCAATAATGATAACAAAAGGTTGTGCTGTCCTGAATAAATCAACAGAATATTACGACGTTATAATAGCCGGAGGCGGACCGTCAGGTCTGTTTTGTGCCGTCAGTGCCTCAGAAGGAAAAAACAGGGTTTTAGTCATTGAAAAAAATGAGATCTGCGGCAAAAAACTGCTGATATCCGGTCTTTCGCAGTGCAATATCACGCAGAGCGGAGATATTAAAAATTTTTTCATCAAATACGGGGACAAAGAGAAAGGAAATTTCCTGAAGCCTTCTCTTTTCAATTTCACAAATGACGATCTTGTAAATTTTTTTAACGAACGCGGCCTCGAAACGGTTGTTGAAAAACAAAACAAAGTTTTTCCTGTCTCAAAAAAGTCTTCTGACGTCCTTGAAGTTCTGCTTGATGAGTGCTCTGCAAAAAATGTCATTATAAAATGCGGAGAAACGCTGACCAAAGCTTGTTTTGAAGATAGTTCATTTCTTGTAGAAACTCTGGCCAAAAGATATTCATGCAGAAGTCTTGTTATTGCAACAGGAGGGATTACATACCCTAAAACCGGCTCTACAGGAGACGGCTATAAAATTGCGGAACATTTTGGTCATACTGTGAAAAAAGCATCTCCTGCCCTGTGTCCTGTATATGTCCGCGACAATCACTTCGCATGTTTAAGCGGAATCTCTTTTAAAAATGCAGGCATCTCTTTATACCGCCGCAATAAAAAGGAAAAAGAGCTTTTTGGTGACATTCTCTTTACTCACAGGGGTCTTTCCGGTCCCGGAATTCTTCACATCTCAAGATATGCAGAACCAGGTGACACCATAAAAATTTCTTTTATCGGGAAAATTAGAAAAGAGGATTTTTTAAAGGATTTTACGGAAAAGATATCTTTAAACGGGACAAAATCCGTAAAGTCGGTAATAACAGGGTACGGCCTTTATGAAAGGTTTGCGAGAAGGATACTGGATCTTCTTGAAATAAAGCATGATCAAAAATGTGCGCATCTTTCAAAAAGCAAAAGAAATGATATATCTGAGGGAATCTGTGACCATCCTTTTGTAATCGATTCAATCGGAGGTCTGAATGAGGGTATGGTCACAAAAGGCGGTGTTGACTTGAAAGAGGTTAATCCGAAGACAATGGAATCCAGAATCTGCAGAAATTTATATTTTACAGGAGAAGTTCTTGATATCGACGGTGACACCGGAGGTTACAACCTTCAGGCTGCGTTTTCAACTGGATATCTTGCAGGGCAGAACATAAGCTCAAATTAAAAAGTCAGAATAATAAATCAATCAAAAATAGATGCATTTGCAAAACTGAAAATACTGCTGTTAAAATACAGCTTTTCTTTTCAGATTGTTAAAAAGAATATCAGGCAGATACTTTTAGTATCTGCTGTTGAATTCTCTTCTGGGACGCGGCGGTCTTGCCTCGTCTATTCTCAGTCTGCGGCCTTCAAATTCAGTCTCGTTGAGTGCCTCTTTTGCCTTTTCGGCTTCTTCGGCAGTGCCCATTTCGACGAATCCAAATCCTTTACGTTCAATAATTTTGACGCTTTTAACATCACCATATTGAGAAAACAGTTCTTCCAGCTGTTTATCATCCACGGAGTATGTCAGGTTTCCGACATACAGTTTACTGGTTTCCATTTTTCAGGTCTCCTACTATACATATGATTCCATCAGTTATGAAGCAGTAGGTAAAACCGCCTGTTTATGATGTCTTTGTTCGTATCCTTTTTTATGTCCCGGGTCCCGAAAAGACATGTCCCGGCGTTTATGAGAAGTATCACTGAAACCACGTTTCTGGTGCCGGATTTGCATATTTTTTGGCAATTCCCCGTCCATAAAGAATTTACCTGTCCGGTGCCAATCAGTCTTCAAGGATTATTAGAGAGTTGCATTTATATGGTTAAACTTACCGCGAAACTTCTTGATATTGATTACAAGGGTGTTGTCTTAAACGAAGGGGATGCCAGGAAAATAGGAGTCCTTGACGGAGACCGCGTCCAGATTATAAGAGAGGGTACGGGGACGTTTGTTCAGGCCTTCGTTGTTACAACAAAGACAATATTTCCTGAAGGAAATTTCGGGATATACCTCAAGACCAATAAGAGGCTGAATGCATCCGACGGCGATGAATTTGAGGTGAGGTCCGCAGACCGGCCTGTGTCTATAGACTTCATAAAAAAGAAGATGGACGGGGAAAAACTGAATTACGACGAGATGAACGTTATTGTGACCGATATTGTAGAAGATGTTTTGTCTCCCGGTGAGACCAGTGCGTTTATTACGGGCTCATATATAAACGGGCTTGATATGGACGAAGTTGAGTTTCTGACGCGTTCTATGGTCACAACGGGTGAAAAACTCTCGTTTTCGTCACATCCTATTGTCGACAAGCACTCGATAGGCGGCGTTCCCGGAAATAAAATTTCCCTTCTCGTTGTTCCTGTAATCGCAGCATCCGGCCTCAAAATACCTAAAACGAGTTCAAGGGCCATTACCGGCGCCGGCGGGACGGCAGACCTCATGGAGGCACTGGCACCCGTGGAGTTTTCAGCGCAGGAGCTTCAGGTCATGACCGAAAAAACAGGCGGAGCGATTGTCTGGGGAGGGGCGACGAATATCGCTCCTGCTGACGACAGGATAATAATTTATGAATATCCACTTAAAATAGACGCACGCGGGCAGATGCTTGCAAGTGTTATGGCAAAAAAAATTGCCGCCGGAGCTGACCTTGTCGTAATCGATATTCCTGTAGGAAGTGAGGCCAAGGTCAGGACCGCTGACGAAGGCAGAAAACTTGCCCGGGAGTTCATAGAGCTTGGAGAAAGGTTCGGGATACGTGTTGAATGTGCACTTACATATGGGGAAGCCCCCGTCGGGCACTGCATAGGCGTAAACCTGGAGGTCAGAGAAGCGTTGTCGGTCCTTGAAGGGTCGGATGAGCCTGGTTCTCTTATACAGAAAAGCCTTACAATTGCAGGCATGGCCTTTGAAATGGCTGGGAAAACTCCGGCGGGAATGGGTTTTGAGCTTGCAGAGGAAATTCTGAAGAGCGGAAAGGCGCTTTCGAAGATGAAGGAGATTATAGCCGTCCAGGGCGGAAACCCGGATGTCACGTCAAATGACTTTAATCCCGGGGAATTTTCCTTTGAGGTCAACGCTCCCGAGAGCGGTTATGTTGTCGAAATGAAAAACAAAGCCCTTATTTCGATTGCAAGAATTGCCGGTGCACCGCATGACAAGGGTGCGGGCATTTACATGCACAGGAAGAGAGGCCAGAAGGTAGAGAAGGGGGAACCCATATACACAATATACGCCGACAGAAAATGGCGGCTTGAAAAGGCTATAGAGCAGGCAAGGCAGCTTATGCCCGTTTTTGTGGAAGGAATGCTCATAGATAAAATTCCGTCAGGCTACTGGCGCAGGACTCCTGAATAATTATTTCAAATAATAACTTCTGTTTTTTATCCTGTATGAATATCAACTGCGGTAAAAATTCAATGAATCTTTTTTGCAGTAATTTTTGTTGATTTTTTCAAATGCTTAATCAAATGTGATTTATAATATAAAACTGAAAAAACTTTTTATGAATACCCAAAAAAGAGAGCTGAAATATACAATAAACTGGAAGGATGCAAGACAGTCGATACTGCACGAGAGGTTCAAAGGCCCGAAACTCTCGTTTGACCCGCAGATAAAGGATAAGGCTGCGTCTGATTTTTCAAAAAGGGTGTCACAGGGTGAATATGAATATGGTAGAAAAACCGCCGGAATATTCTCGGAATTTATAGATTCATCTGATGAGGTTTTGGAGATAGGGCCAGGCCCCGGGACTGTGACCGTCCCTCTCAGCAAAATGACCAAAAAGATTACATGTATTGATCTTTCTGCAAGAAACATATCCCACCTTGAAAAAAACCTCAGCGACAACGGGTGCAGAAACGTTGATATTATAAATACCAACTGGCTCAGAACAGACGATGAAAAGTTAAAGGACAAGTATTCTCTTGTTTTCTGTTCACATTTTCTCTGGATGATTCCGGATTTGGAGGAGCATCTTATTAAAATGGAGAATGCTTCAAAGAAGTACTGTGCAATTGTCCAGCCTGCAGGACGCGGACAGCTGGTAAAGGACGTTTTTGAAAAGATTACCGGCCAAAAATACGGCGGCGAGTTTGAGCCTGACGGAGATTATTTTGCTTACGTCATTCTCCGCCAGTGGGGAAGGCTTCTTAATGTAAGCCATTTTTCGTATACAAGCACCATGACCGCGCAGGAAAAAGCAAGGTCTATTGCATCCTTTATCGGCAGGTTCAGAGAGGTCGACAATGATGTCTTTGAAGAGATAAAAAAACTGGTCTTTCCGCATGCAGAGGACGGGCTTTTTACGGAGAAGCAGAACGTTGTTGCGATGTGGTGGGATTTAACCGCCTGATTTTTTTGAGGAAGAAATAAAAATAGACTATTTTTTTAGAGACCAAAATATTGGGTTTCATTTTTTTCTTATTTATTCATGGTGAAAAATAAGGGCTAATATTCTATATCGTTCACTTTGCTGTTGTATATCGTTCTTCTGACCCCTTCGACATCATAAGGGTAATTTACAATATACTCATAAACTTCAATGTTTTTCAGGTAATACTCATGAATTTCCCTGAATTCATTGGCAAGACCTGAATATTTCAGGTAGTCTGAATCGTACTCCTCCTGGGTATTATAGTACTTTTGAGGGTTGTTCAGTTTTTCTTCAAGTGTTACTGCCTCATCGTAGATTTCATTGAGTCTTTTCTCAAAATACAAAATTCTGTTTTCAATTTTCTTTTTGTTGCCAACGATATATGCAACGTAATTGTAGTTGTTATAACTTCTTCCGTTTTCTCCGATGGGTATTACGACTGCATTTGCATCTTCGTATTCATCAGGATAAAGTCCGATATAGCTTGGGGAGGTAGCCTCTATAAAGAGGTATTTTCTGCCGTCATCAGACCTGTACATCCTGAAATTGGTATCGCCGCCGGGAATTATTCTTATTCCGGCAACTGCATGCCCCTGTTTTGGAAACAGAATCAGTGCCACATCATAACCGCTTTTTTCAAGAAGACCTATTAAAAGCATGCTTTTTTCGTCGCAGTCACCGGTTTTGTCGTAAATCACTTCTACGGGAAAGCGTGTCCCCTGTGCATAATTGTCATACGGTATCTGCTGGACGAATGCAATAAGGTATTCAAGGTATTCCTCATCGCTGAAACTGTTTGCAATTTTGATATGTCTCAGTTTTTTCAGGGTTTCATTCAGGAAAATGTCGTTTTCGGGACCTTCAAAGAATGATTTGTAGTAACTGACCTGAACTTCTTCCGGCTCGCGTGCAATATGGAAGGCAAGGCTTTTGTTGGCGTTTGCCGCCCCGTTTAAAACTGACATGTTTACGTCAAATGTCACATCATACTCTGATTTTTGAAATTTTGTCGTAAAAGTCCTTTTTTCGTATTCATCTTCCTTTGTTTTGTCTGCAATCAACTGCGGGTACAGTGAATTATATCCGTTTTCCTCAAAACTCTGCGTTTCGTTCTGTGACTCCGTCTTATCCGGGCTGTTGGTATTTTCAGTCTGATTTATAGCAGAAGAAGCGTTTTCATCAATTTCCCGTAATATTTTGTTTTCGCTTAAATTTTGCGGCATATAGTCCTGGCTTTTCGTACCGGTGCATCCTGAGGATAATGCGGAGAGAAGAATTAATAAGGCTGTCAAAACTGCCGCTGAAAGAAATTTCCTCCGCCTTTGTGCTGAAAAAACTGAAAAGTCCATAATCTTTCTTAAATAAAGATGGATTGCACTTTCTGTATAATAAATCTGTCCGGCGATTATTCTGCCGTTGCACAAATCGGTTTAATCCTGAAGCTTTTTTTAGTTTTCAGGTAAAATAGATATAAAACCCTGTACCGGATAAAAAAAGAATTAATTTATTTAATACCTAGGTTTCCTGTATTTTGGCAGGCAGTCCCTGCAGTATACTGGTCTTCCTTCTGTAGGCTTAAATGGAACTTCGCACTCTTTTCCGCAATCTGAGCAGACTGCTTTATACATTTCTCTTGGTTCGCGGGGGCCGGAGTTTCTGTGCTGGCCTCCAAAATTTCTTTCACTCATTTTTTTATTTTCCAACAGACTAGGCTGTTATCTATACCTTATGCTATTCTAGTACATATAATTCTGCATTATCACTCAATTATATTATAATGCAAATTTTTAAAAATGTGAAAAAAATTTTTCCCTAAAAATATGATTTTATTTACTCTAAATTTTGTTGCAGGCAGCAGGTTTCTCTGACTTATTTATGCAAGGCATTCTATCTCTTTTATGCGGAGTCTGGATTTAAGTATGCTCGCTTTTATATTTCCTATTTCCTTTGAGTCTTCAGGGTTATTGTTGCATATATTTCTTTTATCAAATGTCGTAATTTCAAGTGATAGGTTTTCTCTTTCGTAGATCTCAATTATGTCACATAAAAACCGGTACTGGCGGCAGACTGACCTGTACTCATTGATTATACATTTGCTGACATCTTTTTTATCGAGTACTTCTGAAAATGCCCGTATTTTATGTGCAGAATCAAAGAACCTGTCTATTTTTTGCCTGAAGACTCTGTGAGTTACAGGCTTCATCAGGTAACCGTCTATCATTGCGCCGTATCTTTGGACCTCAGACTGAAGAGGTGTCTTTGCAGTAAGAATTATCACAGGTAAATCTTTTGAAAAATTCTTCTTCCTGATGTTACCAAGAATTTCCCATCCGTCTTCAGGCTGCATAAGAATGTCCAGCAGAATCAAATCAGGCGTATTTCTTTCCAGTACGTCCATGCACTCACTCAGATCAGTTGCAGTTACTGGTATATGCCCTGTTATTTCAGTAAATTTTGAATATAATGATAATATGCTGTAGTCGTCATCTATCAGGAGTATTTTTTTCATGGGTTTGTCTGTTCTCCCAGCATAGTCAATTATTTCATTTAACTAATATATTTCTTTTTTCAGGATGAAGTCCTGTGTTGGAATAATGGCACCCGAAAGATAGTACAACGCCCGTGATAACAAAAATCCGGTTATTGGCTTTCAACCGTGATAAGTTGTTTTTTTATAAGTATACTGTCATTATCTTTAACCGGAAATCTATGTCACTTGCCGATACCGCCCGGAAAATAAAAAACATGGAAATAAGAGGCGCAGGAAGAATTGCACGGACGTGTGCGACTGCTCTGAAGGAATACTCGGAAAGCCTGAAAACCAGTGATCTGAAGACATTTCAAAAGGAAATGGAATCTGCGGCGGACATTCTTCTGCAGACAAGGCCTACGGCAGTTTCACTTCCAAACGCTGTTAATATCGTTATGAAAGGAGTGAGAAGTGCAGAGAGCTATGAAGAGGCATTAAACTCTGTCAGAAAAAGTGCCTACGATTTCGTTGAGAGTTCTAATGCCGCTGTCAGGCGTATTGCAGAGATCGGTGCAAGGCATATAAGGGACGGGGACGTTATTTTAACCCACTGCAACTCGCAGGCCGCAATTGCGTGCATCATTGAAGCTCACAGGCAGGGTAAGGATTTTGAGGTCTTTGCAACCGAAGTCCGCCCCAGAAAACAGGGACTTTTAACGATAAAGGCGTTGTCTGATGCCGGTGTAAAGACAAATTTCATCGTCGATTCTGCGGCCCGTTTTTTTATGAAGCAGGTGACTCTTGTAATTGTCGGTTCTGATGCCGTTACCGCAAACGGCGCTGTGGTAAACAAAATAGGCACTTCGCAGATAGCCCTTGCAGCTCACGAGGCAAGGACGCCTTTTATAGTTGCAGCCGAGACCTACAAATTTGCTCCCAGGACGATAACGGGTGAACTTATAAGAATAGAGGAGAGGGATTCCTCGGAAGTCCTTGATAAGTCTGTCTCTTTGACCCTCCCAAACGTTACCGTAAGAAATCCTGCATTCGATGTGACCCCTGCAGATTACATCGACCTGATAATAACAGAGCAGGGCGTAATCCCCCCGGAAATGGCTTATATTATAATAAAAGAGTCTCTTGGGTGGGAAATAAGTGATTTTGATGTCTGAATAAAAAAGCCCTGAACTGCGGGAGATATAAATTTACTTATTTTGGTCATTTTTTTGTCTCGTATAAGGCAAGAGTTCTTTTCGTTTGTTTTGATTTCCGGCAAAGCAGTGATTTCAGATTCACGAACATTTTTAAAAACGGCTGCCACCGTGTTTGGCCTGTAAAAAATGCTAATCCGGCATTATGCACTTCTTTTCTGCGCGAGTACACTTTCCCTGCTCAAAATATCCTTCTGAATTCATTGATGAATGGAAAACAACTGTCCTTCAGCAAAATATTTCCCCTTAAAAAATAACTGAAATTTTTATAGGAAAAAATAAACAAAAGTCATGGCAAATCAGGAATCACAAATGTACTCGGGCCTGTGGAAAGCCTTGAAAGCTATGTACGCGCCGACTGGTGGATGGAAATTTTCAACGCAAATTACCTCAGGACCGACGGCGACGTTATAGATGACGATGGAATAACAAAAAAATAAGTTGACATTTTTCTTTCAAAAGTAAATCCGCCGAAAGACGGTTCTATTCTTGACCTGTGCTGCGGCCAGGGCAGGCATTCACTTGAGATAGCAAAGAGGGGCTATTCAAATGTATGTGGTCTTGACGTATGTGGTCTTGACAGGTCTCATTACCTTATAACACGGGCAAAAAAGCAGAACAAAAGTCTTGGCCTGCATGTAAATTTCAGGGAGGGGGATGCAAGAGAGCTTCCTTACCCGTGCGATACTTTTGACTGCGTTTTGATTCCCGGAAACAGTTTTGGGTATTTCAAGTCCAACGATGACGACAAGAAAGTATTAAAAGAGGTATTCAGGGTTTTAAAGCCTAAAGGAAGACTTCTCCTGGATATATCAGACGGCAAATACCTGAAAACAAATTTTGTCCCGAGAAGCTGGGAATGGATTGACCAGAACTATTTTGTATGTCGTGAGAGGTGTCTTTCCTCTGACAGACAGAGACTTGTTACAAGAGAAGTTATAACCCACGTAAAAAAAGGAGTTATAGCTGACCAGTTCTACTCGGAAAGGCTTTACGGCGGAGAAGAAATCTCTGCAATGCTTAAGGAGTGCGACTTTCATGAGATATCAGTCGAAAATCCTCTTGTTTCAGAATCACGCAGAAACCAGGATCTCGGGATGATGGCAAGGAGGTTTCTTGCGACGGCCGTTGTTGAAAAAAAGTGGACTCCTGTCGTAAAATCCAAAGAAAAAAAGAAATCCGTAGTCGTTGTCATGGGAGACCCGAGGCTTTCGGACTCGGTAAAGCCTTCGTGCGTCTTCGACGATGATGATTTCACCACTATAAACCGGATGAAAAAGGCTCTTTTAAAAATAAAAGGATACAATTTCACTTATTTCGACAACTGTGTAATAATGGTTGAGGAGTATCTTTCCGGCAAGGATATCAGTGTCGGGATAATCGGAAACCCTCCCGGTTCCTATGAAGTCCTCCCGATAATAGAGGAGGACTATTCAAACCTTCCTGATGACCTGCCGAAAATCTGCGGCTACGAGGCGAAATGGGACCCTGACTCCCCGTACAGCCGTGTAAAGTCGGTCAGTGCAAACCTTCCGGAGGATGCAAGGCGTTTTCTGGTTGCAAGCTGCCTGAAGCTTTTCAGGAGGCTTTGGTGCAGGGATTATGCAAGGTTTGACTGGAGGCTTGACCGCAACAACACCCCGCGGCTTCTTGAGGTAAACCCGAATCCGGGGTGGTGCTGGGACGGTCACCTCGCAAAAATGGCCGAAATTTCCGGGATGACATACCAGCAGATGCTTGAAAAGATTATTCAAAGTGCGGATAAAAGAATATCCGCTGAGTAATCTGTAATTACACACTTTTTTTATACGGGTTCTATATCACGAAACCTGAATATTATCCTCCAGTCCTGCTGTTCTCTTAAAGTTATTTCGTTCATCTCCTCCAGGAATTCACGCAGTCTGTTCATATCACTGACGTGTTCGACTTCGTTTTTTATGGAGGCTATGTGCCTTTCAATATGGGAATATCTTTCCGCGTTTCTAAGATATTCTCTCTGGACCCTTATTGAGGAGACTGCGGCGGCAAGTGCAGGCATTGTTATCGTAAGGGCTGCCAGGACAAGTGACCCGCTGATATTTTTATCCTCCCAGTGTCCTATTCCCAGGGCGTGGATTACCGCAAGAATAAGAGTAAGCAGAAATAAAAGTTCGCCTGATAAGGAGAGTATTCTGTATTTTTTTGCGGAATTTTTTCCTTCCCTGCGGTAAAATGAAAGCCTGTTGTTTATCCATGCTGATATAATAAACGATTTTACGGGTTCAAAGGGCGTTTCAATCCGGCAGTACTTAAGGGGCGTTTCACGGATGACGGATTCGAAAGCTATTACCATCCAGTCATTCGGGCGGTGTGCAAGGCTCATATGCGGCGGGGTGTCTGGTTTTTTGCAGATTATGCATGCCACATACAAAAAGAAGGCGGCCCGTATCCTTTCTGAAAAAAAGTTGTAGTCTATCCATTTTCTGTGATAGCCCCCGTACCTTGACCCGGCCATAAGAAGGATTATCATTAATATTTCTATTACCTCAAACCAGACGAGTTCGGGGTAATCATGGAAAAAAAGAGTCTGTATAGTGATTGTGAAGACTGCAAGCGCTGCAAGAAGGGGCACGGAAGTTCCTGCAAGCGAGTAAAAAAACCTGTATTTTTCCGAAAGCATCTTTGATCTGGTAAAATGCGGGATCATGGAGGTATACAGGTCTTTTACAAGTTCTTCGGAAAGTCCGGAGTTTTTTGCTTCTTTTTTTATTGTCGCGATATCCATTTCGACCCTTTTTTCATATGCTTTTCTCGGGAGTTTTTCGCTGTTGTACTCGTTCAGGTTTTTGTATGACTCAAATATCCTGTCCTCGTGAGGAATTTCGCAGATTTCCGCGTTATCGGGGTTTATGGCGATGATTGTCGTCCCGTAGTGTTTTGCAAGCGCAAAAACGCTTCCTCTCCGGTATTTTGACAATTTAGGCTCCCATTCTCCTACAACAATTATAAGATTGCTTATCTCTGCGATTTTGTCTGAAACGGGGTCGTAACCGCTTGTTTTGGAATTCTCATCCGATTCGGTTACCCTGTACCTGATCTCTTTATTGAAAGGTTCAGTTTTTTCTGCAGCGTTTAAGACGGATGCATTTTTATAAGGCTTTTTTACAAGGACAATATCAATAGGACTTTTTCGGTCAGGTTTCCGGCTTAAAAGAACTTTTTCCATCAGTTCATGACCGGGATTTTTTTCAAACGGAAGCAGAATGCAGTAGGTTGCAGGTGTGTTGTCAAGACTTTTTTCAAGTTTTTTCAGGATTTCCAGGAGTGCTTTTTCTGTCATTTCCCCTAAGAGGCTCTCTTCTTTTACGAAAATACCTATATCAATCTCTGCATGGAGTGATTTAGGAAATGGGTGAAGAAAATCCATTTCTGAGGTTTTCATATCGTTTAATGCCTGCTTGGTCTGTGAATAATTTTGTTTCATGTTCTGGCCTGACATAATATTTGCTTAAAAACCGCACCCTGCCTCCCGGTTTTGAACCGGTTCTTTTTCCGGATAACCTCCTTTTGGAGTCCTTTATCATAATGTTTTGGTTTCCCGTTTCTGTTTTTTAGTACCCGTAGTCTGCACCCTGATTTATTTTGCAAATTCAACCTCCGGAATTCATCCGCCCGTCCCCTGCTGACCAGAATTTATATCTCATGAAATCAGATGATAAATTGTAGTCGCAGAGTAGGCTGAGATTTAATATGATAGTTGACTAGAGTAAGTTACACAATTACCTTTATGAGCAGAAAGAGAAGTTAAAGAAAGAGACAGAACGGCTCTCCGGTGAGGTTATGAAGGACCCGGACAAAGACCTAATCACACAGTTTAATGAGGTAAAAGGCAGGGAAATGGCATATGAGGACTTATATGATAAAATCCTGAGGGACTCTTTTTATACTACTCCTGATATCCATCATCTTGTGTGAACAAGGTCTGATAATAAAGACCTTTCCTGCTTTAGAGCTCCCTGAAACTTCCTGATTTTCTGATAATTTTATCATATCCTTTCTGGATATAACAGCACATGACAAATAATGCCGGAATTATGAGCATGAGCAAAACTGCATTTTGCAATGCTCCTGATATTCCTGCACCTTTTATGAAGACGTTTGTTACGGCAAAGACAGGCATATGGAACAGGTAGATACAGTATGACGCATATGCAAGCGCAGTTATGCCAGGTACGACGATTTTTCTATGATTTTTGAACGGCTTTTCGATAAATCCGAATCTGTATTTTGCCTTTGATGCCAGCATTCCGAAAATAAAAAAGAAATAATAGAAAAATAGCCTGTAATCGATAATATCAAATGATTCGTGAATTACCAGGAGGAAGATGAAAACTGCTATGGCAGCTAAGACTTTTTTGCCTGTCACTCCCTTACCGCCCGAGAAAAGCGGGTATATTGCATACATTACCATTATGAAACCGATGAACCAGAGTGTAAATACGGGTTCGAATGAAGGTGTTGCCAAAAGAACCTGAATACAGAGTATATTTGCAGCCCATCCTGCGAGGCTGTAGTTTATGGCATGAAAGAGCCCCAGTACCTGAAAACAGATGAAAAACAGGAAAAGTGCGGCGAGATAAAGCGGATATACCCTTGTGATTCTCTTCTTATAGAAATGCAGAATATCGTATCTGTCCTTTAATATCATGTTGTTTTCATGAATTGCATAGCCTGATGCAAACGTAAAACAGGCCAGGCCAAGGAATTTGAGCCCTTCAATGAGATAATAATTTGGTATGATTATTGCGGACAGAAAGTTTTGCATATGGACAAATATTACAAGGAGAATCGCGAACGCCTTTATGATGTCAAGGAAAAGGAGTCTCTCTGTGTTCATCTGCGGGCACTGTAATATATCCTTTTTATACTCTTTGATTTATATATATTATGGCCAATTCTCAAAGGCCCCTCTATTTGATACTCTGTATTGAAGTCCGTTTCATCTCTTGTATCTGATATTTAAATTTCCAGAATCATCCTATCAATTTAAATCCCTGGTAGCTGAAAGAATTCAGCAGTACAAAAAAAAGGTTATTGTCATGATCTTGGAATACATAATCGCAGGAATAATAATTGTTGTAATAATTGTGCTGATTCTGTGGCTTGTCGGCATTTACAACAAATTCTTCAGCCTGAAAAATTCGTCCGAGGCGACCCTCGGCCAGATAAAAGTCGCGATGAAAAAGCGTCTTGATATGATTGACCAGCTCTTAGGCTCAGTCAAAAGCTACGCCAAGTTTGAAAAGGAGACTCTTGAAGGCGTAACGAAGATGCGTACAAGCGTCGGAAGTGCAGGTGTCGGGGACTTAAACAAAATAGAAGCCGAGTCAAGGTCTGTTCTTGGAAGGCTTTTTGCAGTTATGGAAAATTATCCCGACCTTAAGACGTCGCAGACAGTCAAAACACTCATGGACTCCATAAAGGACATCGAGGACGAGATTGCACGCCAGCGCTATACCTTCAACAACATCTCCCAGCAGTACAACACAATGCTTCAGACTATTCCGTCAAACATCATCGGGAATATGCTCCACCTGACAAAACTCGATTACCTTGAGTTCGAAGACGAAAACCTTGAAAAGGCTCCCAAAATAGAATTCTGATTAAAGGTTTTTAAATGGATGAAAAGTTTCAGGTTGCAGTAATCTTTATTGCAGCCCTTTTTATCGGCATAGCCGGGATATTCGTATCCGGTTTTTTGTTTTCCGGCGAAGGGTCGTTTGACGGAAGTCTTGTCGTCGACTCATATGAGGTCGTCTGGCACGACAACGGGACCCTTACCGAGAAATATGTATATGATGTGAAAGAGTCGGGGGAATACAGGATGCTTTACCGTGTCTGGGCTGCACCTTTGTATTCGTCATCACAGGCAGGGTCAATCCCTGACAGTTCCCGTATCGAACTGGTAGGTGTAAAAACGCCTGACAACACCGCTGGTTATATAAAATCGAAGAACGGTGACGTTTACCTGTTTAATGCCGGCGATTCCGGGCAGGAGTCCGACCTGACCTCTTTTGTCAGCGAAAAGGCATATCCTAACGAAGCGGGAATTTTAGACGCCGGATATTTCAGTCCCGGGAAATATACCGTTGGGTTCACGTACAAAATATATCCTCCCATTGAGTATGACGATGAAGCATCGCACATAAACATCATGTTTGCAAGCGATCATATACCTTACAAAAACGTTAAGATAACGCTTGATTCTCCAGAGATAACGAAAGTTTTCATGCACCCGCCAGGTTATCAGATAAGCTATGAGGACGGGGGGGCCGTAATTACGGGAAGTTCTCCTGAAGACGAGATAATCGAAGCTGAGATGCTTTTAAAGCCCGGTGCGGCGGAAAACATTCCCGGACAAAAGGAATACGTTGAGGGAGTTTCGGAAAAGACCGTATCTGAAAACGGCTCTTATGAGGCCGGTTTTAGTGTTGCAGGAATTGTTGCGGATGCAGGAAAGATAATTGTTCTTCTTGTGCCTTTCCTTCTGGTTGTTCTGTATTACGTGTCCGGGCGCGAGAAGCAGTATACAGTCCCGAAGTATCTCAGTACAATCCCCGACAAAAAACTGACACCCTGGCAGGTCAATCTTCTCTTTAAGGGAGATGCTTTTGAGTCCGACGAAAACGGATTTTATGCGACGCTTCTTGACCTGCACAAAAAGAAGAAGATAAAGCTTACAGAAAAGAAGGACGAAAAGGGAGTCCTCATCGAGATACTTGACGGTGAAACAGACGATTCCTACGAAAGAAAAGTACTTGGCTTTATCAGTGCAAACTCCGGTAAAAACGGTGTTCTGGACACCGGGTATTTCGAGGAGATTTCACGCAGTGCAATGAAGTCGTCCGCCGACGAAAAAATTGCCTCGGCCCTTAAAGAGAGCCTCAACAGCATAATGTCATCATCTGATGAGACCCTCTCGTCCAGGTATGCAGTCGACGGGAGGGGAAACCTGATTTTGTTCTACGCGGCGGGAGGACTTTTAATAATTGCCTCTATGATCTGCCTTTTCGTTTACCCTGATGCCTCCTCTCCGGAGTTTCTTGGAGTTTCGCTCGGGGTTGTCGTAATAATACAGGCCCTTGTTGCAACCCTGTTCCCGTCGACACTGTTCGGGCACTGGAAAGACGATTATTACAAAGAAAAGCTTGAATGGGAATCGTTTAAGCGTTTTGTATCCGATTTGAGCCAGATAAAAAAATACGGGACAGAAGATTTGAACATGTGGGGAGAATGGCTTGTCTACGCAACGGCTCTTGGTGCGGGCGACAAGGTTGAGGCGGCGATGAAAGAGCTGAAAGTGGATGTCTCCGAAACAGGCTATTTCTATCCGCACTACATATGGTTTATAGGATTTCATTCCATCAGCACATTCACTCCTCCCTCCCAGGGAGCATCGGGCGGAGGTTTCGGTGCCGGCGGAGGTTTCGGCGGCGGTGGCGCAGGTGGAAGGTAAATTGTCATGATTTGCCGGCAAAAACGTATAAAAAATCCAAAAAATAAGCTTTTTAATTATTCCCGGAAATCTCACTTAACTTCCGGGAACAGCATTCTTTGTATTATCAGTGTATGACGGGGTTTAATCCTGAAACTTTTTTCAGGTTTTCACAGTATCCTCTTAAAAAAGGAATATTTTTTATTTTTTGGTAAGGACGTGTGGCCGATTTCTTTCTTTGTTTTTAGTCTGATACAGGAATGAATAGAGCAAGAAGGGACATCTCACTGTCATATGAACTTACTGCATGGCTGACTCCGGGTGGTGTGGCAAATGTCTGCCCGGCAGAAAGAGTTATCTCTTTATTATCGAATATAAAAAGACCCTTGCCTTTAATCATTCTGTTCAGTTCCCATTCCTTTTCATGAAGGTGTTTTGGAATTTCACAATTCTTTTCAATGTGTACCAGATGATAGCTGAATTTGTTTCCTGTATCTTTTCCTGTTAGCAAATCCTTTAAGCGGATTCCCTTCCATTCAGGATGTTCATACCACTCCCTGTCTGAACTTTCAATCTCTCTGTCTGAAAGAAAGACTATCTCCCTGTCAGGTTCATCCATGATTTTACTCTGCTTCATAGTACCGGTCCTCCTGAAAATTTTTACTAAAAAATAATTTTTTTTAGTCTGTGACAGCAGGAATGACATCCTTGAAGACATCTATTCCGAAGTTGACGTTCGGACTGGAGTTGCCGAGGCAGAAGTGGTTGATACCTGCCTCTTTGAACCTTTCAATTTCATGTATCAGCCCTTCCGCGTCAGTTGCGCACAGGTAGTTCTTTTTGAGGACATCAGGCTGGACAAGGTTCGCATGGCACTGGACCTCCGCCGGGTCGCTGACCCTGTATTTGAACATTGAAGGAACAAGGCAGCCTGCCCAGAAGCGGTTTCCTTCGACGGCCTTATCAAAGTCGGGGTCTACCGAGTACCATATCAGCATAGCCTTTTCCATCTTGCTGGGGTCTTTCCCTGCTTCTTTTGCGCCCTCCTCGAATTTAGGGATGGTCATGTTCTTAAGCATCTCTGTATCTGCAGAGACCGTCATCAGGTGGTCGCCGTATTTTCCTGCAAGTTTCGCGCCTTTTGGTCCCATTCCACTGAAATAAAGCGGAACTTCGTCCTCGGGCTTCGTATAAAGGAATGCCTTTTCAAGAGTGTAATATTTGCCTTTATAGGATACCGGTTTTTCGTTCTCCCACAACTTTCTCATGACCTCAATTGCCTCGACTGTCATCTCCTGGCGTTCGGGGACTGTGGGCCACTGGCCGGTGACCGGAACTTCGTTTAAAGCCTCTCCGGCACCTACGGCTATTCCAACCCTTTTAGGGTACATCTGCCTTAAAGTCGCGAATGTCTGGGCGACAACACCGGGGTTGTATCTCAGGATTGGACAAGTTATGCAGGTTGAGAAAAACGCTTTCTTTGTTGCCTGAAGGGCTGCACCCATCCAGGCCCATGCCTGTCCTGATTGTGCATCGTCGTGATACCATGGGTGAAAATGGTCATCAACCCATATTGAGTCAAATCCTACATTTTCAGCCCGTACTGCCTGTTTAAGGGCATCCATCGGTTTGTACTGTTCAATAGACGCAAAGTAGCCAATTTTAGTATCCATTTTTTATTTCCTCCTTACCGGAGAAAACCGACTGTATGGGCTTATGTGGTTTTAGTGTGACCAAAATATTGAATACATATTCGTGCAATATAATGATCGGCGTTTTTCAGTCGGAGCCTTAAGCTCATATAAGAGGCAGACTTGTCGTAAACCATTATGCCTCCTGATAGACGATTGGGGGTCTGACTGTGCCGCCCATACTTTAGTTTTCTTTCACGGTTTTTGCGGACCTCTCTGATCCACGATTGGTAATTTATTGAGTTCAGGCATAAAGATATTTTTTATTGCTCATCAATAAACCCCTGGGCCATTCGTCTCTCAAAAAACTGTTATTCTTATTCAAAACTGATTTCAAACCTGGTGCATGCCTTTATTATCAATACAAAAAGAAAATCCGGTTTTTTATTGCTCGCCATTATGCAATGTGTAGATCCTCAAAATGACTGATTATTGAGTAAAGCGCAAATATGGAAATTTGGAAAATGTCATATTTTCAAGTGTTCTGTAAGAGATAAAATAGGGATAATTTTTAGTTTTTCTCTCTTTTGTTCTCATCAACGGCCTTTGTAACATCAATCATAAATGACGCGATTTCGCCGGAAGGCAGTTTGAACACATAGTGCGAGATCCACGGGAAGTCTTCATGATTGCGGTATTTCACGGGCATTACAAATTCAGGAACTTCAGTCACCATAACCCGCCTCAAAAGGTTGTGAATATAATCCCTCGGCAGGTCCGGGAATTCCTCAAATAGTTTTTTTCCGACAATATCTTCTTTATTCATCCTGAGAAGGGATGCTGTCACTTTGTTTACATCTTTTATAATGTATTCCTTGCAGTTTCCGACAGGCTCATAAATTAATACTCCGTTGCAGGTGTTTTCAAAGAACGAATGGTAGCGTGCTTCTTTCAGCTCTGTCCTTCTAAGGGCCTCTTCGGCTTTTTTTCTGGCTGTTACATTAAGAATTATTCCGTTCCAGACAGTTTCATGTTTGAGCCGCACTGGTTTTGAAAGTACCTGGATGTACATCTCCTCACCGTCAGGTCTTATGAATCTCCCCTCAAATTCCCATGATACGCCACGCTTTGTGACATCATCAATAGATTTAAACCATCTTTCCTTGTCTTCCGGAGCTATACATTCGGCGTACCTTTCAATCCATGTATCTACAGGTGCCGGATAAACACCGTATATTTCGTATGAACGGTTGTCTACGTAATATGTCCCGTATTCTCCTGAATCTGTTGCATAGAACTGGTATACTATTCCGGGGAGATTGCTTGTAATCCCTCTCAGGCGCTCCTCGCTTATATGAAGCGCCTCTTCTGCCTTTCTTCTGTCCGTTATGTCCAGAAAAATTCCGTTCCAGACAGTTTCGTTTTTCATGCGAACCGGCTTGGAAATTCCCCTGATGTACATCTCTTCGCCTGATGGCCTGATGAATTTCCCTTCAAACTCCCAAGGGGAAACGGTTTCTATAACCTTGATAATTGACTGGTACCATCTCTGCCTGTCCCGGAGGTCTATGCAGTCTCCGAACCTGTCAAACCAGTTTTCAAGCGGCTCTGTCGGAAGGCCGTAAAGCTCTCTTGACCTCTCGTTTACATAGTATACTCCCCATTCCCCGGAATCCCTTGCATAGAACTGAAAGACAATTCCGGGAAGATTTCCGACAATGCTTCTGTATCTTTCCTTTAACTGTTTTTCTGCGATTTTTTTTGCCGTTATGTCCAGAAACAGGATAAAATATTCTTTTGGAGTGTTCGAGCCTTTATTGACGACGGGTGCAAAAACAATCTGAAAATACGCAGTCCCTGATTTTTTAGTGGACTTAAGCACTTTAAACTTCATTCTGTCAAAATCGCAGGAAAGTGTAATTTCTGCAATTTCGTTCCTGCTGATAAGGCCTTTTATTATATTTTCTGAGCAGAATAGGTCGTAAAGCCTGAAATCGGCAAGGTCTGCGAATTCTGTAATTCCAAGTATTTCAAACGAAGCCCTGTTTGCGTTAAGGATTGTGCCGTCTTCCTGGAAAAGTATGATGCCGCTTGGAACCTCCTCAAAAAGAGTTCTTATTTTCCTTTCACTGTCTTTGAGGGCTTCTTCGGTTTTTTTCCAGACCGTTATGTCCCGGAGGCTTATCATAATACCGGGTTTTCCGGCAAATGATATGGATGAAATGAAAGTGGAAACGAATTCGGTGAGAAATATTCTGTCAGTCCCGTGTTCTATCAGGAGCATTTCGTTTACGAAGATCTGGGAGTTAAGTGCCCTGTTTATATTTTCCCATATTGTCGGGTTGTCAAAAACTGCAAGATTGATTTTGGACAGTTCTCTTCCCACGATATTCTTTCCTGAGCGGATATTGAATGTATCAATGAAGCTCTTGTTCACCATTGATATGTGAAGGCTGGTGTCAAGAATGACTATTGCATCGGAAAGATAGTCAAACAAGTCATCGAAAGCTATATTTCTTGAAAAATAGTATAGTTTGGCCTTTCCGTACGGCTTCATTATTACATGGCCGTGCGAATGCAAAACCTCCATATATTTTGCAACCGATCCCCTGTTCATATTAAGGTTTCGTGCTATTGTGGAAATTGATTCTCCCTTAGGATAGCGTTCCTGGAGAAATTCTTTTATTTTTGCATATTTTTCTTCCCTTTCATCCATGTTCAATATTTATCTGGTACCGAATCCGTTATATATGATTGCTATTAGGAAGTTTTGAGCTTTTATGGTGCTTGTTTAACGAAAAAAAGAAAATTGAATAACCATTCTATGTGTTTTAGAGGAAAGGTTTTTTTCATGTGCCCTGTCGAAAGCCATATAATATCGCGGCTTTAATGAATCTGAATACCATGAAAAATTCACCTCCAAAAAAACCCGAACCCAAAAATCTGCCGGTTAAATCTCCTGAATCCTCTGAAAACAAATTTTCCGGAAACGAAGAGCCTTCGGAGAAGAAAAGAAAAAGGCTTCCGCCGACTCTTTCCGATATCGTTTACGTTGCGGTAATATCCGCCCCTTCATCCGGGAAAGAGAGTAACTTTGAGGTTTACGCAATAAGCATGTCAGACTATTCGATAATCAGGCTGAAATATTCAAGAAAAACAAGGCTCAAACCGGGAACATTACTGGATTTAAGGGATTTCGGGGACATCGGACATTACTCCATCGATGACAGCATACCTTTGGAGTCACTTGACAAAAGGGTATTGTCATATGCGGGAACGGCTCTTGTTTCGGCAGGTGAAAAACATCCTATTGGCCTGTTAAAGGCTCAGACAATGGCAGAAGAAGGAATAAAAAATCTCTTTGTGCTCCTGAATATGAGCGATCCTGAAAAACTTGAGAGGTTTTATGAAGAGCTGAAAAAAAATTGTTTTGACGGTGAAATTGTTCACAGGGATGTGTTTGGCTGTTTCATAAAGGCATTTCCGGTAAAGGAGAATCCTCCTGATATCAGGCAGCAGGAGGCACTTTTAAAAATATGCGGAAACAATGCCCTTGTGATTGGAGAACTTATCAAAGGGTACCTGGACTATGTAAGTGAAAATGACATAATAAAGTGAGGAGGGATGACTGGTCATATTTTATTCTGTATTCAGTCCTGTGGTTTTATGTCAGACCATGTCACTTTTACTCCCCACTTTTTGACAGACATACTTTTTTTTATAACAGGAATACATTTTCACTATACAAGGTTTTAATTGCCGGATTTCCGGTTATTTGTCCTGATTTTCTTTCTTATGATTGTTTCACCGCTGTGCTTCCGCGTTTTTGTAAACCTGAAAACTGTGATTAATGCACCGATGATGCAAAGCAACGTCAGAATCCGGTAATCGTTTTCCATGCCGTAGACAAAAACATCATCTCTTCCTTTTACGTAGTCGGTCACTGTAATCCCGAGTTTACTGCTCATAAAAGTGTAGAGAAAGGTCGTGGATAGGACGATTCCCAGGTATAGTCCGAGATTGCGTACCAGGGAATTTACACTTCCCCCTATGCCCAGTTTGTTTTTGGGGCATGCAGACATGATAAGTGAGTTGTTGGCCGGTTGGAAAAATGACTGGCCTACGGCCATGATTGACAGCAGTATTGCGCAGGTGACAACCGTTGAACGGATATTAAGGAAAGACATAAGAAAAAAATTTACGGCCATTACGGAAAGGCCGGCCATAGTCAGAATTTCCGGCCTGATTTTATCCGCCAGAGTCCCGCAGGAAGGGGAGAGAAGTGCGATAACTATAGGGGAAATCATCATAAGCAGTCCTGAGGCTGAGGGGGATATTTTGAGCGTATCCTCCAGATAGAACGGAAAAAGAAACGTATTGGCAGTTATGCAGATGAATGAGATCAGTGCGCAGATAAGGCTTATCGGGAAAAGCTGGTTCCTGAAAAGGCTGAGGTCCAGAAGCGGCTGTTGGCATCTCATTTCCAGACCTATAAACAGGACAAATATGACGACAGCAAGCAGAATGGAATCCAGTATGTAAGGACTTGAGAATCCGGCTTTCTGTGCCTCCATAAGCGATCCAAAGAGGAGCATGGTTCCAAAAAACTGCAGGACAGAGCCGGCTTTGTCGATATGCTGGTCCGGATTTTTTTTATCTTTCGGGAGGTATTTTAGTCCAAAGCCAAAGATAGCAATACCTATGGGCACATTGACATAGAAGATATAATTCCAGCTCAGCAGGGATACAATGAAGCCCCCGAGAGGCGCTCCGGTCATGGTTCCCAGGGCAACGGTTGCGGCCAGGATGCCAAGAGCCCTGCTCCTTCCCTCCTGCGGGTACAATTCTGTAATAATGCCCTGGTTATTGGCCATATAGGCGGAAGCACCGATTCCTTCAATAAACCGGCATACTATCAGCGGGACGAATGAATTGCAAACACCGCATAGCAGTGTGCCGATGATAAACAAAAGTGTCCCGTAGCTGAATACTCTTGATTTTCCGAAAATATCTCCCAGTCTGCCGAAAAAAAGCAAGGTGGAACAGATAATCATGACGTAGCTCGCGACTACCCATTCAATGGAAGAAAGCGGAACGTTGAGGCTTTCCGACATCACAGGAAGGGCGATATTTACAATACTTGCGTCCAGTGTTGCCAGAAACGACATGGCCACCACAACAAAAAGGGTGATGTTTTTCTCCGTGTTCGAATTTGCGGGTGTCTTCTTCATGGCTTTAATGCACTTCTTTCAAATTTCTGGATAACATTTTTGAGATTTTTGGATTTCTCTCTGGCATCTATAGTAATTTGTTATGGAAATTATAAATAAAAGGCCATACAATGTTTATATTGCCAAAATTTAGCATAATATTGATATGATGTTGATTTATGAAGGTCAATCAGGATTATTTTTATAAAAAAATGCCGGACACCGGTTTTGGCGTGGATATTTTTCAGAGGTCAGATCTGAGTGCCGGAATGATACTGCGCAGGCACTGGCATGAGCATATGCAGTTGTATGTTATCCTTTCAGGAAACGCTTTTCTTGAATGCGGAAAGTACCGGTTTCAGGCGACTGCCGGAGATATTGCCGTCATTAACAGCAATGAGCTCCATTATCTTCAAAGTCTTTCGGATGATTTGAATCTCTATGTTATCCGGGTGGATCTGCCTTTTCTTTTTAGCAGCCAGGTGGATTTGTGCCAGACAAAATTCCTCGTGCCTTTGTCACAGAACTACATTACCTTTCGTAACCTGATTCACAATGACAGGCAGGTTTTTGAATGTGTCTCTGATATTATTAAGGAGTATTATTCACGAGATTTGGGCTATGAGCTCGCGGTAAAATCTTCGATTTATAGGCTTCTTGTTCTGCTGCTCAGAGGACACGTCGAAAAAATACTATCTCCCAAAGAATTTTCAGCGAGGATAAGTAACCTCAGACGGTTTGACTCGGTTTTGCAGTACATCAGCAATCATTATGCCGAAAAAATATCGGTAAGCGATCTCGCAAAAAATGCAAATATAACAGTATATTATTTCTGCCGGATCTTTAAGCAGATCACCGGAAAAACTATGACTAATTACCTGAATGAATTCAGGCTGGAAAAATCCACGGATTTTCTGAAGAAAAACGACTTGAACATTACGGAAATCGCACGACAGTGCGGTTTTGACTCTGTGAACTATTACAGCAGGTTATTCCACAGATATTATCACGTTTCACCGACAAAATTCAGAGAAACCTGCTTTTATAATCATAATCTGTAGTTATTGTCCCTGAAATTTTATTGCCTGACCCGGACTTATATCCCTTTTGGCCTTACGTTTTGGGACTATCTGAAATGCCGGATGAAGGCTTGGAGGTCTTTGGGATTTAAGACCGGTTTAATTTCATGCCGTCAGTTTAATGCATGATAAAAGCCGATAAAAAAATGTAAAATGCCTGAATTTTTTCCTGGAGACGTTGTTCTTGCCCCTGTGCGTTTCGGGGGAAACAGTGGTGTCAAAACAAGACCTGCAGTTGTTCTCGGTTCTGAAGGCGTTTTTGTAAAAATATGCCCTGTTACAAGCCATCTCCCAAGAGACTGCCCTTTGGTGGCACTTGATCTTGACGATTTCGAAAAAGGCGGTCTGAGTCTTTTTGACGAAAGTTACATCCTTGTGAATAATATAACAAAAATCCGCAAAAATGAAGTCGTTGGAAAGAAGGGAAGACTGACCCCGGAAAAGGTAAGCTGTATTTCGTCGATGATAACTTTAAGGTAAACAGTCTGCCTTTAATATGTTTTTTTGCGATTGTTTACTGCTTCAGTCGTCCTGTTTAAACTTAAGTAATCTTAACGGCAGGATTTAAAAAATGAGGTCATACTAAAATATTTATTTTACATCCAGAAATTATACTTAAAATAAAAGTTATCTCACAAAAATTGTTTGTTAAGGTAATATATTGGATATAGTATGTATTTAATTAAAAAAAATATAGTTATCTTAAAAATGGTATAATCTTATTTCAGAATTATATTCCTATCCAAAGAAATATGTTCAATGTATTTCTTGCAACAATTGAAATAGGTATTTAATAGTTTCCGGGAATCATTATCACGTAACAGTTCATATTTCATTCCATGGGGTGGTTTAGCGGAGAGTTAAGAAGATAGATATATCCTGCAGGTGTCTTTTTTCTTTTCTTAGTGCTTTTGTTATTGGAGGCATCTTCTGTTTAAACCACCCGGATGCTGGTAATTTAACCAGGTTAACATGGAGTGATTTCACAGATGTCAGAAATATCAAAACTTGAAGAAATATTGTCAGTGTTAAACAGTGGCGACCGTGCAAATAAGCTGAACCCTTCTGAATTCGGGGATGAATTCAGGGGTATTGTGAATGAAATAAATACTCTTCTTGAAGGTCTGGAAGCAGTATCCGATACTGCCGATATTCTGGACTCAATGTCCGATAATGACTATACAAAAAGAGTGGACGGCAATTATGCAGGGCTTTACGGCAGGCTTGCAGAGTCCACGAATCTTGTACTGGAGCGGCTTTTAACTCTCCAGAAGGTAGCGGGAGATATATCGGAGGGCAATTTTTCTGATCTTGAAAAATTCCGCAGCATTGGGTCGGGGAAAGGTAAGAGATCTGAAAACGACAGAATTGTTCCTGCCTTTATCTGCATGATGGAAGCAATACAGAATGTAACCCAGGAAGTAGAGATTCTCGGCAGCAATGCTTCTGAAGGAAAACTCGACTACAGAAGCAACGCTTCGGCTCACAAAGGTGCATTCGGAGGGCTTGTCGAATCTGTCAACAAGACAATCGATTCGTTTGTAATTCCGATGAACGAATCCATACGCGTATGCAGAAAGTACGCGGATGCTGATTTTACGGCACGTTTTTCGGATGATTTCACCGTAAGGGGAGATTTTGAAACATTTAAAACTGCGGTAAACAATATCGGAGAATCTGTTTCGGTTTCACTGTCAGTAACAAGCAAAGTTACAAGTCAGGTCGTCGAAAACTCAAACGAGGTAACTAAAGGGACAGATGAGGTTGCAAAGGCCACGGAGGGTGTTGCAAATGCAAGCCAGAAGACCGCAGACCTTACAAGGTCGCTGCTCGGAAATATTGATGATATTACGAAGCAGATCTCCGACCTTTCGGCTTCAAACGAAGAGATTGCAAGTACTTCGCAGGAAGTATACAATGCAGCAAATCATGTTGTTGACGTCGGCAAAGAGACCCAGAACCTTGCGAATACCACAAACGGTAAGATGGGCGGTGTTGAAAAGATTGCAAAGGAAAGTGTCGTGGAAATACAAAGCCTTACTGAACAGGTAAAAGAGGTAGGAAAAATAGTCAAGCTGATAAATGACATTGCCGGGCAGATTAATCTTTTAGCGCTGAACGCTGCAATTGAAGCCGCACGAGCAGGTGAGCACGGAAGAGGTTTTGCAGTCGTTGCAGGTGAAGTAAAAAATCTGGCGGCTGAAGCAAGGTCTGCCACGGACTCGATTGAAAAAGTGGTGTCCGCTGTCCAGGAGGAAAGCGAAAAGACTGCGAAGGCAATAATGCTTGCTAATACCGAGATTATCGACGGTGTCGAGAGTGTGAACAAGACGCTTGAAGCGCTTAATACAATCATTAAGAGTGCAGGTCAGGTCACCCATGACATAGGGGAGATAACAAAGGCAATAGAAGACCAGGCCTATATTGCAAACAATATAGTCAATGCGGCTGAAATAAGCAACAAGATGACAAAGGATGTCCAGAAAGAGTCAGAAGAGCTTGCGGCACTTGCCGAAGAATCAAGCGCCTCGGTAGAGGAAATAGGAAGTGCGGTTCACGAGGTCAACGCTCTTATAAAGGAGCTTGACGAGGCCAACTCTCATTTCAGGTATTAAAGGGGGCATGTACTGAAAATGTCTTCCATAAATGTCGTGCAGTTTGAGATATCTGGCATAAATTATGCCATAGATATCAACACTGCCCGTGAAATAGTTGAAATGATGCCTATTACTCCTGTCCCCAGGTCTCCTGAGCATATCGCCGGAATTATCAATCTAAGGGGCGAAATAACGAACGTAATGAATTTAAACTGCCTTATGGGTCTGGACTGCGGAAAAGACTATGTGAACCGGAAGATAATTGTTCTCGTCCCCGAGACTACGGGCGGCAGCAGTGTAGGTCTTATTGTCGACGATGTCCAGAGTGTCCTCCAGGTAAATGAGGAGGATATCGACCAGATGGACTCGTCTCTGTCAAAAGAGGCTTTTGTCAAGGGTATAATAAAAATGGGAAATGCAGGCAGCACAAAAAAAGACCTTGTAATCTGGATTGATATTGAAAAAATACTCGGGGAAGCTCTTGCCGGAAGGTGCATGTGATTTGTATTCCGGATAATCCGGAAGATAAATCCCTTTACTTTTTACAGTTTGTTTTTGCTGAAATTTTCTTTCGTAATAGCAAAAACGTGATACTAAAAAATCAGGAGTCAGCCGGGAGAAAAATTTAAAGTTTTTGTTATTCCTTTGCTGATTTCAAATAAGCCTCCCTAAAGCCTGCGATTATTTTTTGGAGGGGCAGATCTGTGTTTAGTCAGGATCAGGAATATAAACGGGACTTATATTGCTTTCAAGATCATCTATAAGATCCTCTGCGTAAGAGATTCCGTTCCTGTTAAGGCGCCATTTCATGCCTGACATGGTAGATTCGTCAATGATATAGTTCTTCTCCGTAAGCTCTTCGATTGCGAGCATAATTTCATTTTTGGAGATCGAACATTTCCTTTCTATATCCTGTCTTATGACACTTTTTTTTCCTTTGTCACCAAGTATATATAAAGCCATGAACAATTTATCCAGCCTTTTTTTATCCGGCTTTACACCCTTTTTTCCATACTGCCTGTCGTAATGATCAAAGGCAGATTTAATCGTTTTGATTGCCAATATATCACCTATTATGGGATATTCCCCTTGGTCGGGTTTTAAATTATCACATTAGTTTTTCTCTTAAAGATAATATTGTTTTTGAGAGGTACTTTAAAAAACGCGGTAAGACATTTATCTTAGATTAAGATAGCACCGCAGGCTTTGTGCAGACGCATGCCTATAGTACATTCGGGGATAAGAAATAAACGAAAATCCGGTATTTTCTGATTTTTGCACCCTGAGCACTGGTGAGGAAGTTAAAAAAATTGGAATCTTCGTTTTTGAATTGTTATTTTAGATTTTTAAGCACTTTTTCAAATCTTTCAAGCTCTGATTTTACTCTTTTGTCGTCCATTGATGATGCACTGAATATGTAGAATATGTCATAATTTTCTATTCCGGTAAACTCAAGTGTGGAATGCCATAAGGTCATAAGGTGGACCTCCAGGTCACCGTTGATTCCGTATTTTGTGTACAGCTCCTTCGGCGAGCCGACGGTTACGGAAATCAGTGCCTTTTTTCCTGCCAGAAAACCCTTATCAAAGAGGCGTCCTTTACCCAGGTCTACTACAAATCCCTGTGCAAAAACCCTGTCAAACCACCCTTTAAGAATTGCCGGGCAGCTGCTCCACCATATCGGGAACTGAAAGATTATGGTATCCGCCCATTTTACCTTCTCAATCTCCTCTGCGATGTCAGGACTGAAGGTGCCTTTTTCATATGCATTCATCTGCTCCTTCGGGATTACAAGTTTTTCTTTGTCAGTCCTGTCCGGAAAATCTTCCCCGTCAAGTGCGGCCTTAAAATGCATTGCGTAGAGGTCGGATACTTTTACAGAGTGTCCCTCTTTTTTGAGAACCTCCACGGCGAAGTCTTTAAGGGTCCCGTTAAGTGATTCAGGCTCGGGATGAGCATATACAATCAGTACTTTCATAATCAGTATCCCCCCGGGATTTATGATTTAGACTTGTGCTGACAATATTTTAATCCTGTGGTCACGGGGGGCATAAGATAAAACAGGCAGTCAGGAAATGGACCGGGGAATTATATAGAAAAAAGTTGTCATTTGCGTTTTTTTGACTATTATAAGTAAAAAAAAGTAATAAACTGAGACTGGAATCTGTTCAGGGGTCAAAAAAATTAAAAATCGTCTATAGCCGCTTTAAGCCTTTTCATTCCTTCAGCAATCTCGTCTTCGGACGGGGACGAAAAGTTTAGCCTTACGTTGTCTTCTCCGCCTTTTCCTGTGTAAAAAGGAATTCCCGGAAGAACAGAAACTTTTTTCTCAAGACCCCTGTCAAATAGCTTCAGGGAGTTTATGCCTTTCGGAAGGGTCAGGAGCATGAACATCCCGCCTTTCGGGTCGGTTCTTATTACATCCCCAGGCAAAATGTCATCGCAGAGGTCGCACATAAGCCTGCATTTTCTTTTGTATATTGAATTAATCTTTTTTATATGGTTGTCAATGTCAGCTTTTCCAAGGTAATGGTGCATTATTTTCTGGCATAAAAAATTTGAATGAAGATCCGCGGCCTGCTTTGCGCAGTCAAATTTTTTGATAATTTCGCATGGTGCGTAAATCCATCCCATTCTCATCCCGGGAGCGATAATTTTCGAAAAAGATCCGCTCATTATTGTATTGTCGTATGCAAATTTCTTTACCGGGGGAATCGGCCTGTTGTCAAATGAGAGTTCACCGAAGGCGTCGTCCTCGTAAAAAATTCCTTTTGTTTCAGTGAGAATTTCAGCAATTTCTCTTCTTCTTTCCGTTGAATAAGACCTGCCTGACGGGTTCTGGAAATTCGGTATGCCATAGAAGAATTTGGGTTTTTCTTTTTCAAAAAGCTCCCTGAAACCGTTAGCGGAAATGCCTTCCCCGTCCATTTCAACGCCTTTAAATGACGGCTGGTACATTGAAAAAGCCTCTATTGCGCCGAGATAACCTGGTTTTTCTATGCCTACGAAATCGCCTTTGTCAAGAAAAATTTTGGCTGTAAGGTCAAGACATTGCTGCGAGCCGTTCACAATTCTTATCTCGTCTGCGCACGCAGGGATTCCAAGCCTTTTTTTGTATCTTTCGGCAATATATTCTCTTAGAGGAAGATACCCGGTAGTCGTCGTATACTGAAGCGCTTCTCTTCCTTCATTTTCAAAAACGTCCTGCGCCGCATTTTCTATGCCTTTGACGTCAAGAAGATTTTTATCCGGAAGACCACCTGCAAAAGAGATTATTTCAGGGTCGTTTGAGACATCAAAAAGTCTGTTCAGAAAGGACTCCTTTTGTGTGTTCATCCTTTCTGCAAAGGAGTAATTCATCGTCGTTTATTGTTTTGGCGTTCTGCCCTGATAATTTTTGGGCAGCGTTTACCGCAGGCGGGCAGTTTGCACCCATGGTTATCATATTTATTCCTCAAAGTCAATATACTCCGTATGGGAAAGGAAAACCGCTTTGGCATTTTAAAGGAGCAGGACAAAAAATTCCGGACAATAAGAATACGTGCCCCGGCAGGTAACCTTAATTCAAAAGAGCTGGCATTGATATCCTCGGTTTCCGGTAAATACGGGCGTGGAGAAGTATGTTTTACATCAAGGCTTAATGTTGAGATTCCATATGTGCCGTTTGATAAACTGAATGATGCAGTATCTGAACTTGAAGCGGGAGGGCTTGTTATAGGCGGGACAGGCGCTTCTGTAAGGGCGGTATTTGCGTGCAAAGCGGCTTTTTGTCCCCACGGGATAATAAACAGCAGAGAAGCTGCACTTAAGATTGAGGAGAAATTCGGAGGCAGAAAACTTCCGGTAAAGTTCAAGGCTGCAATCTCTGGATGCCCCAACAACTGCGGGCGTGCGCAGCTTAACGATCTCGGGTTTGTTGCGTTTTTAACGCCTGAAGTCCTGACTTCCCAAAGCTGCGACGGTTGCGGTCTGTGCATATCCGTATGCAAGGAGGATGCGATATCCCTGAATGATCCCAAAGACGGAATTTCGATAGACTATTCATTGTGTGTCTCATGCGGAGACTGCGTCCGTGCCTGCAAAAAAGGAAACATCACCCCCGGAAAAAAAGGTCTGCATGTATATATCGGCGGACGCGCCGGGAGGGAGATAAAGTCCGGCATTCTTTATGAAAACGAAATTTCAGAGGGCGATATAACTGATTTTGCAGGGAAAGTAATCGATTATATTGACGATGAGTGCACTGGGCATGAGCGTCTGTGTTCTCATCTTGAAAGGGTGGGTATCGAAAAGCTTGCGCACCGCCTCGGGTAAACGGATAAACGTATTTTAAGAATGCTGGAATTCTGATATAAAAAAATCCCCTTCTATCCAGCGCATTTTTAAATTTTTGTCAGTTTTCTGTGAAACGACATGACATCTCTTCTAAAACAGACCCGAACTTTTGAAAATTCTACTTCTAAATCCGGTAAAACAGGAGGTATTTACTGAATGTCAATATTTTTAAGCGTAAAAAAGTATATGTTTTGAGTACAGATATGAAAATGATATGAAAATTGACGATTTTCAGCTTGAGAAGTATCTTGAAAAGTATGAGTTTTGTGCACCTTATCTTCTGTGCACTTCAGACTGCCAGTCAATGTCGGCAAAAGAGCTTCTTGAATTTTGCAAAGAGCCTTTTGAATCATATTTGGACGTATGGCTTGGGTATACGGAGACAAAAGGCTCCCCTTCCCTTAGAAGAGCAATCTCGTCGGTTTACACTTCCATAACCCCTGATGAGATTATTACTTTTTCAGGTGCCGAAGAAGGGATATTCGTCTTCATGAATGCCGCGTTAAGCCCGGGAGACAATATAATCGTAATGCACCCCGGCTACCAGTCGCTTTATGAGATAGCGAAGTCGATAGGGTGCTCGGTGACTTTCTGGGAAATGCGTGAGGAGGACGATTGGAAGCCGGATCTAAGTGTCCTCAGGTCACTTATACGCGAGAATACGGCAGCAGTTATACTGAATACACCGCACAACCCAACAGGTTACAATTTCTCAAAGGATGATTTGGAGGATATAGTAAAAATAGCATCTGAACATTCGTTGTACCTGTTTTCGGATGAGGTGTACCGCGGCATTGAATACAGTATTTCCGACCGTCTTCCCGCCGTCGCCGATTCGTACTCAAAGGGAGTGTCCCTTGGGGTCATGTCAAAGGCGTACGGGCTTGCCGGACTCAGGGTCGGCTGGATTGCGTCAAAGGACAGTGAACTGATGGAGGGCATTGCAGGGTTCAAAAATTACACGTCAATATGCCAGAGTGCGCCATCGGAATTTCTCTCTGAGATTGCAGTTAAAAACAGTGAAAAGCTGATTGAAAGAAATCTTGAAATTATCCGCGGAAACCTGAAACTCCTTGACGGATTCTTTTTGAAATACAGGGATATTCTTGGCTGGGTAAGGCCAAAGGCCTCATCAATAGGTTTTGTCAGGATTAAGACCGGTGAGAATGCCGATTCCTTCTGCATGGACGTGATGAAAAAGGCCGGGGTTCTTCTCCTTCCTTCAACCGTGTACGGCTTTTCAAATACCCATTTCAGGATAGGGTTCGGGAGGGCGGACATGAAGGACGCCCTCGTGAAATTTGAGGAGTACCTTGATGAAAAATACCATATCAAGCAATAGAATTAAACAATAGCAAATTCAGTCTGAAACCAAAATATTCTCTTTAGAATATTCTTTTTAATAAAGTCAAATTTAATAAAAGCAAAATGATGCTCTCAAAAATTTATTTTTGGTGATTATGGTCCTGTTTTAAATTGCTTTCTTTTCCGGCAAAAAGCAGCCATTTCGGGTACCTTAGGTTCCACCTGATTGCTGCGACACGGATAATGAAAACTACCAGAATTGCAGTAATAGCGCTTACAGTCTTAAGGGCTGGCAGCAGGTAGAGCATACAGACGTACATTACTCCTCCTATCAGGATAGGCGTTGCATAAAGCTCCTGCTTTAAGACAAGATTAGGTCTGTCGGTTAAGATGTCTCTCATAATACCGCCTGAGATACCTGTAACTACACCCATAATTACAGCAACGCCTGGGCTGAATCCAAGGGTAAGCGTTTTGTCTATCGCCTGGACGTTGAAAAGGGATACTCCGAGTGCATCAAGATGCAGCAGCGGTTTATGTGTTTTCCAGAAATAGTCCTCGAGAAAAAATGCAGCAATCGCTGCAGCCACCGCAATCCAGACATATTCAAAGTGTTGTATCCAGAATACCGGAGTATCGATTATCACGTCCCTTAAAGTACCTCCGCCGAGAGCGGTCACAAGAGCT
The DNA here is from genome assembly GCF_017875315.1 of Methanomicrobium sp. W14. NCBI lineage: Archaea > Methanobacteriati > Methanobacteriota > Methanomicrobia > Methanomicrobiales > Methanomicrobiaceae > Methanomicrobium > Methanomicrobium sp. W14. Next base: position 538,107 of record NZ_JAGGMM010000002.1, read on the forward strand.
ATTATGGCTATGCCAAATATATCCATGCCTCTTTTTGCCCCGGCGAGGACTCCGGTAACTGCAAAAACAGCAATTCCTATTACTCCTATAGCGTAGTTCAAAGGGCCGAGTTCTATTATCATTCCAGTCTGCCGGATAAATTATCATCCTTTTAATGCTATAAACTAAACGGGGGGGCGGTTTATACTCCTGGGGGATGCTTTTTTAAAACATGAAAATATTATTAATAAAACATAAGCTTTGGCACTGTTAAAATGCAGAAGCAGCGGATTTTTGGCAGGATTAAAATTCTTTGAAACCTTTGAAATATTTGTGATACCATGACTGAAGAGACAAACGGAAACTGCGGTGAAGGCAGGTGCAGGAGGGGAAGGGGAAGGCCAAGAGCAAAAAGAATAATGAACGGCGCATGCAGAAGGGGATGTTTTGCACCTTACGAAAATGAGGAATTTTCCGGCAGAGAAACTGTGTTTCTTCTTCCTGAAGAGATGGAGGCTGTAAGACTTGTAGACCTCCTGGATAATGACCAGGAGGCGGCTGCTGAAATCATGGGTGTATCACGGCGTACACTCTGGAGGGACCTGCATAATGGCCGGAAAAAAATTGCTGATGCACTTGTCAACGGAAAAAGGCTTGAGATTGTACCCGGAAACGAAGATTAAGAGATTTTTTATCTGACCGATAGTTTTATTTTGCACATATGAGTAATAATATACTACAGGCAGGGTGAAGAACACCTATTGATCTGAAAGAGGAAATATCACGTTCCGCAAATCTTCAGCCTGCCGGGGAGAGATAAAAATGCCAGGATTTGACAGAACCGGCCCAAGGGGCTGTGGCAGGATGACCGGAAGAAGACTCGGTCAGTGTAGCAGAGATTTGACGGAAAAAATAAGTGAGTCCGGTGAGGAGACCGGGATTCCGGAGACTTCTCCTATTGAAAACCCGGATAATGTAGTATACGGGGCGGGCCGCGGTGGAGTTCCTTACGGATGTGGTCAGGGCTTCTGCGGAGGGAGATCAGGAAGAGGTCGCCGCCGCAGATGTATTTAAAAAAAATAAAAAAAGGTTTTAAAGCCATTTCAGTTAAACCTCCTGTAAAACCATAATAAACCCGTCTTTTATTTTTTAAATAAACTCTTTTTTCCACATGATTATCCCAAGTGACACTGATATAAGAAGGGACAAAATGAACAGGAGCATGGTCATATTAGGACTGCTCTGAAACGGAAGAGGGACGTTCATACCGAAAAAACTGGAGATCATTGTTGGAATTGAGAGTATAATCGTTACTGACGCCAGAATTTTCATTATCTGGTTCATATTGTTGTTGATGATGGATGCAAATGCGTCCATCATTCCGGAAAGTATGTTTGAATAGATATTAGCCATCTCAATAGCCTGTTTGTTCTCTATAATTACGTCTTCCAGAAGGTCTGTATCGTCCTCATACATCCTTATTGGACGGAATTTAAGGATTTTTTCAAGTACGACCTCATTTGCCTTCAGCGACGTTGAGAAATAAACAAGACTTTTTTCAAGGTCTAAAAGCTCAATTAACTCCTGGTTTTTCATTGATTTGTGCAGGAGCTCTTCAACCTGGTCTGTTTCCCTGTCTATAATTCTCAGGTATTTCAGGAAGTACTGGGCATTTTTATAAAGCAGCTGCAAAAGGAACCTGGTTCTTTTATATGTAAAACAATTCGGGATTTTCCCTTCCCTGAATTCGTCGAGAACTGAGTTGTTTTTAAGACACACTGTCACTATGAATTTTTCGTTTATGACTATTCCGAGAGGCAGGGTGTCGTAAAGAAGAACATCGCCGTCACCGGTTTTTTCAGGAGTATCAATAATTATCAGGGTATTGCCGTTTTCAAATTCTGTCCTTGGCCTTTCCTCTTCATCAAGGGCTGCCTTGAGATATTCTACGGGAAGACCGGTAGACAGGGACACCTCCTGAAGTTCTGACTGGTCGGGAGATGAAAGATGTATCCAGACACCGTGTTCAATTTTATCATGTTTTTCAGGGCGATTCAAGTCCTCTGTTTTAGGTGTCAGGTATATTTCTTTCATTTTTCAACAGACTTCCTGATTTTGGTTGCCTTATCCGGGTTGATTATTTTGAACTGTTTACGATTATATTTATTGTTGTAGGCATTTTAAATGCTTATATAGAAAGGGTATGTCTATACTTTGAAGTTACCTCTCTAATATAATTTGTTACTGATTAATATATACTAAATATTGATTCCGGGCGTATATATTTAAAAATCAGAATACCTATCCGTTAAAATTGTTTTTCGCAGTTTTCGTGATTTTCATGAATTAAAATATTTAAGAAGAGCAGAAAAATGAAAAATGTCAGTATCAAAATATACCCTGATAAGAATTGATATATTTAATAAGCGCTAATATGTATAAAATCGGAGTTGGAATTTCTGGTAGATAATAAGAAAAAAAGAGGACCTGGAGCAGGGGGGGACGTAATAGTACGTGTACGTCTCCCAAATAAACGGAACAAGGAGCAGTTTGCAACAGCGGACTTAATGCTGGGGGCAAATCATATCAGGGTGAGAAGCTATGATGGTGTAACCCGCGTGGGTCGCATCAAGGGAAAAATTAAGAAAAGGGTATGGATCCGTGAAGGTGATGTTCTTATAGTAGTTCCGTGGTCCTTCCAGGACGAAAAGTGTGATATTATATACAGATACACAAAGCCGCAGGTCGAGTGGCTGATGAGAAATAATTATCTGTGAATTTGATTCCGTTTTTTTATTTTTTAATTTTTGTTGAAAAAAAGTTATTCTGAAATATTAATATTACATTTTTCTTTTACAGATCTTCTATTTTTATGTTGTATTCTTTTATTACAAGCCTTTTTACTCCTGTAAAATTATAGGTGTTCGAACCGTAGTCCCCGAAATTCCCGCCTGAAAATGAGTCCCCGGTAAGGTAGTTTTTCCATGCCGCCGAGAGGTCGTCTGAACTGTCAGGACTGTAAGTAAGATATACCGGTACTGGACCTGTATTGTAACTCTCGTCAGTAACGGTGACGGGCTCACTGAGCATACTCATACGGACGTTTCCTATGCCGCTTAGTGAATAGTCCCTGTCAGCCGATATTTTTGTGAGGAGTATTACAAGCGTGCCTGCGGATTCGTCGTAATACCACCTCGGTTCTGCAACCATAACCGATCCTTCCTGGAATTTCTGGCGTGAGAGGACTGCACCGTTCTCTATAGTATATACTGCGTCACCCTCACCCGAAGTGTATCTTAGGTAACCGGGGCTGAACGTATAACTCTGTGAGTTGCCGGAGGAGTCGGGATAATCAAACATGAAGCTGTCTTTGGATTTTGAGGAATCAAAGGCGTCAAGAAAACCCCCTGAGACGCGTACTGCAAGGTCCCTGTAGGGAACGTTACTGTAGGTCAGTATCTTCATCTCGTTCTGCAAAGAGATCATGGTCTGCTCCATTGTCCTCTCGTCAGAGTTTATCTGCGACTGCAAAAGGAGCGGATACGCGTACAGAGTTACCATCGCAATCCCGGTAACCACGATTGAAAACATTATCAGAAATCCTATTGCTTCAGATACTCCGCTTTCACTGTCAGTTCTTTGAAATTCTGTTCCTGCCATCATACTCCTCCCGAGTCGTATGTAATTCTGTTTATGCCGGAGCCTGTGGTGTTTCCTGTAACCCCTCTTGTCGCCCCGATTCCGGCGATGGAAATTCTGCTCCTGATACTGCCGTCGGTTATGATGATTGTCTGGGACGCACCGGCCAGGTAAGGGTCCATTTTTACCCAATAATCTTTTCCGGCAACGTCATCCGGCAGGTCAAATTTAGTTGAAATTCTTCCTGTCTCGGGGGCGATGACGTATATGTCGACTATCCTTGCACTTACTCCGTTTCCTATATCGACAAATGAGTGGTATTTCAGGGTGTTTGACGGGTTTTCAATAAGTGAGGTGTTTGTTACTATCATGACGACGGTCAGCATGACAACAAGTACTGAGGTTATGAGAATGTACTCTACAATCGTGCTTACGGCTTCGTCGTTATTCCTTTTTTGGAAGAAGGTATGTTTCGTCGTATGATGTCACCCCGTTATTGTAGTGGATTACTGCTTCGGTATATGTATAGTATGAGTCAGAGTACCTGTTTTCTGTTATATTATACCATAAAACAGTGTCTTCCCTGTTCATTGCAAGATTCTGAAGGACTGTCATGTTTTCGGTTGTATCCCCGCCGTTTTCAGCGAGGTAGAGAATTTCAGCTCTAATGTCCTGAATCTCTGATTTTGGAAATTCAAGTACACCTTCCGATGTCGTCTGTCCGACCATCACGGACTGGTTTATGATTATTGCGAGGAAGAATATTCCGACGCTTATGATAAATCCCATCAGGACAATCCACTGTCCGTCGTCGTCTAGTCTCTCCACAGTAAAACCTCCAGCTTCAAAACTGTCTCCTTACCCTTCCAGTCGGCGGTCACGTATCTGCCGCAGCGGATAGCAGGACTTCTGCCCGGGTTATCGCCTTCACTGCTGTGCGCAAAAGGTACAGCCTTCACTGTTTTTGTTGTCTGGTCATAGTAGTATATTGTGGAGTTATACCTGAGAGAATTGACAAATGCTGTTGCTCCTGTGTTCATATCCAGGTAATTCTGAAAGGCGGAATTGAATTCAGATGCGGCCGGCCCGTCCGGGTCGGAATTTCCGCTTGCATTGCTTATTATTGAAGAAAGAACGTTTCCTTCCGTGTATGTGTCTTTCGTATCCATCATCAGAAGTGCGTCATTTCCAAGCTGTTCCAGCTGCATGTCCGGGATGTGGACGTCTCCGGGTGTTAAGACCATACCTGTCCCAAGGACCACATATGCGGAGACAAGCATAATCACGGCTGCCGTCAGTCCTTCAATAGTATAAAGCTGTCCTGAACATGAGAGGCTTTTTACCATATGCAGACCTCCATAACTCCGTCTGTTAGGTACGGCTTGGTCATATACGGTGAATCATAGTCATAAGAGAAGTTTCCGCCAATCATTTTGACTGTTGAATTTTTCTTGATCTCATATTCAAGGTTTAATTCAACCGATACTGTTGACGTGATTTCGGATGAGAACATCAGGCTTGGAAGAATCGTAAAGCCGATGTCCGAAATGTTTTTGTCTTCAATGGCGGTCTCGTTATAATTCATAGTGCGTGGGACGCCGTTTATTTTGTATATATACGAGCTGTTGTCAAAAGAATCATAAGCCATTGAGATTTTTGTACCGTCTTTAAGAAACCGTGCATTTACAAGGTTTACAGTATAGTTGTCAGATTCAGATTCCAGACTTTTGCTCAGGTTGTAAATTCTGAATGTCACAGGCTCCGTCTTCGGGTCTATCCTGTATTCGGCAGAAATGGTTTTGTCGTATAGAAGGGAGTAGTTGAACCTGCACTCGATTTTTTGTTCTATTTGCTTTGGAAACGATGATGACTTTATATTTTTGGTTGTATTCAGAAGGTCTGCCTGGATGTCAGCCGAGCTGTAATGTTTAATCTTTACAAGTCTCTTCATATACCCGTATCCTCCTTTCGGGACAGGCTCTCCGGCACAGAGAGTTGATGATGAACCGTCACGGAGGGATATATTGAACTGGTATCCAAAGTCTCCGAATATGGCTTTACTTCTGTATTCGTCTTCTGTAAAATTGAATTCAGTTGTACTGCTGAAGAATTTGTTAATCTTGTATGTCGAAAGTATATTTGGTGTCTGCGAAGATACGGAAAGTCCAAGCCTTTCTATTTCATCCTTGTGCTTTGAGTCTTTGAGCTCCCACGGAGTACCTGTCGGCCATCCCGGGTCTTCTGCAAGTATGACGGATGTTCTGTAAGAGACTGCGTCATAATCGACTGTAGAACTCTTTACATTAAGCAAAAGACCTGGGATCATGCTGATTACGAATATCAGGGCGACCAGAAATATTGTAAAGCCTGCAAGAAAGTCAACCGAAAGCATACCGGAATCATCGCTGACCGCCTTCAATTGATCACTTCCCCTGTATATGCGTCAATTTGTACTCCCTTTATGTCATCAGACTGCTCCGGAGTAATATAATATACTCCGTCTTCAAGAATTATGTAGAGCCTGTCGTCATATGACCTGTCAAACATCTCGTCAGTGTATCCTGCCTGTTTTTCCAGTATTTCAGACGGCATCATGACATCATCCGTCCTTATTGCGCTGTCGGGAAACGGACCGGGCCAGACCACTTCCTTAAGGCCTGAACTGCCGAGGTAGAGAAGAGTTGTGTTTTCCCCGTATTTTACACCGAATATCCAGGAATCTGCGTTCCCGTACCTGTTTACACCTGCACCTGCTATATTGGCAATCTGTATTTCACTGTCTTTTGCGGCTACATGATACCCGGTTTCTTCTGCTCCCGGAAAATCCGGGTTTACAGACGAATACAGTTTATCCAGAGCTTCTTTAAGGGAGATGTTACCTGTTTCTGTTATGCTGCCATGGTCACCCGTGAGTGTAGCGTCTCCCAGAAGGGATATGTTTTGGGTAGTGTTTTGGCTGTTCTGGCTGACGCATGCACACACAGTGCAGAAGCATATCATAAAAGCAGCCAGTATGAACGTTAATGCCCTTTTCAACAGAATCACGATCCATGTGGGTAGCGGTTAACGGGTTTATCTTGGATGTTTAATTATATCATATGAGTAAAATATAACAGTTGCTAATTAGAACTGTGTATAAAAAATTATTTTTATCGCTCCATTTGCTTTAAAACTAGAAATAAATAATTATGTGGCCTGTTTATCGAAAAATGTGTTAATCCAGGGTATGAATGACAAGCCCCGAGAGGAGTTTTGGTTCAAACCATGTTGATTTCGGAGGCATGATTTCACCATTATCCGCAACTTTTAGGACAGTCTTAACTTTAACGGGCTGCATTGAAAAGGCCGCCTTAAACATTCCCGAATCAACGCTTTCTTCAAGTTCGTGAACAGGTTTTGAACCGCCGAGATACTGAAGACGCTGGTCACCTCTCGGGTCGGTTATCCCGAGTATGTCCTCCATAACTTTTTTCTGGAGGACCGAAACATCCAGAGATGCTATTATGTCATCAGGATTTTCTACCGGCGCCGAAAGTTCATACCATTTTCCGCCCATGTACATGTGGAATACGTGAAGGGGTTTGTCTGTTTTTTTATGCGGAGGTATCTGGGATAAACTGCCGTCAACTTTTTTGCAGGAGTTTATTTCAAAGACCTCCGAGAGTTTATTCAAAAAAGTCTCAGGGTTATAATCCTTCAGATCCGTTACGAGACGCGAATACCCGTATATCTTTACACTGCTTTCCGCAAAGATAACAGCCATGAACCTCCCGGCCTCTTCTGTAACCCTTCCCTCTGCTCTTCTTTTCTGTGCAACGTTTACCGATGATTTGGCACGGTGATGACCGTCGGCAATATAAAGTGCACCTACGTCCTCAAACATAGAGACCAGTTTTTTTACCGGTTCATCGTCAGATATCCTGAACACTTTATGTAATGCACCCGATTCGCTTTTTGCAATGCCGTCCGGGTTTTTATTGGTTATAAGTGATTCTACGTAAGAGGTGATTTCACCGGGGTCGCGGTAGAGCAGAACAACAAGACCTGTGTTTGCATTTGTAGTATCAATGTGCATTGTCCTGTCCTCCTCCTTTTCATAGCGGGTAAGTTCGTGCCTTTTGATTCTGTTCTCCTCGTAATCCTTTACCGATACATCGGCGACAAATCCGGTGTATATGCTTTTGTCCTGTTCTATTCTGTAGACATAAATTCCAGGTTTATCATCCCGCTTTAAAAGTCCGCCTTTGATCATCTCTTCAAGGTTTCTTTTTGCTGTCGCGTAGACCTGCGAGTCTTTCGGGTCCAGGTCCTGCATCATTGCATCAGACCTTATGACTTTCATAAAGCTGTCAGGGTTCTTTTCAATGCATTCACGCGCCTCTTCGGTACTTACGACATCGTACGGAGCTGATGCGATATCAGCAGCTTTTTTTGGAACAGGTCTTATTGCGGGGAAGCTGAATATTTTCACCATAACGGAAAAGTCCTCCTTGTTTTAAATTATTTGTCTGAATTATGCCAGAGTAAGTTATTGCCTATTAGGGTTTATACCTTAATTACCGTTTAAAGGCAGGCTTATTTTATTTTCTGTTTTTATGCATTGTGCACAGAAATTCCATTGGATTGAAGCGCCGGTGGCATTCAGGTTTATCTGCGGGGTACAAATTAAGAGTTTGTGAAACATTATTCTATTGTTTCACTTTGACGTAAGAATTTTTATCATGTATATTTCTCTTTATAGTTTTCAGCGGTGGGGTAAACCGTTCCTCGTTTATTTGTGCAGGTTAAATGGCCTGACCTCTGGTTTTATCTGTTATCTGGGTGCATTTAATACAGAAAATAGAACAAAACTATATCATTAAAATAAAAATAAAATGACTGCACCTTAATTCAGGTGCGACTTTATCCGGTAATCAGATGGATGAAAAAAATATTTCAATAAGAAGGGCAAAAAGAGGAGACCTCCGGCAGATTGTTTCAATAGAAACCAGCTCTTTTAAAGACCCCTGGGACGAATCGGCCTTTGTAGATGCACTATTCTATTCCTCATCAACATTTTTTGTTGCCGAAGCAGAAGAAAAAATTGCAGGATTTGTCACGGCAGGTGTGGAGGACACTTCTGAAGCGGTCTACGGTCATATCATGAATATCGCAGTCCTGCCGCAGTTCAGAAAACTTGGCCTTGGCGGAAGACTGTTGCAGAGAATAGAGTATGAATGTCTGGTGATAGGTGCAGCCGGTGTCCAGCTCGAGGTGCGTGTTTCGAATCAGGAAGCCCGGAGGTTTTACCAGAAAATGGGTTATTCGCAGGTGTTTCTTGTAGGCAACTACTACAGCGACGGTGAAGATGCAATTCTTATGATGAAGTGGTTTGAATAAATGAATTGCTGTCAGGCGGATTCAGTTTTTTGTAGTCCTGCTATAATTATTGCCGGGAATTCCATTTCATCGTCGTTTTCTTCGTAAAATCCGGTCATGACAAATCCTGCATCAAAGAATATTTTCAGAATGCTTCATACGTCTTTTCTTTGCGTTTGGGAAAATTTTGTCAGAATAATCAAAAGCGACTATTTCAGCACCCTTCTTTGCAAGGCACAGGGAAAAATTTTCGTTTCCACAGGCTACATCCAGAATAAGGTCGCCTTTTTTTCTGCGTCAAGCATCTCTTTCGGTATGAGGTCTTACTATATTTCGTTGGAAAGAGTTTGAATCATCGCCCATTTTGAAATCCCGGAAGTCTGCATTTGCTTCCCACCTGATTTTGCTCTCTTCTGTGGTCTCCCTGAAAATGTCCATTATATAACCTGATAACCGTATTTGAAATAGGGCCCCCATTGATTATGATTGTGGTTTTGTATTTTCTGTATCATTTAGAATATGCGTACAGGATTTTCACCGCGTTTTTTGAAGAACCTCAAAAGAGTAAAAATTTAGTAAATCATTATGAAAAAACAGAACGTCTGCTTTCTGCCGGTACCCGGAATTTTTATTGAGGCCTTTTTTTATGTGGATTTGGTCTGCTTTGTGTGAAAATAAATTTAAGCCCGAAATTCAGGTATTTCAAATGTTTTTCCGGCATCGTTCAAATACGGTTCATCTTACATGTGCAGGTAAGGGTTTAGGATCATTTCCGGATATTTTACGGCATCGGCAGACATCACTGGCTGTTCTTTTTGGTGATACTGTTGCATTATCCGGGTACATTTCTGTTTTTTTAGCTCCCGGTAATACAAATATGAATTTTAGTATTATTATATATATGCTTTTTGAAATAATCTGACAAAACGCCCTGTTGAAATCAGGACAAGTGCAGACATAACCTGAAAAAATCCTGGATAAAAATAGTATTTTAAAAAAAGGCAGGAGTTTACCTTCCAAGCTGTTTGTGCGCCCTTGCAAGATGTCCTGCGCCCAGTGCGCCTATAAGAGAAAGTTCGCCTGCAAGAACTGCTGATGCAACGATTTCGGCAAATTTCCTGGAATTGTTGCCCGGCTCTTCCCCGCCGCCGTGGCAGCCCAGCATTTCAAGGCATTCTTTTTGTGTGTCAAGTCCGCTCCCTCCGCCTACTGTTCCGACCTGAAGGGACGGGAGCGTGACGGAAACATATACACCTCCGTCCGTCTGGTCGACTGTGGTTATTGCATTTGACCCTTCAACCACGTGTGCAGGGTCCTGCCCGCACGCAATAAACATAGCAGCTATAACGTTTGCAGCTTGGGCGTTGAAGCCGAGTGCGCCCGAACGTGCTGAACCGACAAGGTTTTTGCGGGTATTGACCTCAGCCATGGTCCTGGCATCAGTCTTGAATATGTTTTTTATCATATCATCCGTAAGAAAGACACCTGCTGCGACCGTTTTTCCTCTTCCAAGTATCAGATTTATTGCAGCCGGTTTTTTGTCGGTACACATGTTTCCGGAGAGGGATATAAAAACAGCACCGGTTTCCTGCCCTATTTTCTGTGCAATCTTTTCGGATGCAATGGTAACCATGTTCATCCCCATTGCGTCGCCTGTAAAGAATTCTATTCTTACATGCACGTTTGTTCCGGTAAGAAAGCATTTGATGTCAGTCAGTTTGCCGTGAGAAGTCGTCTCTTCGGCGATTTTCTTCAGTTCATCTTTGTTGCTCTCTATCCATCTTATAATGTCTATTGCATGGACGACGCTTTTAGCGGCAAAAACCGGTGCCCTTGTCATTCCGTCACGCTGTATTCTTACATCCGCACCGCCCGCTTTTGTAATGGCCTTGCATCCCCTGTTTATTGAAGCGACAAGGGCGCCTTCTGTCGTTGCAAGGGGTATATAGAATTCTCCGTTTGCGTATTCTCCGTTTACTTTGATTTTTCCTGCAACGCCGAGCGGGACCTGAACTGTACCTATCATATTTTCGCAGTTCTTCCTTGCCGCCCTTTCTGCGTCTATCGAAAATTTGCCGACTTTGTCGAATTTGTATCCGGTCTCTTCCTCTATGTACTCCCTCCTGACCGATACAGCCTTTTCTGCCGGCATTTCCTTTTCAAGCTCGTGAATTTTTATGCTGCCGTTTTTTAGCTTTTCGATGTAGTCTTCCATTGCATTTAGTTATTAGTCGGATAAGATACAATATTATGGCGGTTGAATGAAAGAGCAGCACTGGGGAATAAAGGTAGAAAAGTCAAATGGTGAGGCTGTCAGAAAAAGGCTGATAGCTCTTGGAATGTACGATACGGAATTTAAGCCTGTCTGTGAAGACGACTTCATCGTGTTTCCGGTGGTGTCGGAAAAAGAGTCTTCAGGAGAATATATTTTTGAAAAGAGGCCGAAGAAAAGGGAGCCTGCACGGCACGAACTTATTGGTGGAATTGCCGTAATGCAGTCCGACGACCCGGGTGAAGCCGAATACCTCCTGGAATCAAGACCTGTAATACATACAGTCCTTTATTCCAAAAGCCCGGTATCCGGTGAGTACAGGACAAAGGATTTCGTGGTCCTTGCAGGTGAAAATACCACAAAGACGCATTATATCGAGTACAACAACCGTTTTGTAATCGATCTTTCGGCAGCGTACTTTTCTGCAAGACTTGCAAACGAAAGGCAGAGGATATATTCACTTATAGAAAAAAAAGAGAGAATTCTTGACATGTTTGCAGGTGTCGGTCCTTTCCCGGTTGTACTTTCAGAAAAAGCGTCTGTCATTTATGCAGGTGACATAAATCCCGGTGCTGTAGCTTTAATGAAGGAAAATATTGAGCTGAACCATAAAAAAAATATAATACCCATGCTTTTTGATGCGCTTGACCTTAAAGGCATTTTCAGTGCACATTCGTTTGACAGGATTATAATGAACCTTCCTATGAGGTCTGAGGAGTTTCTGGAAGTGGCTTTTAGTCTCTGCAAAAAAGGCGGTGTAATTCATTATTACACTCTTCAGTCCGAAAAGGGGGAGATGCTTGACACACTGGGGCGGTACACAAAAGGCAGGATTTGCGAGAAGGTGGTCAGGTCGTACTCTCCGGCGCAGCACCATGCAGTATATGATATCAACTGTCTTTAAAATGGTATAACCGTCCAGTTTCTTCCCAGCCTGTTTTTTATTTTTTATCGTTATTTTCTATTATATTCTTATTTTCAGGTACCGGTATCCCAGGTCGCCTGCAATGTCTCTCCAGATTTCATCGTAAGGTCTGAAGCGCTTAGATAGCGGAACACTTTTCAGCCTTATCCTGTAGCACTTTAGTATTTTGTAATAATCTGATACTGCAAAGTGCTCCTGTTTTTCCGGAGGAAAGAACATAAAGATGAACCTGTGAGTTGCAACTATCATTCCGGCCATATTGAGTGCACATGCAGACCGGATGTCAGGAAGTGAGAATCCTCCCCCGCGGGGATGGTTGTGCATGAAAATATTCTCCTGGAGCAGAAACATGTCACAGTACCTGAAATCTATGTTGTTTCTTTTTCCGTTCATTCTGAAGAGAAAATTGCCTTCTTTATCAAAAATTACGGCCTTTTCAAATTTAAGGTCCTTAATTTCCCTGACATATTGCAAAAATTCACTTTTAAGCAGAATTTTTCTGCTGTTTTTGACGGGAGCATTTCTGCCTTCATTTTTTGTTGTGTCCTGTTCAGTCTCTGCCCGCATATTGATAAATTTAATTTTAGTTAAATAAACGTTTTGTTAGTTACAATCTTTTGCATCTGCTGGGGATAAGAAAAACCATTATGTATACCGGGAAATATACACTGGACTTGCATTGAGGCAAAATGTCTTTCAGGTTTTTATCTTTGGATTTTGCCTTTTTGAAATATGTGTCGGTTCCCTTAAATGGGAGCAGAAATCTGATTAAACGGGCTAAATGGTATATATATAAATATGACTGCGGGAATTTTTAAAATTCTGTTTTGTCAGTTTAAAAACCTTTGAAATGATCCCCCGGCATATGAGCGTCTGTGCTTTTTCCCTGTGTCATTACCCCGTTTAATCAGAATTATCCGGGAGGTATTAACCGAAATGGCAGATAAAGTGACAGTGGATTTGTCCAGTCTGGGCAGTTATGTGGATTCAGTCAGTTCAGTCTCGTTAGAGCAGGTAATTGCGGCCCTGTTGGTCCTTATAGTGGGTTATCTGGTCATTAAAGTTTTAATGAAACAGTTTGGGAGAATAGGTGAGAAAAATCTCAATATCCCCTCTCTGACAATGCTGCAGCTGACGCGTGCTCTTAAGGTGCTCTTGTATTTTGTCCTTATCATGGCAGTTCTTGGAATTCTTGGTTTTGATATTGATGGAATACTTATAAGCATTACGGCAGGGATCTCGATAATTCTCGGTTTCGGTCTTCAGGATACGATAAACAACCTGGCGTCAGGAATATGGATTTCGGCAAGCCGTGCCTATGACCTTGAGGATGAGGTGACAATTGCAGGTGAGACTGGAACTGTCAAAAATGTCTCTATTATGGCGACCGAACTAAAAAAACTTGACAATACAAGAGTTATAATTCCCAACGGCAAAGTCTGGAACAGTGCGATTATCAATGTCACCAAAATGGATAAGAGACTAATTGTTTTAGATTATGGCGTATCGTATGATACAAATATAAACGATGCGATAAAGGTAGCACTGGACGTCGCAGACAGCCATCCAAAACTTCACAAAGAGCCTGCTCCTATTGTAAGGTTCAAAGAGATGGCTGATTCCTCTATTGTTCTTCAGCTCAGGGTATGGGTTGACACAGATGACTATTACCCTGTAAAATCGGATGTTTTAAAGATGCTCTTTGAAAAACTCACTGAAACCGGAATAAACATCCCATTCCCCCAGGTGGATGTGCATATGAAAGAACAGTGAAATTTATTTTTTATTTTTTCAGATGTTTTCCTACAAAATGATATATATATAATGCTATATATTCCAAATATACGTGGAGGGTTTTCAGATGGGGAGAAAATTGAGGATTTTCGTTGTTTTAATTCTAATTCTTGCTTTTTCAGGGGTTTTTGTTCAGGGAGTTTCTGCGTCACTGTCAGTCCTTGACGAAATGTCTTTTAGAACGGCCTCCGGGATATACCCCGAGAGGCAGTACGTTCTACTGGATTATGATATGACCGGAGGACCAAAAGGAATTGAGATGTATTCCGGTAATGCGAGCATATTCTCGTGGAACACCAGCAATTATCCTGTCCGCATGCATATAGACGAAATTACCGATGCAGCAGCAGACGCCGGTATGGCTTCAGCCGGGCTTTTTATGCCTGAAGGCCCTCTGATGGCTTTCGGCTGTGACAGCAGGGTAGTCTGGGCCGGAATATATTACAAAGAGCACCCATGCCATGATAAGATTATGCAGATTTACGATATAATAGAAGAATCGGCAGAAAGTCTTGGCTATGACGAGGTACCTGTCGTATTTTACAGGGAGAATGTAATTCTTGACTGAGATTTGGCTGATACGGGGAAAAACCCAAAACAGTGGATTATTGAAATCCAATCTTTTTTTACGGAATGTCTTTAAAGTACAACCGGATTTAGCACAAGGACTGCGGCGTTTAAAACTGCCGCAAAAGTCACCCATAATATATACGGGACCAGGAGAACCCCTGCATATCTGCTGACTTTGTATGAAGCGACAATTGTCAGGAGTATGAATATCCAGAGAAATATTATGCCTATGAGTCCGTATAAAGGGCTTTCAAGGCCGAAGAACAAGAATGACCAGCACGCATTCAGTATAAGCTGGACTGCAAAAAAAACTGCTGCAATATTCACGTTCCTTTTTGATATGTCTTCTTTGAGGATGAGGTAAAGGGATATTCCCATCATTATGTAAAGGGCTGTCCAGACCACCGGAAAAAGAAATGAAGGCGGCAGAAACCAGGGTTTTGCCAGGCTGGAATACCATGATCCATCACTGGTACTGGTGAAAAGACTCCCGAAAATTCCGGGAATTATGCATATGACTATTGATACGGCAAGAAGACACGGATTTTTTATAACGTTTATCCTTTTCATCTGTACCTGTCCTCCGGGGAATAAAAACTTCACTTTTTACTTAATGCCGCTTTTGCCTGTATATTCAGGCTTACTATTTTAATGTGTTTTTGTTCCAATATGTAATAGAACTGGTTTATAATATTTTCGTCGTTTTTGCAGATGTTACAGATGAAATAAATCAAAAGCTCTAAAAAAGGGATTTTTATTGAAATTTTTCAGGCCGGGACAAATTTTGTTCCGTATACGATTATACCGCTGTCTCCTTCTGCGGTAATCTTTCTGAATGTGGATTTTACCGGCATCCCGATATATATTTTGTCTATATCGCATATGACAGGGGCAGTGAGCCGTGTTCCTTCGTCAAGCTCTATTATAGCTACTGCAAATGGCGTCTGGATGTCATAAGGCTCGCTTGTCGTTCGGATTATGGAGTACGTGACAACCTTCCCGGTTCCCCTGAATTTATGGTCAACTATTTTTCCTTCTCTCCTGCATTTAGGACAGAGCGATCTCGGCGGGTAATAATATGTTCCGCATGTCTCGCATTTTGTTCCTATCAGGTTGTATCTGTTCTGCTGTTTACGCCAGAACCGCGGTACCGACATCCTTAAACCCTCCTGAATATGCTTGTTACCGCAGTGGCGCCTGTTCCGCCCACATTATGTGACATACCTGTTTCGGCGCCGTCCACCTGTCTCCTGCCTGCCTCTCCACGGAGCTGCATGACAATTTCGCAGACCTGCTTTATTCCTGTTGCACCTACAGGGTGTCCGCAGGATTTGAGTCCTCCGCTTGTGTTTACCGGAAGGTCTCCGTCAAGTGCGGTCCATCCTTCTTCGGTAAGTTTTCCGGCCTCACCTTTTTTACAGAACCCGAGGTCTTCTATGGCGCACAGTTCAGCGATTGTGAAGCAGTCATGGACTTCCACGAGGTCTATGTCCTTTCTTTCGACCTTTGCTGTCTTAAAAGCCCGGTCTGCCGCGGCAACTGTTGCATCCAGCGTGCTGATATCCCTTCTGTCGTGAAGAGATATAGTATCCGAAGCCTGTGTGGATGCAAGGACCTTCACCGGGGTATCGGTAAATTCTTTTGCACGCTCCAGGGGGCAGAGAATGACTGCCGCGGCACCGTCTGTTACAGGCGAGCAGTCCATAAGCCTTAGTGGATCTGCAATAAGAGTGGATTTCATTACGGTGTCAAGGGATATCTCCTTCTGGTACTGCGCAATAGGGTTTCTTGCACCGTTGTAATGGTTTTTAACTGCGACCTGCGCAAGCTGCTCGCGTGTCAGGCCGTATTTGTTCATATAGTCGACTGCTATCATTGCGTAAAGGGACGGGAATGTGACTCCGTATATCCCTTCCCACTCGCGGTCGGCGGCGCCTGCAAGTGCATCAGTGGTCTCTCCTCCGGAAACATCGGTCATCTTCTCTACGCCTGCCGCTATGACGATGTCCTGGGTTCCTGATGCAACACAGTTTACAGCCTGCCTGAATGCAAGACCTCCTGATGCACAGGCAGCCTCAGTCCTTGTCGACGGGATATGGTTGGTCGCAAGGCCTGCGTAGTCCGCTATCAGGGCACCTATATGCTCCTGCGATACAAAGCGTCCCCCGCTCATGTTCCCGACAAACATCTCCTGTATCCTGTCGCCGTCAAGACCTGCATCCTCTATTGACTTAACACCTGCCTCAACGCAGAGGTCACGGAACGAAGTGTCCCATCTCTCACCGAATTTTGTGAGTCCTACTCCAACAACTGCTACTTCTCTCATTTTTGCATCACTATTTTACCCTTGTGTTTTGCGTAAACGGCATAGTCGAGATATACTTTCTCGTCAAGAAGCTCCTCCACAGAAGGAGCGGCCTTTCTGTCAATTTCAGACTCGATTGCATCCGTAACCGTGATGTCGAACGAGTCGCTTCCCGAACCTGACCCGTATGATGTAACGAAAATTCTGTCGCCAGATTTTGCAATGTCAAGAGTTGCCGAAAGCCCTACAGGTACTGCTCCGGAGTAGGTGTTTCCAAGGCGCGGAACTACAAGGCCCGGTTTAATCTGTTCTGATGTAAAGCCGAGCATCTTGGCTGCACTTCTCGGAAACTTTGCGTTTGGCTGGTGGAATATTGCATAATCGTAGTCAGACGGCTTTGTTCCCATCTTCTCCATCATGAGTTTTGCGGCGCTCTGGACATGCTTGAAGTATGCAGGTTCGCCTGAAAAACGTCCTCCGTGTCTCGGGTATGTTTGTCCTTCGCGCCTCCAGAAATCAGGGGTATCGGATGAATACGAGCATGTATCGTTTATTTCGGCGATTACGTCCTCTTCTCCTATGACGAATGCAGCTCCGCCTGCTGCTGCGGTGTATTCAAGGGCATCCCCGGGAGCTCCCTGTGCTATATCCGATCCTATTGCAATCCCGTATTTTATCATGCCGCTTTTTACAAGACCCATGCATGTCTGTATTCCGGCGGTTCCTGCTTTACACGCGAATTCGTAGTCTGCCGCTGTCATCAAAGGGGTTGCTCCTATCGCCTCTCCCACTGTAACTGATGTCGGCTTTACAGCATATGGGTGCGATTCGCTGCCCACGTAAATAGCACCGATATCCTCGGGGTCTATCTCCCTTCTGTCAAGAGCGTATCTTGCAGCGTTTACAGCTATTGTAAGCGTATCTTCGTCAAGGTCAGGGACTGATTTTTCCGTCACACCTAGTCCTTTGGCGATTTCGGCGCCGTTTGCACCCCATACCCGCGCTATTTCTTCTGTTTTTATGCGGAATTTTGGAATGTATGCACCGTATGTTAGAATTCCTACCATGGTTCTTCCCTCAGTACTTTGACAATCCTGTCTGTATCCATTTCTGTCGTAAAAAGTGTAATTTTGTCTCTTAAAGCGAGTTCAGGGACTATGGGGTGAATTTTTTCGGGTGTTATACCCTGAAGAATTACACAGCGCGGCTTGAATGGAGTGACCCGGATTGCTATCATAGGCGATTTGCCTGTAGATACGTTTGTAAAAATAAGTGCTCTCTCTGTGCTCCAGCCGTAAATCTTGTTGAATTCCGGAGCGGACAGAGATACTATGGCATTCAGACTGTTGACAACCGTATAACCGTAGATTCTGTGATCAGTTGAGCCTTCAATAAGCCTGCAGTCTATTGAATCACAAAAACTTTTGAGCGGAATGGAAGTGTCATAGTCGTGCATGTCATAAATAACGTCATCATCAAAATCGCTGTAGAGAATATTGGCGTACTTTTTCATGTACCTGCCCCCGTTCTCCTCATCGATTTTGAGAATTGTTTCAACAATCCTTCCGACTACTGCTGTTCCGGGACTTTTCCTTCTGCCACCTTCGTAGTCTGAAATGACAGACGGTGAAAACCCGAGTTTTTCTGCCAGAACTCCCGGTGGAATGTTGAAATTCATTCTCCACTTTCTCAGGGCGTCGCCGGGTGATTCTGAAAGCGTAATCTCTCCTGCCATTTTTTCGGCAAGACGGTTCCGCAGTGCGGATTTCATATTATTATATGAGATTTTACTACATTATATAATTAGCGAATATCCATTCGTCATTTCACGAAAATTATTGACCTGAGAAGATTGTGTCAGATCAATACCCATATATGTTAAGCATATCATATGTGGTATGAGAATGATTACTGCAGAAGATCTTTTGTTTCTTAAAAAGATGGGCCTTATGGGCGGACTTAACGGTCAGGTTCTGGTCTCCTCTCAAAAACTTGCAGAGTCACTTAAAATGAGCCCCATGACTGTTTCCCGCAGGTTGTCATCACTTGAAAAAGAGAATTACATAGTAAGGTCTGTGAGACCTGACGGTCAGTATGTTGCAGTCACGCGTCTTGGCGAAGACGCTTTAAAACGGGAATACGCGGATTATAAAAAACTTTTTGAGGACAATTCGGGAACTCTGCTTATAGAGGGCGAAGTCATAAGCGGACTTGGTGAGGGCCGTTATTATGTCAGTATCCCCGGCTATGTGGACCAGTTCCGGAAAAAACTTGGTTTTGGACCTTATCCGGGGACTCTGAACCTGAAGATAGACCCGTTCAGTGTAAGTGTCAGGAAAAGGGCTGAGCTGCACAGCTGGGTCGATATAGAAGGATTTCAGGCTGATGACCGGACTTTTGGAAGTGCAAAATGCCTTCCGTGCAGAATAAACGGGTATAAATGCGCAATAATCGTTCCCGGCAGGTCACATTATCCTGACGACGTTATAGAGGTAATATCCGAGGTAAAACTTCGTGAGAAGATGAATCTTGAAGACGGCAACAGGGTAAAGGTTGAGGTTTGTATAAGATGATAGACGATGCAATTGAATCATTGAAAAACGGCGAATTTATTTTGATTTATGATTTTGCCGACAGAGAGGGAGAAACTGACTTTGCAATACGCTCTGATGCAATAAATCATGACAGCATCAGAAATATGAGAAACGATGCGGGAGGCCTCATCTGCACTTCGATACATTCGAAGGCTGCTGAAATTATGGGTCTTCCTTTTGCAAGCGACGTCTTAAGGCCGACCCATCTTGCGGAAAAAGACGGTGATATTCCTTATGACAGGGCAAACCACTCGTCATTCTCCCTGTGGGTTAATCACAAGGATACTTTTACAGGTGTTACTGATATAGACCGTGCACTGACTGCCAATAAACTCGCAGAGCATGTAAAGCACGCGATGAACAATGACCCTCTGGACTTTCCGGCAGAGTTCAGAACTCCGGGGCATATGGCGACTCTTCGTGCGAACGACAAACTTCTTGACGTAAGGCGCGGTCAGACCGAACTTTCAATAACTCTGGCTGAACTGGGAGGAATCAACCCATGCGTAACCATCTGTGAGATGCTTGACGACAGTACAGGAAGAGCTCTGAAAAAAGAAGATGCTATGAAATATGCCGATGATAACGGGCTTGTATTTATTGGCGGCGATGAAATAGTAAAGTTCTGGGAAGACAATAAAGTCTACTAAAAAAATAATTCCGCCACTTTCATTTTTTTGAAACAGGAAAGACTCCCAGGTTTGATATGCAGTAATTAAATCAATTTTAAAGGGAAAACCAAAATAATATATCCTACTCGGTCGTAATATAGAAATCAGGGTCGTATCTGGAATTTATTTCAGAGAATGGTGAATTAATCAGGAAAATTTTATTTGCCGGAGGAGGTGTATTCGTATAGATTCGAATCTGCATAATACCGGATATTTGTCCGGGACAGCAAAGAAAACTGAAATTGCATCAGAAATTCTTTGCAAAATGCTTGCATCTCATGCCGTAATTCCGCAGGGTGAGGCTGAAGCAGGGGAGCCTGAAGAGTGCCCTTTTGCGGAGCAGTTAATGGAAATTTTTGTTTTATCCCCTGAAAAGGTATTTTTTGTCTCATCTCCTTCAAAAGAGATTGTATATGTAAACCCTGCGATGGAAAAATGGCTTTCGTCATACGGTTTAAAGGCATTAAACAGCAGAATCTCCGATATTTTTTCACCTGGTGAATTGTATAAATTCTGTCTAAAAGATATAACGGTACCGGAGGACTGTTCTGCTGGAAAAAAGATCTCTGTTCTTTTAAAGACAGAAGGCATTCAAAAAGCAGAACTTACGGCTGTTGATATATCCGGCGGAAAATATTCACTTATTCTGGTTTATGCAAAGGAAATTTCGGGTACCAGGACAAATAAAAGGGCTCTGCGTGAATCAGAAGTCCAGTGCAGTTCGGCCATTAATGCGATTCGCGATGGAGTTGTTGTTGTTGACAGCGACATGAATATTACAATGTGCAACAAGGCCTTCTCGTCTGTTGTGTCGTCAGGAAGCCTTTCCGGGGAGGTTCTGGGTAAAAAACTCGGGGAAGTGGCCGGTTTTCTTACCGGAAAACTTGGTCTGGAATATAAATTTGTATTTACTTCCGGGGAATCTCTTGACAATACGGTGAAATACAGGCATGAAGGTGGTCTTACATACTACGAAGTTATAAAGAGCCCTGTTTTTGGCAATGACCATGTGGTTCAGGTTGTTACAATACTGCGGGACAGGACGCAGAATTATAATCTTGAAGAGCTAAAAAAAGAGGCTTTTTTCCAGATTGAAAAAAATATGGAGCAGTTTGCAATATTAAACGATCATATAAGAAATCCTCTCCAGGCAATTGTAGGCCTTGCAGACCTTTACGGCGGAGACATGGGCAGTAAAATTATCTCCCAGGCCCACGAGATAAATGATATTGTGACGAGGCTTGACACAGGCTGGATAGAATCCGAAAAGGTAAGGGATATGCTTTCAAAACATTATGGAATTACACTGAAACGCCGCCCGAATGTGGAAAGCCCCATCGGAATGCTCAAAACCAATGAGGTATACTGATATCTGTTTCAGTTTTGTTTACAGCCGGATTTAGGAATGATTCTTGATGGCATTGAAGTATCGGTCGTGAGAAAGCCTGTAAAATATGTACGTATTTCTGTTCTTTCAGACTGTTCTGTAAAGATTGTCGCACCAGAAGGTTTTGAAGCAGAAAAAGTCTTTTATGAAAAAAAGAACTGGATTTTAAAAAAAATAAAACAGAAAACCGAGATATTTAACCAGAATCAGGAAAATTCCGGTATGATGCTTTTTTTCGGGTCTTATTTCACGCTTTTTTCAGGTAATTCCTGTTGTTTTGATTATGAAAACATGACCGTGGAATATCCTTCTGTACGTGAATTCAAAAAGTATGTCAGGAAAAAACTGGCGGAAGACCTTGACAAAAAGACTGCCGATGTATCGGCACGCATGGAAGTTAAATATTCAGGATTTGGCATAAGGCGCCAGAAAAGCAGATGGGCAAGCTGTTCGTCTTCAGGCTCGCTTAATTTTAACCTTCGAATAGCAGCCCTCCCTGACTATTTAAGAGAATATATCGTAGTCCACGAGCTGGCGCACATAATTGAACATAACCACTCGAAAGCTTTCTGGAGGGTTGTCGAAATGTTCTGTCCTGAATACAGGAAGTACCGTAAGGAACTTTCAGGTTACTGGTTTTTAATAGAGAACAACAGAATCTGGAGAATTCTTCTGGAATGAAATTTTTTAAAAATTGTTTGTTGAAAAGTTATTTGCTGAATATAATTATTCTGAAATTTAAGAAATGCCTTTTGAGGCAGAGTTTTTTTCAGCCAGTAGTTATGTTATTTTTTTCGCCGGAGGGCTTGTTGTGGCAGCGTTTTTTTAGAATCTGATGCATAATGCTTCTTGAGCTTGAAAAACCATTGTCTTCCTTATACCCGGAAATTTTTACCACTTCAGCTTTGATTCCCCTTTCTTCAAGTTTTGCTTTAAGTTTTTCAATATCGAAGTACTGGTTGAAACCGATCGTGATTATGTCAGGTTTTATATCTTCTATCGGCTTTAACATGTCTTCTATATCGCCAAGACGTGCATTGTCGACGACTCCGAGTGAACTGACCATGAAAAGCCGCTGCTCCTCCGGGATAACGGGCTTTGGCTTGTGCTTTATATTATGGTCTCTTGCGATTATTACATAGAGTTCGTCGCCCAGTTTTTTTGATTCCGTAAGGTAGTATATGTGACCGGGGTGCAGGATATCAAAAGTCCCTGTTGCAACAATTCTTGTCATTTCATATTACCTCCAGGTCGTAGGGTTCGCCGTTTGCCCTGAAGCATTTCCATGTCATCTCTGTGTACGGCGCTCCTACGATTATGTGGTATCTTCCTACTTTCGGGAAGAATCTTAAGTCCGCATCAGACGGTCTTACAGCACCGCTTGGGTGCGAGTGGGCGCTCCCTGCAGTGTTTGTCCCAAGCGGCAGCATAAATGTGTCAAAACGGGCGCTTGACCTTCCGGAAATGGTTCCGGGAGCAAGTTCCAGTTCGTGGATAATGCCGTCTTTTTCCTTTAAAATTGCCAGAAACTCATTAGGGTGCTGACTTTTACCAAGTTCAAGAAGCGTCTTCAGAACTTCTGTTTTAATCCTGATGTCCGGCATAAATGTAATATACGTTTAAATTGCGTCACTGATAATTGTTTCATTAAACGGATTACTTAATTTGGCTTTTTGGATAGAATTAATAATTTTAAGGCCATTAGATCAAATCATGTACTCTAAAATTCTGGTAGCAATCGACGGCTCTGAATCTTCCGTAAAAGCCCTTAAAAAGGCTATAAATATAGCATCTTCGTGGAATGCAAATCTTTACGGGTTATATGCCATAAATGTGGGCATATACGGGACATCAATAGTTGACCCATCACTCGGAGTGTCAGACCCTTCCTCTGACAAAATATTTGACCTTCTTAAGACTGAAGGCAATGAAATCCTTAAAAATGCAAAAAAAATTGCCTCGGAGGCAAACTATCCTGTCGAGTTTATATCCCGGTTCGGTGACGCCAGAGACACTATTCTTGAGTATGCTTCTGATATTTCTGCGGATCTCATTATAGTCGGTTCTACAGGAAAGGGAAAAGCACAAAGGTTCCTTCTCGGGAGTGTGAGCTCTGCTGTTGTAGTGAACAGCAAAATCTCAGTCCTTGTAGTCAGGTAATTTTACCTGCGTTTTTTCCGGGGAAAATTAATTTTTTTAATTCTCTTCAGAAATTAAAGTCGGCGGCTTAAAAATGTCCGTCCTGGTCAAAACTGCGGTTAAATTTTATCGATAGTTCTGCCTTGTATAGTTCCTTTCCAAGGTATGCAGCATGGTCCAGAAGTGAAACCCTGTCTGACTCCATAAGTGCGTCGAATATGTCCTGCCATTTTTTTGCCTTGAAGGCAGTTCCTTTATGGACTGCAACGATGTATTCCCCCTCGGTTCCGATTTTGACGTTTCCGGCAGGGTCGTTTGTAGTATGGCGGGAAATATTGTCGACAAATATTTCTTTTTTATAATCAAGCGTAGGTGTAATTCTTCTGCGCTTTTCCTTTATGCAGAAAAGGGATATTCCAAGGTCTTTGGGGTATGGCCTGTCTGTCATCAAAGCCATCATTTCAACAGCCCGTCTCATTTCACGGACACTTCCTTTTGTTTTGTCAGAGTGTTCACTTGTAAATATAACCGATGCATTTAACTCTTTTGCCATGCCTGCAAGGAGTGCGTTGACACCCGGAGAGTCCGCGTCAATCAGTTCGGTCACGTTTCCTGCACCGAAAAAAAGCGGTGTTTTACAACTGCGGAAACCTTCAAGAGATTTTACAAGACCTGATCCGGCAGGCTGAAGCAGGGGATCGGCAATAATTTTTTCAATTCCGGCATCTTTTGCTTCATTTATATTTTCATCAAGGCTTTTTTCAAGAGGAACTATAACGACGGTTTTTTGAGCTTTTGCAATTTCTCCCGCGACAAGAGGAATGTTGTTCTCGTGGAGCGAGAGAAATATGTCTGCATAGGGTATTGCGGTTCTGATAAGGCCCGGGTCCTGGGTATCGCAGGCAAATATTCCTTTTACGTTTTTCAGCGACTCAAATGTCTCTGCCACATCCTCAGGAGATGCATCAAAACCGAACCCGAGGTCAACTATATCCGCTCCTGATTTAAAAAAATATTCAACTATCTCTTTAAGTTTTTTCTGTTTATGGGCGTCCATAATCTCTGCAAGAACCTTGATTCTTGATTTTTTTCCGATTTTAAGTCCTTTTACCTCAAAATCGTAATCTGCTTCTTTTTCAAGGGTTTCAAGTTTGTCGTAAGCATCCCTTTTTTTGCTCTCCGAGATGAGTTCGTCTGCCGGGACACTTTTTGAAAGTATGAGGCTGTCAAGTGCTCCCAGGACAATTCCCAGGTCGGCCGCATGGCGCGGCCCCATAAATACCGGTACTCCTGTTTCCCTTTCAACCCCCGAAAAATCGGCAGAGCACATCCCTGAAACAAGAACCATGTCGCATGGTTCTTCAAGAACAAGTCGCTTTAATGTTGCAGGTGTTAAGAATGCCGCGATTTTTCCGGATACCGTGATTCTTACGTCAAAGCCTTTTGAGGCCTCTTTAACGATTGGGTATGCAAGAGAGCCTGTTGGCAGGAGAATCTTCATTGTAGCTTGAATTAATATGCAATAGGTGAAAAATACTACTGATTTGATGCTGAAGTGTGATCTGCATGTCCACACCAATTTCTCCCGAGACGGTGAAAGCAGCGTAGAGGATGTGCTTAAAAGGGCGGAAAAGGCAGGCCTTGATGCGATAGCAATCGTTGATCACGATACTGTCGAAGGTGCGCAGTATGCAAAAACTCTCGGTGGGAGTGTTCTTGTAATTCCGGGAATAGAGGTCTCCACAAAGCAGGGTCATCTTCTTGTTATGGGCGTAGACAAACCGGTCCCCGCCGGCCTTGATTTTTATGAGACTGTCAGGATTGCAAGGGAGGCGGGTGGTCTTCTGATACTTCCGCACCCGTATCACCAGTGCAGGCACGGGGTTGCGAGAAAGGTAAAGAACGCAATAGAGGTGGTCGACGCTGTTGAGTCGTTCAACAGCAGATATATTGTCGGATCAGCCAACAAAAAGGCCGGAATAAAAGCCAGGTTTTTCGGGAAACCGTGCGTTGCCGGAAGTGATGCGCACAACTGCCGATTCGTGGGATATGGTGTAACGAAAATTGAAGCGGAAAAAAATGTTCCGTCAATTCTTGCGGCTATAAAGGCCGGAAAAACGGAGCCCGGTGGAAAAATGACCCCTCTTCGTTCATATACAAGGCAGTCACTTAAAAACACGAAAAGAAAAATTATACGCAGGGTTCACAGAAGATGAGGGGGTATTAATGAGGATTGCCTTTGAGGTCTCTTATATCGGGACTGATTTCTGCGGTTCACAGCAGCAGCCGGGAAAAAGAACTGTTCTCGGTGAAATTATCCGCTGCCTTTCTGAACTAAACCTTTTTTCCTCTGAAAAAAAAGACGCTCATATAGTGTTTTCCGGGAGGACGGACCGGGGCGTCCATGCAAGACGACAGATTCTTGCTTTCAATACCGACTTTCCTGAAAGGGCTGTTGCCGCTGCGAACAAAAAACTGCCGCCTGATATCAGGTTTAAGGGCTACTGCATGGTTTCCGAATCGTTCAGTCCGCGTTTTGATGCCAGAAGCCGTACATACAGGTATTATTTTCCCACAGATGTCCCCGGGATTTCATATGATGTTTCCCTTATGAAGGATGTGGCGGTACTTTTTAAAGGAGAGCATAATTTTATGTCTTTTTCAAAATCTTTCGGAAAAGACCCGAAAAGGGTTATTCTCTCGTCAAAAGTTTCTGTTGATGATGACTTTCTGGTATATGAAATCTGCGGGTACTCTTTTCTGTGGAATATGGTCCGCTGCATTTCGTACTGCCTTGATTCTGCGGGAAAGAAAGAGATGACTCTCGATACGGTAAAAAATGCACTTGACAACCCTTCCGGGAACAGGTTTCCTGCAGCACCACCGGAAGGTCTGATTCTATGGGATGTTGACTGCGGGATAGAATTTACGCCGGTAAATCTTCATGAAAAAAGTATTTTATTCTCAAAAGAGCTTGCAAGGAGCAGTTCACAGCTTAAAAAAATGTCTTTTGTCTGGTAAAATCCGTGTGGTGCCTTCAGACCGAAAAAACCAGTAATCAATACAGGAATACAAGAAAAACCATTTAAAAAAGGAAAATATATTTTTTTCTTAATTTATTTTTGCATTTTTATGCCGCTACCAGTTCTACCCCTGACGGTATCATAATTCTTATGAGCCAGGAGGGAATAGATGCCGATGTCTGGGCTGTTACCCTGAAGTCGTCCCTGTTTGTTACAACGCCCAGGTAAGTTGCAGTAATCTGGTAATCAGTGTCGTATACGGTTATCCCGAGAGTTTTTATTATTATGTGCTGTGCGGGGAAGGTCGCCGTCTCGCCTGTTGAAAGCGTTCTTCGGTCATTGTTTATTTTAAGAGTTACAGAACCGCCGCTGCTGATAGCACTGACAGGAATCCCCCCGAAGTCAAGGGAAGTGTCGTCAGGGACAAGGACATCATATGTTGTGGAATATGAAAGCGGGTATCCGTATGCACTTACGTTAGTGTTTCCCGTTATAAGTGATACATATCCTGCCGCAATTACTGCCAGAATTATAACTATTACGATAAGAATATTTCTTAATGTGTGGCTCTTTTTGCCGTTGGTCTTCTGCTCTTCCTTTTGTTTCTTCAGTATGTCCTTTTCGATCTCGGCTCTTTTCTTCTCATCTTCAAGGCGTTTTTTCTCCTCTTCACGGGCCCATTCATCACGTTCTTTCTGCTTTTTCGCCTCTTCTGCAAGCCTCTCCTTTTCAAGACGGTCCATTTCAACCTGTTTCTTCTTTTCCTCCAGAAGTCTTGCCTCTTCCGCACGTTTCTGGGCTTCTATCTCCTCGTATTTTTTTGCTTTTTCAGCATCTTCCTTCTCTTTCCTCTCGGTCTCTATTTTTTTTCTTTCTTCCTCCCTTATTTTTTCCAGTTCCTTTTCTGAAAGGCCTGTTTTTGGAGCCTCCGCCGTTGTTGTGTCAGGCTTTTTTTCAGCTTCATCCGGAAGTCTTACTGCGTCCGAAATCTTTTTGGAAAAGCCTTCCAGTGATTTTTTATCTGGCAGTTTTACCATATTAATTCACCTTTAATGATGACATATCCTTATAAATATTTAAGCTGTTCGGGTTATTTTCAGACTTTTATTAAAGATGGAAGTCACGAGTTATCTGTTATGGACGTATCTGAAACTATTGTATTGTGCGCATATTATTATGCATAAAAAAGTATTGTCCGGGAATACGCAGGTTTTAAATTCACATTTTTATCCGGCTGTATGGAATGATTTTTTAGGTGGGAAGTACCTGATAATATCCCTTAAAATCCAAAAATATTAAATTTTACTAAGTAATTTGTTCTGATTTACTGTTTTTGGAACTTTCAGGGATTTCTGATTCTGTACGGCTTATCATCGATAACAACGTATTCCGTGTCATTTGTGTGGTAGTGAAGAGCGTTTTTAATCCTGTATTCTTCGCCGTTGATAAGATATTTTTCCTCGTTTCTGCACGTGAACTTCCGGATTTCTCCAACGTTTATCATCTCGTCGCCGTCTATTATGTATTCGGTGTTTCCGGCTATTATGTGGCGGGCGTTTTCAAAAGTTCTCTTTAAACCGTTTACAAGATAGCTTTCGGGTTCATCCGAGTAATACTCAAGGTCAGCCATCTTTGAAAATTCGTCGCCTTCATCTGTGTCGCAGTTCCTGTCATCATTTTTGGTGTAACTGTTTTCCGTCTGGTTTTCAGGGCCGGGTTCGTTTGAAGATAAACTGCGTGATTCCTTGAGCAGTCTGTCATAATCGCTTCTTTTTGCGCTGTCAGAGAGAGTTTCGTATGCCTCATTTACTAGTATGAACATCTTTTTTGCATTCGGGTGCGTGGACGTATCAGGGTGAAATGCCCTTGCAAGGCTTCTGTATGCTTTTTTTATCTCGTTTTCGTCTGCATCGTCGTCAATACCAAGAATCTCGTAATAATCTTCTGTATCCTCTCTTTCAGGCATGTGTTTCTCAGATCTGAGTATTTTTTTCATATATGATAATTTCTGCTGCACGAAGCCGGGAGGGCATGGCCCGACAGTGTGTTCAGCCAAACTATCATTATAAATGATGACAAATTTTTTAGTGAGGTTATAACATTGGCTGACATTCCTGAGGAGGAATTTATATTAAAAACAACATCGGCATGTGCAGGGTGTAGTGCCTCTCTTATTCTCCGCTATGTCACAAAAGCGGCAGGAAAAGACACTGTCCTTGTCGTTCCCGCATGCTGTACAAGTGTAATTCAGGGAAAATATCCCGATACGGCTGTGAATATACCGGTATATAACGTTGCTTTTGCATCCGCGGCTGCTGTCGCATCCGGTATGAGCGAAGCTTTCAGGGCTGTAGGGAAAAAGACCAATGTCATCTGTTTTGCAGGTGACGGCGGAACCGTGGATATCGGAATACAGGCGTTATCCGGAGCTTTGGAGCGTGGAACAGACTTCTTGTACGTCTGTTATGACAATGAGGCCTATTCCAACACTGGTATGCAGAGGTCAGGTGCGACTCCTATCGGTGCAAGGACGACCACAACGCCTCTCGGAAAGACTGAATATAAAAAAGACCTTGATGCGATTGTTCAGGCGCACAATCCTGTATATATGGCGACTGCGTGCAGTGCCTACCCTGTTGACCTGTATAATAAGGTAAAAAAGGCCCTTTCGATACCCGGCCCAAAGTTTATGCACGTTTTGACACCGTGTCCTCCCGGGTGGAGATATCCGTCTGAAAAGACTATCGAAGTTGGAAAACTGGCGGTTAAGTCCGGGATGTGGGTCCTTTATGAACGTGAATACGGAAAGCTTTCCGTGACCGGTGCCTCAAAGACTGCAATGAAAAAGAGAATACCGGTAACCGCCTATCTGGGAATGCAGGGCCGGTTTAAGACTGCATCGGATAATGACATAAAAATTCTTCAGGAGCATGTCGATATGAACATGAAAAGGCTTGAACAGGAGGAAAAAGGAGTATGCTGACGGTATCTACCGGAAACAAGGCCGTAGCAACGGCTGTAAAGGATGCAAAGCCGGTCGTTGTAGCTGCATATCCTATAACTCCCCAGACCGAGGTCGTTGAGGAGACCGCAAACTATGTCGCAACAAAACAGCTTGATGCACACTATATCCCCGTTGAGTCCGAGCACTCGTCTATGGGTGCATGCATAGGTGCTTCTGCAACAGGAGTCCGGACTTTTACTGCAACAAGTTCGCACGGACTTGTATACATGTGCGAGATGCTTCATATGTCCGCCGGTGCACGTCTTCCCATAGTAATGGCGAACGCCAACCGTGCACTGGGACCTGGCTGGAATATCGGAGCGGAGCATTCCGATTCCATGTCGATGAGAGACACCGGGTGGCTCCAGGTCTACGTTTCAACGGTTCAGGAAGCCTATGACATGACACTTATGGCTTTCCGTATTGCAGAGAACAACAATGTCCTCCTGCCCGTCATGATAAACCTTGACGGGTTTTTGCTGACTCATATTACGCAGCCTCTTGAGACTGTAGAGCCCGGCGACTTTATCCCGCCGATAAATCTGCCGCATGCAATAGACATCAACAATCCCGGCGGCTACGGTACCCTGACCCCTTCGGATGAGCACTTCAAATTCAGGTATGACATCCAGCGTGCGATGAGGGATTCAGTGGCCGTCATAAGAGATACACAGGCTGAATTCGGGAAACGCTTCGGTAGAACTTACGATATCTACGAGGAATACAGGACAGAGGATGCCGAAATTGTTGTCATTGCAATGGGCACGATGGCAAAAGAGGCAGAAGTCGCAGCAGACCTCTTAAGGAAGGAAGGAATAAAAGCCGGATGCATCCGTGTCCGCTGGTTCAGGCCTTTCCCCGATTTAAGCGATGCAGTAAAAGGAAAGGATGTCGTTGTGATAGACCGTGACTGTTCGTTCGGTTACGGCGGAATTCTTGCAAACGAGATCCGGGCAAAGACGGGATGCTCTCCTTTCAGCGTGATTGCAGGTCTTGGCGGTCAGGAAGTCACTTATGATGATATTGCAGGCTTTGTCAGGAGAAGGAAAGCCGGTGAAGAGTTCTGGTTCGGAGTTGATGAGTGATGTATGAAATAAGACTTCACTCAAGGGGGGGCCAGGGCGGTGTGACTGCTGCAAAACTCCTTGCCCAGGCAGCTTTTCTTGACGGGAAATATGCAACAGCAACTCCTCTTTATGGTGCCGAAAGGCGTGGTGCACCCGTGGTTTCATTCATAAGAATAGACGATGAGCCTGTAAGGATTTACTCGCAGATAAGAAAGCCTGACCTTGTGATAGTCCTTGACGCCTCGGTTATGCAGACTGTTGATGTTATGCACGGTATAAAGCCTGACGGGAAAGTCCTGATAAACAGTCCTCATAAAATGGAGTTTGGTGGTCATAAAGTCTATAATGTGGACCTTACCGGAGTTGCCCTGTCTCTTGACCTTGTAGTCGCAGGAAATCCTATATTAAATACACCTCTTCTGGGTGCCGTGGCGAA
Organism: Methanomicrobium sp. W14; assembly: GCF_017875315.1. Classification (NCBI taxonomy): domain Archaea; kingdom Methanobacteriati; phylum Methanobacteriota; class Methanomicrobia; order Methanomicrobiales; family Methanomicrobiaceae; genus Methanomicrobium; species Methanomicrobium sp. W14. Next base: position 569,270 of record NZ_JAGGMM010000002.1, read on the forward strand.
GATGGGCCTTGTGTCCCGGGAGTCGGTAAGAAAAGCCATAGCTGGTTCGTTTAAAGATAAAAGAAATGCTGATGCCGCACTTAAGGCATACGAGGAGCTGGTGTTATGAGTGCAAAACTCGCCATATCAAGACCTAAAAAGGGAGCTTCCGGAAATACCGGGTCATGGAGAACGTTTCGGCCTGTTGTATCTGATGAAAAATGTAGCAGGTGCGGAAACTGTTATCTCTACTGCCCGGACGGCGCGGTAGATACAGAATTTGTCATAGACTATGACTTCTGCAAGGGATGCGGCATATGCGTAGAGGTCTGCCCGAAAAAAGCGATAATTATGGTTCGTGAAGACTAAACTTTATTTCCTTTTTTTGGCATTTCAAAAAATCATTTCTATATTATCTACAATAACTATATAGACTAATTATTTTTGGATCGTTAATATTTTACATTGATGGAAGGATACTTCTAACTGTGTCTGGGTACGGCATGATATAGAGAGTAGTCAGCGCAAAAAGAAAATCTCCGGAATATTTCAGGTTTTTAAGAATTCTGAAAAGGAAAACGATTAGGCGTATTGTAAATACAGGTGTTTTCAGAAGGGTGTAATCTGATGCGTTTTGATGCGCTCCTCCAAAAGTTAATGAAAAACCTTTGAATGTGGACTTTTTGAGGATTATATGAAGTTTGTGTATTCCGGACAATTCATTAAAACAGGTGGAGGCAGCCAAAGATTATTTCTTATCTGAACATTTACCGCGGTATTTAGCGTACACAAAAGTTATCCGTCACGGGAGAGTCTATCTAGTCTCCGCCTGCTCTGGTTTGCAGGCCTACTGGCAGTTTTCCCAATGAGATCAACAATGAACACAACTGATCAGTTATTTTTATCTGGTCATGTCCGTTTTGCAGTAAACACAGCAGCAAATGACAGCAGGATGAATGCATTTGATGAAAAATACCATATTTTTTGTTAATTCCTAGTAAAATCCCCGAAGAAGTGTTTTAAATGAAATTTGAAGGATTGCAGAAACTGATGTCTGCCGATGAAACGGCGGATGAAAAGCTGAAGCTTCTGGCCTACCATTACAACGAGCGCTTAAAAGAGCAGGCTCTTGTAAATGAAGTATCCAAATTCCTTTTTGATACGACTCTTGAAAGAGAATACATTCTCATGAAGGTAGTAGAGCTTGTTCCTCCGGGCTGGCAGTACCCCGAAATTACTGTAGCCAGGTTTAAATACAAAAATTATGACATAAAAAGTCTGAATTTCAGGGAAACTCCGTGGAAGCAGAGAGTATCCTTTGTTGACGCAAACGGCGAGGGGGGCTATCTTGACGTTTTGTATCTTGAAGAAAAGCCTGGGGACTACGAAGGGCCGTTTTTAAAAGAGGAAAGAAATCTGATAAACGTTATAGGCAGTATGCTGCCCGCTTCAATGAACATTTTCAACAGAAACGAGGAGACAAACAGGGCAATAGAAGATATCATATATATCTCAAAAGAGATCGAGCACGGAAATATAGAAAACCGTATAACGGTTTCCAGGCATTCCGGAGACCTGAAAAAGGTTGTTGAGGGCGTAAACAGTATTCTTGATTCTTATTCTGTACCTTTCAAAAAGATGGTTGAAACACTGGAAGAATACTCAAGGTGCAATTTTTCTTCCGCTATAAATGACGTAAAAGGTTTTGAAGGGGACTTCATCTCACTAAAGAACAGCATCAATGCCCTGGGGTCCAAAATCGGAGAGGTAGTAAAAGAGATAGCAAGAATTGCTGATGAGTTTAACAGGGGAAATTTCCGCACGAAAGTTGATGAAAGACTATCCTTTGAAGGCGATATGGCTTCAATAAAGGAAAGCCTTAACAATGTAGGTGGAGTCTTCTCGCATACAGTTTCAGAGGTCAGGGCTTCTGTCGAACTTATAAACAGGAATTCAACCGATGTCGGGCGCAGTGCGGGCGATATGTCGGAGGCTGCGGAAAAGGTGGCAATGTCGGCGTCAAACTCTGCAGGGCTTACAAAAAAGCTTAATAACAGTATAGAAAAGATAAACGAACAGATTCTTGACCTCTCTTCTTCAAACCAGGAGATATCCTCGGCTGCCCGCCATGTTATGAAGCAGACCAATCATGTGGTCGATATAGGAAAGACTGCACAGTCTTCCGGAGACGATTCAAGAAAGATGATGAACAGCGTCAAGAAGATTGCGGGAGGAAGTGTTAATGAAATCAACTCCCTTTCCGAGCAGATAAATACGGTCGGAAAGGTTGTAAAGCTTATCAACGATATTACCGGTCAGATAAATCTTCTTGCACTAAATGCCGCAATCGAAGCCGCACGTGCAGGGGAACACGGGAGAGGCTTTGCAGTCGTTGCCGGAGAGGTCAAAAATCTTGCCGGAGAAGCGAGAGCTGCAACTGACAACATAGAAAGTGTTGTTTCTGCAGTCCAGCAGTCAAGTGAAAAGACCGCCTCTGCAATAAACAAGGCCAACTCTGAGATAATCAAAAGTGTTGAAAGCGTCAACAAGACGCTTGACGGCTTAAATTCAATAATTGACAATGCCGGAAAAATAGACGCTGATGTCAAAAGAATCGTTCATGCCATTGAAGAGCAGGTAAATATAGCAAACAACGTTTCGAATAACACGTCGGAGCTGGCAGGACTTACGGGCGATGTCTCACGCGAGATAGAGGAGCTTGCAGCTCTTGCAGAAGAGACCAGTGCCTCGGTTGAAGAGATAAGCGCTGCAATCAATGAGGTATCCTCTCTTGCCGGCGGTCTTTCGAATGATATGAAAAAGTATGTTATCTGAAAAATAAACCCTCCCTATTAAACTTTTTTAATGAATTGTTTTTTTATTTTTTTAATGCGTCTTGAGAATCCTTTGTGCTCCTGTAAACTGGACCTGCTTATTTTTCTGTTAAGGATTCAAAGTTTGATTTCAGAACTTGGAAATTCTCATACCTGATGTGGCGGAGAACGGTAAACGCTTCTTTGAAAAGGATACGATTTTAATGAATCCCCGGGTCTTATGTGCAAAATGCCGGTTATCTGATATGAAGTTAATCAGATTAAATTTATCAAATAAATAAGCTTATTTTTTGATTTAACGCTCAAATTTCAGGCAAAAAAATTTATCTTATGTGGCAACAATATGCTATAACTGATGACAGAGATTAGTGAAAATACAGAGCCTGTATCTGTAATGCAGGGTTTTGCCGACCTTGACCTTACCCGGCCAAAAGCTGGGTCACCAGTTGCTCACTGCATGGAGATGGTTGAAACTGCCATTAGGGAAAACAGCGGAAAATTCACACGTGATTTGCTTTACAAAAACCTTCCTGTCCAGATGAAGCTTCCACGCAGGATTATGAGCAGTGTTTATGAGCAGATAATTGATTTTTACCAGGAGTCCGGGAAGATCTCTTTTGACAGAATCGGTCATGTCTGTTGGGTTTATGACCCCGAAACCGTTTCATTCTACAAAAAAAATGATAAGCTGAAGTTTTTCGGCAGAGATGCTTTGGATTCGGTTTTCTTTGGAAGTGAAGACATCGTTTCGGTGTACCGGGACATGATTACCTCTTCGAGCATTGAAGAGCAAAACGGTCTGAAATACATGCAGGACGCAATAAAGACTCTTGAAGAACACATGTTTTCAGGAGAACTAATTCCGAGAAGTGTCATACCAAGGAAGTATGAAAATGTATACGGGTCGCTGAATGTATGGAAATTAAACATGACTCACTCGTGGAAACTTATCTACAGTATTGCAGCTGATGACGATGAAAAAATCCTGATTATTGACGACTGCCTGAACAATAAAGACTATGAAAGGCTGTTTAAACCTTTAGTCATTTAAGAATATTATTTATCTTTAAGGTCATATTATTTTTTTAGGTTCGTTCAATGTAGCTGTTTTTTAAAAATCCTTTTGAGTTGTAAAAATTCTGTTAGTTCTGTAAAGTATTCCCGGAAAAAAGGAGAAAATTTATTTGCATGTACACCCTTTGTTGCTTTCGCAGGCGCAACCGTCACTGTCTCTGTCCAGATCGTGAACATCATCACCTGTGGCTGAGAGGCAGTATTCGTAGCATTTTTGAGCTGAAGACCAGTCTTTGAAGTCATCACAGTTGTAGATATTTCCTGAGCAGGAGCAGACAGCAGATGAAGAATCTGTTTTGGAGGGGGATGGTGTTTGAGTCGCAGTTTTTGTGGGGTTTATCGTTTTCGTTGGTGTGGGAGTTTTTGAAGGTGTCGGTGTTTTTGCCGGTGTTTCCGTCATTGATGCAATTGTTGCCTTAATAGTCTCAAGTTCGGTTTCAATTGGTGTTGAGGATTTTGTTTCCTCAATTGTTACAGAAGTCCGGGAATTTGTATTTTTAGAAGAAGTGCAGCCTGTAAAGATAATACCGGTAGTAATTAAAATTAGGCAAAGGAAAATGGCTATCTCTTTTGTCATGATGTGCAAATACGCATACTATACATAAAAAATTATTCCCATTTTTTTTTGTTATGAAGTAAACCCTGTGGTGATTAAAAAATTATTCCTAAATACGGCGAATTTGTCTTATTGTAACCTTAAATCTAATTAAAATAAAATAATCTATACTAAAACATCTGTCTGCTCTTTAGAATAGATCTAGTTAAAAACGATATCTATATGACATAATTGTTTTAATCCTGATATTATGAAAACGGGGTAGCTATTTTTAATTGTATTGTTTTTTGTGGGTATTGTTTTCGCCGGGTGTACTTCTTCGACAAATGTTTCTTATCATGACAAAGAGTTCAGATCATTGGTCTCAGAATCCGGGGATGAAATTACTGATTTATTAAATAATATACTGAATTCTGCAAATAATTTAGATTCGGACGGTGTTGTGATATATGGGGCTGGTTTAAAAGTATCTGCAGATAATTATAAAGGAAAAATTGAAAATCTGGTATAAAGTGTGTAAATTTAGCTACTGATTCTCTCTCTCTCTCAAATTTATGTTGCAAAAATATAATTTTTATTTATATATTGGAAAATCCAGAAGAATAAATAATATCTCTATAATTTTTTATGAGTAATTAGGCAATAATAAGATAATATCTGATATAATTTTTAGACATTCCTGCATATATACTTCTAAAAAGCGTGAAGTGGTAAAACATTAGAAACCCAGATATCCTGTTCTATCGGATTTCAACATTTATACTTTTTATTTTGTGTCATGCAGAGATATGTCAGATTATGATTCAGGCATTAAAAAAAGTATTTCGAGAGCTTTATTTGGTTAAAGTAGCGGGGTCTACCAGGAGTACTATAGCTATAATTAAAATAACTGCAAAAATAAGCACAAACCACATCCTCAACTCTTTTATGTTTTTATACAGGTCTTTCATTTGATTTCATCTTTCTTTGTATTATAATTGGGTATAGATGTATATACCAATATGTCTGAGTTTATTAAAGTGGTTGGATATATGCAAATATTTTTTTTAGATAAAAAGTCCGGGAAATCTTTAAATCACTTTCAATAGCCCGTGTTTCTGCTTTTATCTTCAATCAGCCTTGATATTAAAACCATTAAAGAAATATTTTTTAGAACCTGCCTTTTTGCAAGAAGTCCATGCTTAATTTACGGTGGAACTTATGTTACAGCCAAAATCATTGCCAGAATTGTATATAAAAAGTATAAAAAAGCTGAATTTCAGGAAAAGCGCCCCCAACAGGACTCGAACCTGTGACATTCTGGTTAACAGCCAGACACTCTACCAACTGAGTTATGGAGGCAATGCAATCTGCTTTTTTGCTCTGCAACTTGCCAATAAACGTCTACTTATTACCTTTTAAAGATTATGGAATTAATCTGGACTGCTGTTCCTTATAGACTCAAGCTGTGAGATAAGGGAATCGATCTCCCTGTCCAGATTATCTATCAGATCCGAGGCTTTTTCCGTTGCTACAGCCCCAGAAGGCGAAGCCCGGATGTAACCGAGCTGTTCTAAGACCTTCAGTGAATAGCGCACCCTGTGAGACGGAATGCCAAGTATCTCCGAGAGCTTCATTATTCCGATGGGCTGGTTTTTCTGTACAACCCTTATTACCTCAAGGTGTCTTCCGACAAGTTCTATCTCGTTAAGCAGTTTTTGAAGCAATTTGTTAAGCCCCGCTTTTTGTGAAAATAAATCCGGCCTGCACCATGAAGCATATATTTGCAGGTGCGCATTTCCTTGGCCGTTCTTTTTGTTTTTTTAACCTGTTTCTTTAAAATATCCGGACAGGATACCTTTTTGCATTTCAAACATTTTAAAGTAATCTTTTCCATGAAAAAGGTTCAAAAAATTTTTTGGGTTTAGTCTTTTAGTCTTCCTGTTCATTCAGCCATGCCTTGTCCTGCCTGTAATGCTTTCTGAACATCAGAGCTGTTATGACAGCCAGAACAGCGCATATGGCAGAGATCTGAATGCTGAATACAGGAATCAGGCCAAAAAAAGCCAGAATCGAAATTGCTACAAGCAGAAATACCGCATTAAGCATCATCGTCAGCTTGGCAAATTTCATCTTGAGTGTTCTTTCAGCTGATGCATTCATTATTAATACGAATTGTCTCTCTCTTGGTAAAATTACTTCTAAGTCTGAGTCGAATAGTAAGGGTACTGCATTATGATAAATTCTTTAGACCAGTCTCTTGAGGCTGCAAATTCAAAAGCTTACGTTATGGTTGCATCTTCCGAAAATCCTGATATGCGCTATCTTACAGGTTTTTCGGTGACCGACCCCCTTATCTATATCAGGCGTCATGGCGGTCGTGGTCAGCTTATAGTCCCGCAGATGGAAAAGGATCGCGCACTGTCCGAGTCGAAATGCGATGTAATCACAAGGGGAGAAGCAGGCTATTTCGATTACCTGAAATCCGCACCTGACCCTTATACGGCCCAGGCAGAGATGATCTCCTATGTCGCCGGAGGCGACATACTTGTACCCGCGGATTTTCCCGTTATTCTTGCAAGAGAACTTGAAAAGTTCTGCAGGGTAAGCGTTGACCGGGGCACGGTTGAGAAGATGCGCTCTGTAAAGACTCCGGGAGAGATTGAAAAAATCCGCGAATGCCAGAAGGCGAATGATGCAGTGATGGAGTTTGCGGTGAATAAAATCTCGGCTGCACTGGTTAAAAACGGAGAGCTGTATGACGGAAAAACACGTATGACTTCTTCGTATCTCAGGGGTGAAATAGAGTGTTTTCTCTTAAAAAGAGGATTTCTTGCAAGAGACACCATAGTCTCCTGTGGGACTGAGACCGCAATGCCCCACTGTACCGGAAAAGGTGTTCTTCTTGAAAATGAGCCGATTTTAATGGACATCTTCCCAAGCGACCTGAAAACCGGTTATTACTCGGATATGACCCGGACTGTGGTAAAAGGAGAACCCTCACCTGAAATAGAGGATATATTCAAGACCGTATCTGAAGCAAAAAAGCTCGGTGAGAATATGGTTAGTGCGGGTATAACCGGAAAATCAGTCCATGATGCAGTTTCAAAGTTTTTTGAAGAGTCCGGATATCATACCGGTACCGAAGGATTTGTCCACAGCCTTGGTCATGGTGTAGGTCTTGCGATACATGAGTCCCCGTCCCTTTCACCCTCAGGCGGAGAACTTGAGTGCGGAAACATAGTGACAGTGGAGCCCGGTCTGTACTACAGAAAATACGGCGGGGTAAGACTTGAGGATATGGGGCTTGTTGAAAAGAATGGATTTGACTGTTTTACAAAATCAAAAGAGGAGCTAAGAGTATAATGGATGACGAGATACTTGACTACTACATTCAGGCAGGCAAAATAGCGAAAAAATGTCTTGACAAAGCGGCTTCAAAAGTAAAGCCCGGTGTTTTGATACTTGATTTCGTCAACGAAACCGAGGAAAGCATATTAAACGAAGGAGCTGGAATTGCATTTCCTCTGAATATTTCACGAAACGAGGCCGCGGCGCATGATACGGCTTCAGAAGGAGATATGAGGGAATTTATGGCAGGCGATGTCGTAAAGGTTGACCTCGGCGCTCATATAAACGGTTATGTGGCTGACACCGCGGTTACAGTTGACCTCGGAAACAACAAAAATTTGATTGAAGCCTCGAAAAAAGCCCTTGAAAAAGCAATTTCTCTTGTAAAACCTGGTATTACGACAGGAGAGATAGGGACGGCTGTTCAGGCCGAGATAGAAAAACTCGGGTTTTTGCCGGTATCAAACCTGACCGGTCACGGACTTGGCAACTTCCTGCTTCATGGAATTCCGACGATACCTAATGTGGCAATAAAAGGCGGGACTGTAATTGAAGAAGGTATGGCGTTTGCAATAGAGCCTTTTGCAACCACTGGCAGTGGGCAGGTATCGGACGGTCAGAGAATGGAGATATTCAGCCAGATCTCAAAAAAACCGGTCCGGCTTCCGAGCGAGAGAAAACTGATGAAAGAAATTGAAGAAAGAAAAAGTCTGCCGTTCTCCCGCAGGTGGTACAGGGATTTAAACTCCGATATAAACATAGTTAGACTCTGTCAGAAGGGGATCCTGAGAGGATACCCGGTTCTGCACGACATTCCGGGATCACTTGTGTCGCAGAGGGAGCACACGATGATTGTCACAGAAGACGGCTGCATTGTGACAACAGCCTGAAAAATGGACGGTTTGCTACAGGCAGAGATACCTATATTGCAATTAAAGAGATATATATTAGGTTGTACGCATGTCATCAGAAACAGATGAAAAGTCCCTGGATATAATGGAATTCTTACTGACGGCGGAGATACTGAATAAATATGATACACTGAATATGGATGATCTCCCGCCTAAACTCAGAAAAATTGCCGGTGAAAAGGGATGCAATATAGATGTCGAAAGGCCTGTCATAATAAGCGAAAGCGTTGCGGAGAAGGTTCTGGGAATCTCCGGCGCATACTCCTATGTAAGCAGCAACCCCTTCGTAAAGTTTGACGATTTCGGCAAAAGGCTCAGTATATCCGCGCTTGATGCCGCTGCAGGGTGGTTTTTCAGGCAGAATACGACTGACCGCATAAAAGCCAACCCGGTTCTTGCATACTACTACGAACATATGAACATGGGCGGGATCTCATATCAGGAGTCCTCAGAGTCTATTTCAAGGTACCGTGATTCAAAGGAATATCTTGAAGCGAGGGTAGACGGAATTGTCGGAGATGACGAGGAGCTGAAAGCTGCAAGAGGCCTGATTCTTATAAGTTCCCCTGAAGAAGGGGAATACTCTCTTGCAGACCTTGTATGCACCCCGAGACAGGAGGAGACCATAAGAAAGATTGATATTGCACTGAAAAATCTTGATTACCTGCGTGAACGCAGGATTTACGAGATAGGCAAGCTTCTCTTTGTAGGCCCTCCAGGAACCGGAAAAACCTCTCTTGCTCTTGCAATGTCAAAAAAACTGAAAATGCCTCTTTTGGAGGTAAGGCTTGCGATGGTAACCTCCCAGTACCTTGGTGAGACTTCAAAGAATATTGACAGGATATTTGACCTCGCAAGACGTCTTTCACCGTGCATACTCTTTATAGATGAGTTTGATTTTGTGGCAAGAAGCAGGATTACGGAGGACAACGGTGCGATGAAGCGTGCGGTAAATATGCTTCTTAAAAATATCGATACTATCAGTTTTGTTAAAAACGGAGTCCTTCTCATCGGTGCTACTAACCATCCTGCGATGCTTGATGAAGCTGCATGGAGAAGGTTTGACGATGTAGTCGAGTTCCCCCTGCCGGATTTGGAGATGAGAAAAGAAATACTTCTTAAAATAACAAAGGAACTTGACTGCACCTGCAATTACGATGAGCTTGCGGAGGATACCGAGGGCTTTACAGGTGCGGACCTGAAGATTATGATAAAAGAGTCAGTAATTTCGGCTCTGATGCGTGACAGTTTCGTAATGGACGAGTCTGATATAGAGCAGGGAATGGGCATAGTCCGCGACAGGGATAATATCAGGCAGAGCGTCTCAATATGAAGATTACAGTTCTCGGTACCGGAGACACGGTAGGTACTCCCAGGGTCGGGTGCGAATGTCCTGTATGCACCTGGGCTGTAAGGGAAGGCAGGGAAAGGCTAAGGACATCTTTTTTGATTGAAGAAGACGGTCATAACATTCTGATTGACACCTCTCCAGACCTGAGAAGACAGCTTTTAAAACACGGTTCGCCTTATATAGACGCAATTCTGTGGACTCACGGTCATTACGACCATATTGCAGGTTACAACGAGTTTTACAGGGTCCAGTCCTTTCCACCTGCTTACGCCGCATCCCGTGCAATGGATGACATTGAAGGCTTCTTTCATTTTCTGCATTTTGAAAGGAAAAGGTGTACTCCTTACCAGCCGTTTGAAATTTACGGAATAAAATTCACGTTTGCGGAAGTCAATCATCCGCCCATGTATACGTGCGGGGTTGTCATGGAGTACAACGGGAAAAAAATAGGCTTTACATCTGATACAAACGATGACCTCTGCGAAGAGACGCTGAAGGCCTTAAGCGGGTGTGACCTTTTATTCATTGATGCGCTGATGCCTCCTTCGGTTCACATAGGAAAGCACATGAATTATAAGGAAGCGCTGAATCTTGCAGAGAAACTTTCTGCAAAAAAATATTATATGGTTCACATGAGCCATAATCTTCCGTTTAACTGGAAGCATATGGCATCTGACGGAGAAGTTTTTGAGATCTGATACAAAAAATTATTTCTTTCCGATTATTTCATTTTCTGACGACCAATACTATTATACTCCTGCGGGTCCCAAACGTATGGTTACTTATGGAGATAAAAATACTGGAGCTGACTGAGGAAAAAGCAAGGATTTCCTTTATAGGTGAAAATCATACATATATGAACACATTAAAAGAGGAGATACTGAAAAACCCTGATGTGGATGTGGCGCAGTATTACAGTGAATACACTTTTACGGACCCCATTCTTCTTGTTACAACGAAAAACAATGCCGACCCGATTTCAGTAATCAAAAATGCAGCTGCGAGTATCTCACAGTACTGTGCAGGGCTTATTGAACAGGTAGAAAAGGCTTAAAATAAGTATCAACTAATCATTTTTTCCTGAGTTGTATTTTTTCTGCTTCATTTAGTGACGGCAAAGACCGTATAATGGTTTAAGTCGGAGTCCTGAAATTGTGCAGCGGACTCTGAAAATCATAAAAAAATCTGAAATTCTTTGTAATTATTAAAAAAAACGTTATTATTGGTGCAGCACCAATAATCTGATTAAAAATTGAAAAGTTCCTGAAATTTTTTTCAGATCAGCTTTTTTCCAAACTCTTTTGCTTCTTCAATTTTTTCGGGGAAATTTTTGATGTCATCAGGTTTAAGGCAGTGGTTCTGCCAGATATATCCTGCTTCCTTTATTCCGAAAAGGCTCATCGTCTGCTTCATGTATTCATATATCGGGCTGAAGACTTCATCACCGCACGAATTGCTGGTAAGAGCAAGAGCAAACTTCTTTCCCTGTGGGATTTTTGGCGAAAAATCTCCGTTTATAAGGGCCCACATACGGTCAATAAGTGCATATGCAGGTGCATTCATACGTGCAAAATATACAGGGGAGCCTATCACGATTGCGTCCGCACCGGTGATTTTAGGATATATTTCAACCATTCCGTCCTTCTGGACGCATGTAGGATTTTCCTTGCAGAAACCGCATCCTTTGCACGGGTTTATCTCCCTGTCAGTTAATCTTACCATTTCAGTATCGGCACCTGCCTTTTTTGCACCCTCTAAAACTGCTTCAACGATGGCCTGGCTGTTTCCTTTGCGTGGACTTGTTGCAATACCTAATACTTTCATGCATAAATCTGGTAATGTATACTGTATAAGTAGTATACAACAAAAAATGATAGATAGTATTAAAGAAAGTAGTGCATATCTAAAGGATATGCCTAATATTAAAAAAAATGCAGAAATACAGCCTCCATGCCCTATATACCGGATTCAAAGGCTTATCAGCGGAAAATGGAAATTGTATCTCCTGTGGCTTCTGCATGACGGAAAAATGAGATTCGGAGAAATATACAGGAAAACTCCGGGTATTACCCAGTCTATGCTTACGAAACAGCTGCGCGAGCTTGAGAGAGACGGGTTTGTTGAAAGGCACGTTTTCACGGAAGTCCCGCCGAAAGTGGAATATTCGCTGACAGGCAGGGGAATAAGCTTCATGCCGGTAATGGAGCATCTTGCGGAATGGAGTATGGAAAACATTCCTGAAATAAGCGAAGCCTGCAGGGAAAATGTATGCGACAATCCTTACAGGGTGAAATAAAAAAAGTCAAAAATATATTATTATATTTTCTGTGTGAATGCAATCGATCCAGAAACTCTTGTAATTTTTATCTTAACCGTCTGGCCGGGTTTTGTGCCTGCAACATAGAGAGTGTATTTGCCTATTCTGGCCACCCCGTCACCGCGTTTCGAAAGGAACTGGATATCAACGTTCATCTCGTTTCCTTCCTGTATCTGGTCATCGGGGCTTTCTGATTTGGCTCTTCTCTTTTTTACCGGCCTGTGGCCTCCGCAGGCATCGCACCTGAGAGTCAGTGTTCTCCCCTCTTTTACAAGCCTTGTATCAGGCTTTCCACATTCCGAGCAGATGACATAGTCTTCAGTATATTTACCTATCAGGTTTGTTATCTGTGATTTGTCAAATTTTCCGTTGAATATGGCTCTGCTGCCGTCAATTTTCCCGGCAGTTCCAAGTTCTCCCAGGAGATATTTCATCACGTGGTCGGGTTCGCGCCTGAGAGTTGATACGATATCCGAAAAATTTTCGATGACTGTCGTTTTTCCTTCTATGTAGACCTTTGCGTCGGGCACTGAAAAACGGCCTTCATCACCTGATTTTTCCGTTATATTGCTGTATGCCTGCTTTAAAAGAGATTCGTATGGGTCGGTCATGCTGTACTTATATGCTCTCTAACAGTAATTAAGTATGTTTTCATATTGTTTCCCTGTGAAAAAATGAAAAGGCGTTATATTCTAAAGTGACAATTATCAATATCAGTCAGGATGCTGACTTTTCGTAAATAAAATATGAAAGGAAATGAAATTTTTTTGGTGGAAGACAAGTTGTCCGGGAAAAACAGATTTCTGAAAAATTACATGAAAAAAAAGCTTGGCTCCTTCTGGAGTTATGTTCTTCTTGGTATACTGGTGTTCATAATATTCATATGCGAAATATCACTCTATTTATTCAGCGACGGGATGATGATGTTCATCTCCCATATGTTTTACTTTCCTCTGTTTCTTCTGATATACAGGTACCCTAAAAAAGGTATTGAAATATCAGTATTTCTGGGAATGGTTTACTATGCCATTGTCGTTTTTCTTTCCTACCCTGCATATTATGACCTGGTTGAAGGTCTTCTTTTCCTTGCTGCGTATATAGGGATAGGAACAGGGGCATCGGTTCTGGCAGAGAGCCTGCGTGACGGTGAGAATAAACTTGTAGAGATAAAAAATAATTACGAAAATCTGTTTGAAAATACAAATGATTCTGTTTTTGTGCATAATCTTGAAGGCCGGATTCTCTTGTGCAACAGGCATGCAAAGGAGATGTTTGATAAATGCATGTGCAAGGAGAATATGACGCTTGCAGATCTTGACGATTCCCTCGGAACAGACGCCTTTGAAACTTCCTGCAGGTCACTTTCAGGGCAGGATCACGTGGAACTTGAAGCTGTCATAAAATCGAAACAGGGAGTTACCAGGCATATCGAGATAAACTCCAGCATTACCGACCGTGCGGAGGGTTATGTGCATGTCTTCGTGCGGGATATCACCGAAAGAAAAAAATTTCAGATTGCCCTTGAAGAGAGCGAAAGCAGGCTGCGTGTCCTGACAAACCAGATTCCTGAAATGATATTCGAACTGGACAGGGAAGGCTGCATCAGGTTTGCGACTAGGTACAGTCTGAATATGTTTGGGTATGAGCCGGATGAGCTTACAGGAGGCATGAAGTTATGGGACATCCTCTCTGATTCCGACAGGGAGAGATCAGAGAAGAACTTCAGTTGGTTTATGACAGGCCACATCGTGGGTGCGACAGAGTACTTGGGAAGAAAAAAAGACGGCACCTCTTTTCCGGTCATGATGAACATGAGTTATATCTTTTCCGACTCCAAAGTATCTGAAATTGAAGGGCTGCGTGGAATCGCGATAGATATCAGCCAGAGAAAACAGATGGAAAGCGCTCTTAAGAACAGTGAAAAACGCTACCGCAATCTCTTTGAAAGCTCCAACGACGCTATACTTCTCCATTACATAAACGGCCGGATCATTGATTTTAACGAGCGCCTTGCATTCATGCTCGGGTATGAAAGGGATGCTGTCATAGGCTTTTCGGTATATGACCTGTTCTCAAAGCCTGCGCATGATTACGTGTCCGGAGCTTTTCTGGATTTAGAAAAAAAGAAAAGTCTGTTTTTTGAGACTGAAATGAAAAAAAAAGATGGAACTGTTGTTATTGTCGAAGTAAGCTCCAGCTATGTTCCTAACAGCTCCGGTATAGTTCAGTCTGTTCTAAGGGACATCACCGAAAGGAAAAAATCCCGCGAAGCCCTTGTCGAAAGCGAAAAAAGGTTCAGAAATTTAACCGATTTGCTCCCCCAGGTTGTTTTTGAGATTGACAGCGATGGAATTCTGACATTTGCAAACAAAAACGCTTTTGAATCCTTCAGTGTTTCAGGAAAAGACTTTTCAGGTGGCCTGAAATTCTGTGACGTTATTGCAGTGTGCGACCGCCGGCGTGCAGAGGATAACTTCAGGTCTCTTCTTCTGGGAGAATCCTCAGGAAATGCCCGGGAATATATTGCTGAAAGAAAAGACGGCTCAGAATTTCCGATGCTTGTTTATGCAAGTCCCATCGAAAAGGGAGGACGAATTGTCGGGGCAAGGGGAATAGGAATAGACATTACTGAAAGAAAAAAGATGGAGGAAGCCCTTCGTGTAAGTGAGGAGCGCCTGAATCTTGCCATACATAACTCCGGTGTCTGTGTATGGGACTGGGACATGGAAAAAGACAGGATTTATTTTGCCGGGAATTATCCGGAGATGTTTGGATACGAGGGGGACTGCCAGCGCAGCCAGACCGAGTGGAGGGAAATACTCCAGGTTCAGTTTTTCTCTGATGTTATGGATTTCTTCGTAAATCCGGACGGTGAGTGTAGTGAATCCTCCCCCAAAAAAGAGCATTTTGAGTCTGAATATCATATAAATTGCAAAAACGGCACCTGCAAGTGGATAAACGTTATAGGAAAGATTGCCGGGAGCGGCAGTTCGGGGATGCCCGGAAGAATCGTCGGAATCATGCAGGACATCACGCAGATAAAGCAGTATCAGAACGCTCTTTACGAAGCCAACAGGAAGCTGAATCTTCTCTCAAGCATAACAAGGCATGATATTTTAAACCAAATAGCAGGAATCAACGGTTTTACCGACCTTATGTACAGGAAAGTTGCAGGCGACAGCGAACTGACCCATCACCTTGACAGGATAAAGCAGGCTTCCGGAAACATCAAAGACCAGATTACATTTACAAGAGATTACCATAATGTGGGAGTTGAAAGTCCGCAGTGGCAGAGAGTGGATGTAATTGCAGGAAACATGAAGTCTAAAGCAAAGACGATGGGCATTCATTTAGATATGGAACTCCCTCCTCTGGAAGTTTATGCGGACCCCATGCTTGAAAAGATATTTTTTAACCTCCTTGACAATGCGGCCCGTCACGGGGAAAAAGTGACAAAGATGGTTATTTCCTTCAGCCAGAGCGAAGCAAATGGAATAATCGTGGTAAAGGACAATGGGACAGGTGTACAGGAGAAGCTTAAAAAAAGAATCTTTGACCACGGCTTTGGCAGCAATACAGGACTCGGGCTGTTTCTTGCCGAAAAAATTCTCAGCATAACCGGGCTTAAGATTGTGGAAAACGGAGTCTTCGGTGAGGGTGCAAGGTTCGAGATAATTATGACCCCGGAAAACTACAGAATATCAAAGGAAAATTCCAAATAACTATTATATTAGACAGTCATATTATCTTTTCAGCGGAATCCCGGGCGGTGAGATATTTGGAAGATATTAAAATTCTTGTTGTTGAAGATGATGAAATTCTTGTTGACCTTATACAATGGCGTCTGAAAGAGATGGGCTATAAAAATTATCAGATAGCCCGGTCCGGTGAGGATGGAGTTAAGAAGGCCCTGGCTTACGGCCCGGACCTTATTTTAATGGACATAACCCTCCCCGGTGAACTTGACGGAATAGATGCCGTTGAAAGAATAAAAACAAAGAAACCTTCCGTGCAGGTGATATATCTTAGTTCGCATATGGAGGAAGATATAATAAGCCGGGCATTAAAGACAGGGCCCTCGGGTTATATTGCAAAACCCTTCGAAGACTTTGAACTCAACATGGCCATAAAAATAGCTCTTCAGAAGCGCTCTTCCTGAATAAAAAAGTGAAATCATAAAGCTTCTGCATTCTGAAAAATCCAACGGTAAAATCTTTTTTAGGCATCTATTATCTGTTCGTAAAGGAATATATTCCTACAATTATGCTATGTTCCCGAGATATTGAGTATATTGAGAAAAAAATAGGCAGAAAGCTTTCTGTTTTGGAATCAGCATGCTTTGAGAACCTCTGGAGTGAACACTGTTCATATCGTTCAACAAAGCCTCTCCTGCGCACTCTGCCTTCCGAAGGAAAAAACGTCATTCTTGGGCCCGGTGACGATGCTGCTATTGTAAGGTTTTCTGATGATATTGCAATAGCAATAGGAATGGAGTCCCATAACCATCCCAGCTATGTTGACCCTTACGACGGTTCTGCAACCGGAGTCGGCGGAATCGTAAGGGATATAATATCTATGGGTTCAAGGCCCGTCGCCCTTATGGACCCGCTTTATTTTGGTGATCTTGCAGGAGAAAAGAACAGGTACCTGTTTGAGCATATCGTCGCAGGTATAGGTGACTACGGAAACTGTATCGGTGTCCCCGTAGTGAGGGGGGAGCTGACTTTTGACCGGAATTACAATGGCAATCCGCTTGTAAACGTTGTGTGTGTAGGTACTGTTCATCCTGAAAAATTCCTCACCGCAAGGGTGAAAAAGCCCAAAAACCACCTGATATTGTACGGGTCGTCAACAGGACGTGACGGTCTTGGGGGGGCATCTTTTGCATCCCGTGATCTTTCAGAGGATTCAGAGGCTTCTGACAGGCCTGCTGTTCAGGTAGGAGACCCATATACGGAGAAGCTTCTTATCGAGGCGACTCTTGAGATGGCTGAGACCGGCAAAGTCCTTTCGTGCAGGGACCTTGGTGCTGCAGGCCTTGCGGGTGCCTCTTCGGAGATGTCAAGCACTTTCGGAGCCAGAATTGCGGCAGACCGTGTGCATCTCCGTGAGGAAGGGATGAATGAGGTGGAGATAATGCTTGCCGAGTCTCAGGAGAGAATGCTTATGGAGGTCGCGCCTGAGAATGTTGAGCAGATGTGCTCAATAATCGAGAAATATAACCTTAAATGGAGCGATATCGGAGAAATTATCCCAGAAAACCGTTATATAATTACTTTCCATGGTCAGGTTGTATGCGACCTGCCGATTGACCTTCTGGTTGGAGGAGTCCCCGAGGAAATATGGGAAGGAAAACCGTATTCCGCTGAAAAACCGTTTAAAAGACCATCTGAAAATATAAAAACTCTTTGCACGAAGGTTTTGTCGCATCCCGAAGTCGCCTCAAAGGACTGGGTTGTTGGACAGTACGACCACGATGTGCAGCTCCAGACCGTCTCGGTTGAAGGCGGCTGTGGTGTACTCAGGCTTGGCGATGCAGCGCTTTACCTGTCCTGCGGGTGCAGGCCCGAACAGATTTACCTGAGGCCGTACGACGGTTCTGCAAACGCGGTTTATGAGAATGCCGCAAACCTTGCCGCAATGGGTGCAGAGCCTTTGTGCGTTGTCAACTGCCTTAATTTTGCAAGCCCTGTTCACGAGACCATATTCTGGCAAATCCAGGAATGCGTAAGGGGTATGGGCGATATGTGCAGGAGGCTTGATGTGCCTGTTGTCGGTGGAAACGTATCCCTCTACAATGAGTCCGACGAGTTCAACACCAGGATACTTCCTACTCCATGTATAGGAATGGCAGGAAAGGGGACGGTCAGAAAATTCAGAAGACCTCTTTTAGGCATGAAGCTTGTTCTTATCGGGAAGGTCTCTGAAGGGTTCGGCGGCTCAGTTCTTGACCTTGTTGCCGGATGCGGCGGAAAGGCCCCTGAAATACCTGATACAAATCTTCTGGAGTCAGTAAGAAACCTTGTAAATTCAGGTTATGTATATTCAGCGACAGATGTCTCACGTGGAGGCCTTATAGGAGCACTCTCGGCATTCTCCCCCGGGTGCGAGGTTAGTATAAGCGGAAATGTGTTTGAGGAACTGTTCTCAGAGTCTTACGGTCGCTTTATTGTTGCATGCGAGGATGAAAAGCAGATTGAAAAGATTAAGGCATCGGGTGTAGAGTGCAGGCTTCTTGGAGTCTCGGGAGGAGGACATATGCTTCTTCAGACACCTGAAGGGGATATAGAGATAACAAAGGAGGAGATGGAAAATTTTAGGTCTTCGACGACGAGACTTATGAAATTCTGATCTTCATTCTTAAACACTTTTCAATATATTTTTATGGAAATGTCCGTGCAACTGCACGTAAGATCATTATTTTCATGATACCGGCAGATTATCCGCAAATTCAGAATAAATTAAAAAACCAAAAATGAAAATTGTTGGGTTTTAGTTGTTTTTGTTCTCTTTTACGTTTTCGTGGCCTGCTTTTGAGGCCGGGCATTTTGTCTCCGTGTGACAGTGCCTGCACATCTCTATTGTGCAGTGCTCGCCTGTACATGGCCCTTTTTTATCTTTTGCTTTCTTTATGTCTTCGGCAGTCATTGATGATTCTTGTCTCCTGCTGCAATATTTTCCTTTTGAAGGGAAATCAAGTGCAGTCACTGCAAGTGATAATTTTAGACTTCAAAATAAATGTATTTTTCCAAAAAAAGGGTATTTAGTTACTGAATTGACAACCATAATAATTTAACCTGCAGAATTCTAAAGTGATGAAATTTTTATATCCTTATATTCATTTTGTCTTACCTGACAGCATTTTTTCCCTGAGCAGCTCGCCTGACCAGGCTTTTGAAATCATTTTTTTTATTTCGTCCCCGGTGGAATTGAGGTAATCCTCCTTTTTGCGTGCAGCAAATGGAAAAGATTTGTGCAGGCGGCTGATGCAGGTTTCATCTATTTTCAGTGCTGAGAGCAGTCCCTGGTCTATCATGTCACATGCAAACTCCTGGCATTGCACTTTTCCGTCAAGAATTCTTCCTGCCGATTCGGCAAAATTTTTGAGATACTCTGAAAGACTCATCTCAAGGAATGTCCATGCACAGGATATGTCTTTGGCATTAAGGCAGAAAAGATTCTCATCTGATGACCCTATACCTTTTGCATATACCGATATCAGGTTTTTATACTTTTCGTCCGGAAAATCTCCTGAAAAACCGTTTCCTATTCCATAATATGCCCTGAATTTTCTGCCGGCAAGGTATTCTTCTCTTAGTCGTTTTCCTCCGTACTGTGTAAACAATGTAAAGACAGCCGGTTTATGGGCATGCGAAATGTCCAGAATGTCAAGAGCGGGAGATGCCGCATCTGCCAGAATAAGAGATTTGTCTCCTGCTGCCATGTATTTTTTAAGGTATCTGCTGTATATTCCGGGAACTATTTCTGCCGGAAGGGCGGTCGCAACTATGTCTGAAGCTCTTGCAGCATCTACCATAGGGTAAACCTCAAATCCGTCCTTTGATGCTCTCTCCCAGCTTTTTCCCGGTCTGACTCCGACAATAACATCAAGTCCCGAATCGCGCAGGTTAAATAAGTGCGAGCGTGCCGTTTCATCATATCCGATGACCGATATTTTGTATTCGCCTGAGGAACTCGGGCTTTTTTTGCACTGAATATCGTTTTCTGTCATATGTTTACCGTTTTTTCTAATGTAATTATGATTTTGTGAAATGAGTATAACTTCATAAATCTTATATTTGTGATTAAAAATACGTACACAGACCAAATAGAAATATGTGCTATCTTTCTGTCATGCCATAAGGTTATGGTGTCCTTAAGGCATCCGGGAAACATTGCACCCTGTAAGAGGTTTATTCAATGGAGTTACCTGATACTCAGTCCACTTTGCCTGATGTCCGCATCAACCTGACAAGAGTTGGAGTGAAAAACGTAAAGAAGTTAGTTGAAGTGACACGGGCCGGAAAAAGACCTGTGATATTCATATCAAATTTTGACGTATTTGTTGATCTTCCGAGTAGTCTTAAAGGTGCAAATATGTCACGCAATTTTGAGGTTATTGATGAAGTTTTACAACAGACTGTTCAGGGCAAGGTTGAAGGCATAGAGGATGTCTGCAACTCTGTTGCAAGAAAACTTCTTGACCATCACGAGTATGCTGACAGGACGGAAGTAAGGATGAAGAGCACGTTTATGGTGCGCCGTCAGACCCCTGTGTCAAAAACCGAATGCGACGAGGTTGTAAAGGTCGTTGCAAGTGCGATAGCCCAGCGCAACGAGAAAAATCCCATTGTCAGGAAAAGCATCGGTGCAGAAGTCACGGGAATAACCGCATGTCCGTGCGCACAGAATATCATGAAGGAAATAGCTTCAAACAAGCTTCGCGAACTTGGAATTGAAGAGGAAAAGATAGATGCCTTCCTGTCGGAAGTTCCTATGGCGACTCACAACCAGCGCGGTAAGGGATTTCTCTGCATAGAGACCGATGACGATCAGCGTGTGAATCTTGAGAGGATTATCTCTATTCTCAAGGAGTCGATGAGCGCCAATATATATGAGCTCCTGAAACGCGGAGATGAAAGCCATGTTGTTTTCCAGGCCCACAAGAATGCACGTTTTGTCGAGGACTGCGTACGTGAGATGGCAAAAATGGTTCTGACCGAGTTTTCTTTTCTCCCTGGTGATTCGCTGATAAAAATTCGGCAGACCAACGAAGAGAGTATTCATCAGCACGATGCGTATGCCGAAAGAAAGGCGACAATCGCGGAACTTCGGGCGGAACTTAAAGAAAATGCCTGAAAATACAAAAAACCTTTTTATAAGAGTTTGTTTTTATTTTTAACCAGATATCTTTCTTCATTGTTGTCTTTTGATGTGTAATTATTATTACAAACGAATATACTCGTAGCAACATTGCAAATCAACAACGAAAGCTATTTTTAAAGAAACAACTGAAATTAGAAATTAGCGTACTGAATTTTGGTTCAGGTACGTGTGTTGCAATAAAACAATGTGTGTTTACACCAGTATAGACAATTGAACAAAAACTTATAAATGAGGCGATTAATTTGTCGAAAGTTGTAGAGGTTTCCCCAACCACAAGGCATGAGGGTCACACGAAACTTGTCCTTAAGGTAAATGATGAGGGCATAATAGAACGTGGTGACTGGCTCAGTATCACACCTGTGAGGGGTATCGAGAAACTTGCAATTGGAAAAAGTATGCATCAGGCACCAAAGATTTCCTCACGTGTCTGTGGTATCTGTCCTGTTGCACATACTCTTGCAGGTATAGAGGCAATGGAGGGTTCCATCGGCTGTGAAATTCCTGACGATGCGTATCTTCTGCGTGTAATTCTGCAGTGTGCAAACAGGCTGCACAGCCATGCACTGCACAATATTCTTACACTGCCGGACATGTACCTTCCCGGAACAGATACACATATAAACCCGTTCTCGGCCGAAGAACCTGTACGCAGTGTAGCACTGCGTATTCAGAGACTTCGTGAGATAGGTCAGACTGTTGGCGAGATTGCAGGCGGCGAGCCGATTCACCCGTCAAACCCGAGAATTGGTGGAATGTACAAGAACATTTCTCCGCGTGCAAAGGCAAAGATCTATGATCTTGCAAAGGAAGGAGCAGTTCTTGCACGTGAGCAGATGGATTTCATGATAACAGTCCTGAAGGACTGGGAAAACCGCCCCACAGCGTCAGTTGCAAGCGGATATGAAGTTGAAAAGAACGAAAAGTTCGGATTCCACGACCAGGGATACATGGCAGTAGACCCGCTCTACGCAAGTACAAACCTTGATGCAGATCCAAAGTGGTACCCTGAGCGCTGGACAGAAGTAAGGCCCTGGGACTGGTACATGGGTGAGCAGGAGATAACACTTGATGACCCGAACTATCCAAACCACGCCACAACACCTGCGGGTGCAAAGGCATGGCCTCAGATGGAAGCATGTACTGCAGTTCCGATGTACGACGGAGCGCCAATAGAGGTAGGTCCGCGTGCACGTCTTGCAATATTCCGCAACTATGACAAAAAGGGTGCAATGGGACTTCAGATTGCACGTCAGATGGAATATCCTGACTGCTTATACAGCATGATGGAGGCAGTGGATGCTCTTGATACATCAGGGTCTGTTGTTGCAGATGAAATCCCGCAGGGTGACGGCTCACTTGGATGGGCTGCAAACGAAGCTCCGCGTGGAACTGATGTACACCTTGCAAAGGTAAAGGACGGACGTGTCCAGTGGTACTCGCTTCTTGTACCGACTACATGGAACTTCCCTGTATGCAGCCGTGCACTTGAGGGTGCACCGTGGCAGCTTGCCGAAGTTATTGTTCGTGCCTACGACCCGTGTGTGTCATGCGCTACACACATGATGGTGGTCGATGAAGAGAAGAAGGTAGTGGCCCAGAAGCTTGTTCAGTGAGTGTATTGTTGATGTCTGACTGGTATGCTGAAAATATGATTGTAGGGTGCGGAAACCCCCTGCAGACAGATGACGGATTCGGTCCGGCAGTAATTGCCGAGCTGAAAAAAATATCTCTTCCTGACAATGTCAAGGTAATGGACGCAGGGCTTGCGGGTCCCCATTATCTGTTCACGCTTATGGCCCAGTCGGATATGCCTGTGAAAAAACTGGTTATAATCGATATAATGGACTTTGGCGGGCAGCCGGGAGAGATAACAAAAGCAACTCCCGATCTGCTGTCTCCCGGGGCATACACAGACCCTCATTCATGGGGACTAAAGGAACCCCTTCAGGTTCTTTCTGAAAGAACGGAGATTGTAATATTAGGATGCCAGCCGAAAAGCATTGACATATCCCAGATCGGTAACGAGTCTGATGACGCTGATTTCTGGGTCACTGAGAGCGTTAGAAAGGCCATTCCGAAGGCTGTGCAGTTGGCACTTGCCGAAGTAGGGGTGGATTATGGGACTACTATCACGTCTCAAAGAGATCTTCACGGGGAGTCAGCAGGCCTCTGAAAAGAAGCCGGAAGCTGTTGCGGATATAAAAAGACCTGTAACAGCATCAAAACCAGCTAAAAAACCCGAGGATGTGAAGGTTGAACAAAAACAGGATGGAAAAAATAAGGAGGATAAGCCTGTGGTAAACAAAATTACCGTTGGACACGTTCATATGTCCGGATGTACCGGATGTCTTGTGTCCCTTGCAGATAACTATGCGGGGCTCTTCAAGATTCTGGACGACTACGCAGACCTTGTATACTGCCTGACACTTGCAGATGTAAGGCACATTCCAGAGATGGATGTTGCACTTGTAGAAGGTTCGGTATGTCTCCAGGACGAGTGTTCCGTAAGAGAGATTAAAGAAACCAGGGAAAAAGCAAAAGTTGTTGTTGCCCTTGGTGGATGTGCAGCTTATGGAAATATAACAAGATTCTGCCGCGGTGGTCAGTGGAACCAGCCCCAGCAAGAGTCCTTTGTGCCAATCGGCGACCTGATTGATGTGGATCTTTATCTCCCGTCATGTCCGCCGGGTGCGGAAGCGATAAGAAATGTCTGTGTTATGGCATACCTGCTTTTGCAGGGCAATGATGACCAGAAGGCACTTGCGGCTGCATACTTAAAACCGCTCATGGATCTTGCAAAACGCGGAACAGAAGCCTGTGGCTGTGACTTAATGGTTGATGTCATAAACCAGGGTCTGTGCATGGGATGCGGTACATGTGCGGCAAGCTGCCCTGTACGTGCAATCACAATCGAATACGGCAGACCTAACATCAACCGTGACATGTGCATAAAATGCGGTGCATGTTACGCACAGTGCCCGCGCAGCTTCTTCAACTTCGATGTTATGAACCAGTTTGAGGGCATTACCGAAGCTATTGACGGTGCAATGGGTAAAGGAGGTCAGTAAAATGGTACTCGGAAATTATAAGACAGCACTTTCTGCACGTTCTACAGATGCAGACATTCTTAAATGCTCCCAGGACGGAGGAGTTGTAACACAGCTCTTTGCATACGCTCTTGAAGAAGGCATTATAGACGGAGCGATTGTTGCAGGTCCGGGAGACGAACCGTTCAAGCCTGAACCTGTTGTAGCAATGTCTAAGGAGGAGCTTCTTGCAGCACGCGGTACCAGATACACAATAAGCCCGAACATGAAGCTCATCAAAGAGGCAACACGTTCGTATGGTCTTGACAAGGTAGGTATTGTGGGCACTCCGTGCCAGATGCAGGCATTAAGAAAAGCGCAGCTTTACCCAATGGGAATGCGCAGCGTTCCTGACAAAATTGCACTTGCAATCGGTATCTTCTGCATGGAGAACTTCCCCTATCAGGGCCTTGAAACCATTGTTGAGGACCACTGCAATGTAAAGATGGAGTCCGCAGTAAAGATGGATATCGGAAAGGGCAAATTTACTGTTTATACCGAACGCGGAGCCGTTTCCCAGATCCCGCTTAAAGAGACACACAAATATGAGCAGCCAGGCTGCCACGTATGCCTTGACTATGTAGCAAATCTTTCAGATATTTCTACAGGTTCTGTGGGAAGCCCTGACGGGTGGAGCACTGTCTTTGTCCGCACAAAGAAGGGAGATGACATCTGGTCCAAGGCAATTACAGCAGGGTGCTTTGAGACAAAGGACATTGCAAGCGTAAAGCCCGGTCTTGACCTTGTCACAAAACTTGCAACAGGCAAGATTGACAAGAACAAAAAGACACTTGAAGAGCGTGCAACCTTTGGTGTCGGAAAGGGTCTCAGGAACCCCTATATCTAAATTTTTTGTTTTTTTAATTTGTCGGCCCTTTAAGAGCTGTTTCAATTTTAAATGACTTTTTCTGTCTTTGGCCGGATAAGTTATTCATAGTATAAGCTGTTTTTTTCAGGCGTTATTCCGTAATGACTTAAATAAGTCAATAAGGTAAATTTAGTTTGAAAATAATATATGTACCAGAAATTTTTGGTAGTTGATGTTTTTATGGCGTTAATTCTTGTTACTGACGATTCAGCGTTTCAGAGAAAAATTATATCCTCAGTGCTTGAAGACGGGGGCTATGAACTGGTAGAAGCTTCAAACGGAAGGGAAGCCTTAATACTGGCAGGTGAGAAAAAACCTGATCTTATCCTTCTTGACCTTTTAATGCCTGATATGGATGGTTTCCAGTTTATGAAAGCCGCACATAAAAAAGGAATCGAAACACCGGTTGTTGTTCTGACCTCGGATATCCAGAACACGACAAGGGATATGTGTCTGAAACTTGGTGCGTCGGGTTTTGTAAACAAACCTGTTGAAAAGAGTAAACTTATTCCTGTAATAGATGAGGTATTGTCAGGCCGGGGACGGTGATGTGGTGGCAGAACATATCAGTGAAGAAGATGTAGACGCAATAAAGGAGATCCTTAATATCGGAATAGGCCGCTCAGCCCAGATGCTGAACAATATTACAAAGTCGCACATTCTGCTGAGTATTCCGCAGGTAAAAATATACAATGCAAAAACCCTTCAGAAAGGTGTCGACAATTATCTGGATGAAAACTCTGCGACAGTGAAACTTGAGTTCAGCGGTGTTTTTTCAGGCATTACAGCCGTTGCTTTCCCAAAGGACAGTGCAACAAAGCTTGTCATGGTGATAACCGGTGAAGAAGCTGAACTTCCTGAACTTGACAGTATAAGGATTGAGACCTTAAAAGAGGTTGGAAATATTATAATCAACGGAGTAATGGGGTCGATAAGCAATTTCTTAAGTACTCATCTTGATTATACGCTTCCTCTCTATGAAGAGGGCTCCATAATAGACATGCTGAAATCAGGAAAAAAAGTCTACGATGAACAGATAATCATGGCTGTAGCATGTTTTAAAATAAAAGACCTGGACATAGAAGGCAACATCTTTATGATCCTGGAAATAGGATCGATGAAAATTCTTTTGAAAGATATAAGAAATATGTGAGATTGTTGGGATTTTCCAAGAGATTAAATAATGAATGCCGAAGAATATTTCAGGATCACTGATAATTTTCCAGTCGGGGTATTTGCAGTCGACAGTGATTACAGAATTATCTTCTGGAATAAGCTTCTTGAAGAGTGGACAGGTAAAAATTTAAATGAAGTCAGGCAGAAATGCCTGTTCGAGCTTTATCCTTCTCTTCGTGATGGTCTGTTTCGTGAAAGAACAGAGTATGTTCTTGCCGGAGGTCCGCCTGCAATATTCTCATCACAGCTTCACAGATCGGTTATTCCTGTATATCTTCCGTCAGGAGAGCCCCGAATTCAGACGACGGCAGTACTGTCATTTGTTGCCGGTTCCACAAATTATGCGGTTGTCGTAATTGAGGATGTGACAGACCTTAAAAGAGAGGTGTTTGCTTACCGGAAAATGAAGGACAATGCAATAGATTCCCTGAATGAACGTATTAAAGCTGAAAAGGAGACATTAAGGGCAAATGAAGAGGCAAACCTTTACCTTGACATCATGTCGCATGATATTGCAAATGTCAATACTCTTGTTTACGGCTATTCAACCCTTCTTGAGGAGGCTAAAGACAAAACTGTATGCGATTACTCAAAGCGCATTTCGGTTGCATCCATGAGAAGCACGGAGATAATAAACTCTGTCTCTACCATACGCAAAATAAGGGAGTATAAACCTGAGCTTTTTCCCGTTTCGCTTTCATGTGCAGTTAAAGAGGGAGTTCTTCATTATGGAGATATCAGCCTGGATATTTTCAAAGGCGACTTTTTAGTAATGGCCGACGACCTCCTGCCCGAGATATTTGTCAATCTTGTCGGAAACAGCCTTAAATACGGGGACAAAAATGTCAGTATTGCCATATCCGTAAGAGAGTCCGGTGACAGCGTAAATGTCTGTGTCTGTGACGACGGTCCGGGAATACCTGATGATATTAAGCCTGACATCTGTGGAAGATTTCGGCGCGGCAAAGACAGAAAAGAACAGGGAAGTGGTCTCGGGCTTTATATTGTCAGTATGCTCGCCGAAAGGTATGGAAGCAGAATCAATATTACAGACAGTTTTTCCGGGCGCAAAAACCCCGGCACCAGAATATGCTTTAGTCTCAAAAAGGGGTAGTATTAATTTCTGAAGCCGGCACGGATATTTGTATCATTGCTGCGGGCTTTTTTAAATTTGAATTATTATTTCCTGTAAACCTTTACAGGGTCCACCTTTGTATCTATCATTATATCAAAATCAAGTTTTTCTGCCCATTTCTCCTCTTCAAAAATGCTCATAAAGCAAATCCCTGCTCTTTTTGCGTTATATTTGGATATAGTCTTCAGGGCATCATCTGCTGAAACAGGGACATTCTGCATGGCAAGGCCACCCATCAGAACTATAACTGCAGGCGCCAGTTTTTCGGCCTTTTCAGTCATCTGTGCGCCTATGCCGTCAATAATTTTTATTTCTCTCGCGTCCTTTTCGTTCAGGAAAGGTACAAATGCAGTTTTAACCGGAAGTTTTCTCAGGGCATACGAAATAAGCTCGGCAAACGGCTGGCAGGTACCGGGGCATCCGTAGAATACTATCTGGCTGTTTTCAGGTAGTTTCTGTTCTTCGACGTATTTCTTAAATGACCGCAAAATTCCCGGAACACCTTTTAAAGTTTCAGTATTTTTCATAATTCTTTTTTAGGAGCAAATAAGAGATAAAACATTCCTTTTTTGACGCCAGAGGTTTGATCATTGAACAAGCGTGATAAATAATGATTTATATGAAAAATTAAAAGATCTAAATGCTTTATATGACATGTGTTCTTGAGGGTGAAAGCAGTTTTTTGAATATGCTTGATGATCTCGGTCTTGCGTTTTTAAATGTAGACTGCAATCACAATGTAATCTTTTCAGGAAGGGCTTTTAGTCAATTTGCCAGAAATAATGAATTTGAGTGCGGAATCTCTTTGTATTCTGAGGAGATAGGTATTTTCAACAGGTCTGATTTCAGACCGGTTGTGGAATCAGTTTTCCTGACAGGTATTCCTGTGAAGCAGAAAATAATTGAATTTATGGATAAAAATCACAAAAATGTCCATATTTCTGCGGAATTTCATCCCCTGTCCTCGTGTGACAACTGCGTTAAATCGGTTATTATCCATATTAAGGATGATACCGGAGAAATAAATGCATATAATCATATATGCGAGCTGAACCGGAGGCTTCACGCGATAAATGAAATAATGTCCATCTCTTCGTCGTCAAAAAACCCTTCAGAAATCATACGGACTGCCGTGAAAAAAACGGTGGAATTCTTTAATTTTGATGCAGGAGCATTTTACTGCCTGAACATGGACAAAACCGAAGCAAAAATACTGGACAGTTATGGTTTTTTCGACATGTATCTTCCGGATGTAATCTCAAAGTCCTGTGAATTTTACCCTTATAAGCAGGTCTACCTGAAGGAAAAACCATTCTATTCCGAACAATACATGGACGCTCCGCATGAAAAAAGTGAATTAGGTGTTTTTTCACTGGGCTGTGTTCCGGTAATGGCGGGAAAAGAGATTATCGGGTCGCTGAACGTTGCGACGACCAGCTTTCATAAGTTTACGACAGCAGAGAAGGAGACTCTTGAGGCTTTGGGACGCCAGATTGGAGGAGTGATGCACCTTGCAGCCCTTCAGAAGGATTTGGAGTGTGCAAATGAAAACGCCAATCTGTATCTTGATATAATGATGCACGACATCAACAATGCAAATCTTATAAGTTCAGGTTATCTTGAACTGCTGGCTAAATCCGGGTCTGAAAGTTCAGAATTTGCAATAAAAGCGCTTACGGGAATAAACCAGAGTATGAATATTATCCGCAATGTCTCGGTTATAAGAGAGATTCAAAGTCATAATCCCGTGCTTTCCAACGTGAGTCTGGATTTCGTAATATCCCGGGAAATTGAAAACTTCAGTAATCTTGATATCAGATATTCCGGTTCCGGAGACTTTGTTCTATGTGACGGTCTTTTATCTGAGGTATTTATAAATCTCTTTGGTAACAGCGTCAAATTCGGTGGAGACAACGTCATAATAGAAATTGAGGCAAATTCAGCGGATGATCAGGTTGAGATAAGCGTATCCGATAACGGCCCCGGGATTTCGGACGATATTAAACCAGTTGTTTTTGACAGGTTTTTCAGGGGAAGAGAGACTAAAAGCGGAAAAGGGCTGGGTCTTTTTATAGTCCGTATGATTCTTGAAAGATATGGAAGTGAAATTTCCATATCCGACAGAATTCCCGGGAGACCCTCCTGCGGGGTAAAGTTTTCATTTACACTGATGAAGGGTGACTGCGTAGACAACATTTCCTGCCGGGGGGAAGAGTTTAAACAGGAA
Source organism: Methanomicrobium sp. W14 (assembly GCF_017875315.1). Taxonomy (NCBI): domain Archaea; kingdom Methanobacteriati; phylum Methanobacteriota; class Methanomicrobia; order Methanomicrobiales; family Methanomicrobiaceae; genus Methanomicrobium; species Methanomicrobium sp. W14. The sequence goes on from NZ_JAGGMM010000002.1 coordinate 599,000, forward strand.
ATGTTATAATCGGGTAAATATCTGTTTTTTTTAAAAATCACACTCCCTGACCTCTTTTTTATAGATCCAGTTTCTGAAGATTATTGGTGTTATTATTGTAGTAATAAGACTCATAAGAACAATTGAAACGTAAATTTCCTGGCCTATAAGTGCCAGATTAAGTCCCATGAGCGCTACAATCATTGCAACCTCTCCCCGGGGGGACATTCCGAACCCTATTGCGAGTGAATCCTTATTGCTGTAGCCCATAATCCTTGCAGGAACTGCACATCCGACGAGTTTTGTGATAACAGCAAGTACTGTAAGAGCTACCAGAAACAAAATGGCAGTTTCCGTCATAACGGAAATGTCCACCAGAATTCCAAGGGACACGAAGAATATCGATGCAAATATTATATACAGGTATTCTGCACCTTCTTCTATATCCTTGCTGTGTTTCAGTTTTATTCCGTTGAATGACACTCCTGCAATAAAAGCACCTATTATTGCTGATATTCCAACGTATTCCGAGAGAGTTGCATAAAGGAATGCAATCATAACTGCAAAAATGAATACAAATTCGGGGTGTCTTTTTGCGATTTTTGTCCCGTCTATTTTCTCTATCCATTTTGATATGAAGAATATCCCGAAGGCGCCTGCAGCTGCCAGAAATACTACCTGCTTTATGATAGTGATTGAAATGCCTGTAAGGGTAAAAGATCCCGATGCAATGTCAGATGTTACTGATAGTGCCAGAAGACTTAATACGTCATCTATTACTGCAGCGCCTATTATAGCCTTTGCAGCACCAGTGTTCAAAAGACACATCTCACGAAGGACGTTTGCAGTTATTGCAATACTGGTTGCGGTAAGGGCAGTTCCGATGAAAAGAGAGCTTGTATAGTCAAATCCAAATGATATTGCAAGAAGATAGCCTCCTATCCATGGAATAACAACTCCGGAAAAACCAATTATTCCGAATTTGAGGTTTCCTATCTCTTTTATACTGAATTCAAATCCTATTACGAACATAAGAATTACGGCACCGAGGCTTGCAATGCTCTGGACAAAATCGGTATATGTTATGAGACCAAGAAAACTCGGGCCGACCAGAAGGCCTATTAGTATCTCACCTACTACTGCCGACTGGTTAATCTTTGATGCGAGAAGATATCCTCCTAAAGCTACGAAAAGCAGAAGACTCATCTGAAATTCTATTGACGGAAATACGCCTATACTCATTATTTTTATTATTCGGTCTTTCTGTATATATCAGTTCTTTGAGTAATATATGACTATAAAAATAAAGATACGATATTGTTATTGCCCTGAAAACCAGATATTATGAAAGAATGAAATACCCTGATGGGCAGATTATCCGGTTACAGATTTTCATATTTTTAGAAAGAATTAATTTTTAATTCAACGTTTCTGAAGTGGTGCTGATGGGAAATAAAGATGAAAACAGTGGTTTTACCGGTCTTGAAGCTGCTTTAATTCTTATTGCCTTTGTCGTGGTTGCGTCCGTTTTTTCATACGTCATCTTAAATGCAGGTTTTTTTGCAGTGCAGAAATCCCAGCAGGTCATATATTCGGCTGTTGAGCAAAGTTCTTCTGTTGTTATTGCAGGTGACACCGTAAAGGGCCTGAAAAATTCGACTACCGGAAAGATTGACAGAATAATATTCAGTCTCTCCGCGCCTTATGCACTTCTTGACGTTAATCTTAACAGCACTTCTGTCAGTTTTATGACCGATTCTCTTTTAAAAAAGATTGATAAGGCAAGTCCTTTGTATAATTCATCGGAACCGTCTCCCGGTACATGGAGTATAATATCAAATACCGGAGGGCCCTCATCGGGTACAGTATTATCAACAGGTAAATCCGCGAGCCTTATGATAAACCTTCCACCTGACGCCCAGATATCACCGGGAGATAATTTCAGGGTAAATGTCCTGTTGACTCCTGGCCCTTCTGTTGCCATAGACAAAAAAGCGCCGGCAGGTTTTGATGATACTGTCGTTATGTGATTTTGGCAGCAAAATAATTCATTGAGGTTGTTTTCTCAGACGTATTGTCTTAGAATCACAATCCCAAGAATTAACGATACCACCAGACTTACAAGTGCAATCTGCATTGATCCGTCGTTTCTTTTGTATATCCTGTTTAGCTCGTCATCTCTTGATTTTATAAGCCTTGAGAGTTCCTTTAACTTGTCTGCGACATGGTCAGTATCGTCTCTTTTTAAAAATATTGTAATATCATTTAAGATATTGCGTTCCAGGGGGGGGAGATCGGAAAATGGTGTCTGGATGTCATTTTCTGAAATTATCCGGTCAAGTATCTTCTTCCATTCCAGAATTTCATTTTCGGTTGTCGACTGGGGAAGAACCTTTTCATCTTTTGATATTAGCGCAATAAGGTACTCCCGGAGGTACCTGGAAAGCCCGTAACGGTAATTGAGGTCATCATCGCTGAGGCCGGCAACTGCTTCGTATATATTTTCTATGTCTTCAAGTGTTTTAATCGATTCAAGCTGAAAGCCTTCAGTCAGACTTCTGAAAAATCTGGCTTTGAACCTTTTTTCCTGCCTGATGTCGTCTCTGTCGCGTATTCTTCCTGATTTACGTTTTTTTACTGCTATGAGGGCTGTCACCATTATAATGAGATATACCAGAAATACTGCAGCAAGCAATGCGGGAAAAGGCAATGATATGTTCATAAAATCCTCCAGGTATTAATTTTTGTTGATAGACTGATATATTCTTATTTAAATTAATCCGAAATATTAATGTGCCCAAAATAATATCTCATGTTGTATTTATCCGCAGTTTTTTTTATATAGGATTTTGCGGTATTATTTTATGTTAAAAGGAGTATTTTTACATAAATGGATGAATCAGACAGAATAACCCTGGGTGTTGTAGCGCTGATATTTATACTGTCTTTTTTTGCATTCCGTGAGTTTTTAGGTGTTATTATCGTATCATGCTCATTTGCCGTGGTTCTTATGCCTTTACAAAGGTATATTTCCAGGTTTATGAAGCCCGGCTATTCTTCCGTCATAATCACGATTTTGGTTGGTTTTCTGGTGATCCTTGCTTTTTACGTGACTATTATCGTAATTTATCAGAATGCTGAGTATACCGCCGGAATGATAAATTCAATAACCGAATGGGTTAATTCGAAACTTTTTGCTGAAATGTCGGGATTTATGGGTACACCTTCTGATCTGTTTTCTGATTTTTTTTCCGACATATTCTCTTCCTTAAAGGACGATGCATTTGATATTGTTACGATGGTCCCTCTGGTAGTTGTAAAAGTAATGATATTCTTTCTGTCGATTTTTCTGTTTCTTATGTATGGTTCTGATATTTACAGGGAAATTTGGGGTATTATACCGCAGAAGTCGGTAAAGGATATGCTTATACTGAAGAACAGCGTGACCGACATGCTTTATGCGATATTTAATGTTCACGTAACCGTAGCCGTTTTTGTATTTGTATTGTCATTCCCTGTATTTTATGTCCTTGGCTACGGTCACATTTTGTTTTATGCGGTTATTTCCGGAATACTTGCTTTAATACCAATTTTCGGCCCCGTATTCCTGATAATTTTCCTTGCACTTTTTGCTGTTTCAATATCTGACTGGCGTGGTCTTTTTATCATATTTCTCGTAGCATGGCCGTTTTTGTGTGCCATACCTGACTGGTGGATGAGGCCGGTTCTTATGGGAAAGAGAGCAAGTGCAAATGCAGTTCTTATGTTTATTGCATTCTTCGGAGGTATTGCAGTTATGGGAATTCTTGGGTTTATCATGGGACCTATATTTATTGCACTTATGATTGCAGGATACAGGATAATTATTGAAAAATACGGGGAAAAAGAGAACTTTAGCAGATAACCTTAGCTTTTTAGAGTTTGACATTTTAAAAGGCGTTTTGCTTTCTTTATAAACCACAACCATTTAATAATATTCAGGATATTTTCTTTGTATAAGTGATTTGCAATTAAAACTGCAGAAAAACTTGAATTGTGAAACTTAAAATTATGGTGATTAATATGGACTGGCTTGGAACTATTGCATTATTATTGGGAGTAATTTTGATTATTCTTGGAATCGGTATGACATTTCATATAGCTATTGTAGAACTAGTCATGACGTCTTTTATGGGTGTCATTGCGATAATATTCGGGCTGATTCTAGCAGTCGGCGGTGCAATGATAGTCCGCGGTGAATAATAAATTACTTAAACATTTTATAAATCCGGCAATATCTGAATTAATTGCCTGCTGTCTGTATTACGGGGATGCAGAGATTTGAAAAATAGATCAGGGTTTTGGGAGAATTTACATTGATAAGGGTTTTGCATGTCGACGATGACCCTTCACTTGTTGAGATTGCAAAGATTTTCCTTGAAAAAGACGGGGATATTCTTGTAAAAACGGCATTTTCCGGTTCTAATGCGCTTGAAATCCTAAAGGGTGAGTCTTTCGATGCTATAGTATCTGATTATGAAATGCCCGCTCTGAACGGGATTGAATTTCTGAAAAGGCTTCGTGCTGAAAAAAATGACACACCTTTCATTATTTTCAGCGGAAGAGGTCGCGAGGACGTTTTAATTGATGCTATAAACAACGGAGCTGACTTCTACCTTCAGAAAGGTGGCAGGCCGAAATCGCAGTTTGCCGAACTTAAAAATATGATCCTGCAGTCTGTAAAAAGAAAGACTGCCGAGTCTGCTCTCCGTGACAGTGAAGAGCGTTACAGGGCTGTCGTTGAAAGCCAGACCGAGCTTATATGCAGGTTTTTGCCTGACGGGACTCTGAAATTTGCAAATGATGCATTCTGCCGTTATTACGGACTAAATCCCAGAGATTACCCCGGGAAAAAATTTGTTTCCGGTGATTTGTCCATTGGTAGTATGATTAGGGAACACCTCAAAAAACTGTCGCCAGGTTCTCCGTATGGTGATATTGAGCATGAGTTTGTCATGTCAGGCGGTGAAGTCCGCTGGCAGAACTGGACAGACAGGGCTTTTTTTGATAAGAACGGCAATATTATTGAATACCAGTCTGTCGGAAGGGATGTTACCGAAGAACGGTTCATGAAGCAGTCTCTTCAGGAGAAGGTCAATTACGTTTCGGCACTGATGGACACAATACCTGCACCCGTATTCTACAGGGATACAAAAGGTGTTTATTACGACTGCAACCGTGCCTTTGAAGACCTTGTCGGTCTTTCCAGGAAAGATATTATAGGCAAAAACATTTATGATTTCTTTGATAAAGACCTTGCTGACCTTTATTCGGGAAAAGACCGTGAAATTATCGAAAATCCGCATATCCAGCAGTATGAAAATGAGATAAATAATTCAAAGGGGGAAAGGATAGACGTTTTGTTTTCAAAGACTGCAAGATTTCGTGCCAACTGGACTGTTGATGGTATTGTAGGGGTAATTTTTGATATCAGCAACCGTAAAAAGATGGAAAACGAAATTGTCGAAGAGATAAATTTTATCCAGGCTCTAAAGGACAGCATACCGGCACCTGTTTTCTACAGGGACAGGGAAGGAATATATCATGACTGCAACCGCGCCTTTGAAGACCTTGTCGGTCTTTCCAAGAAAGATATTATAGGCAAAAACATTTATGATTTCTTCGATAAAGACCTTGCAGACGTCTATTCAAAAAAAGACCGGGAGATAATTGAGAATCCCCATGTCCAGCGCTATGAATATGCAATAAATAATTCAAACGGTGATATAATTGATGTTTTGTTCTCCAAAACCGCCCTATTTAGTGCAGACGGAACCGTTTCCGGTGTAGTCGGTGTGATTCTTGACATAAGCGACAGAAAAAAGATGGAGCGTGCTCTTAGGGAGAGTGAAGAGAAGTTCAGGACGCTAGCTGATTATACGTATGACTGGGAGTCATGGATAGGTCCTGACGGTAATATGATCTATATGTCCCCTTCCTGTTTCAGAATTACCGGATATCCTGTAAAGGATTTTTTATCGGACACTGTTCTGATGATGAAAAAAATTGTTCATCCTGATGATCTCGAAATGGTCCTCGACCATTACAGGAACATTTCCGAGGCGGACAAAAGCATAAAACATTTTGATTTCAGGATATTTACCGCCTCAGGAGAGATGAAATGGATAAGCCATTACTGCCAGCCCGTTTATCATGATGACGGCAGGTGGGCAGGGAGGCGTGAGACCAAAAGAGACATCACACTTAGAAAGGAATACGAAGACAGGCTGTCCAAACTGAATGAAAAACTGAATCTCCTTTCCAGCGTGACGAGACATGATGTTTTAAATCAGGTGACTGCACTTAACGGTTATATTGAGCTTCTGAAAGAACCTGAGAGTTATGACTCTTCTGTCACCGGCGTGCTTGAGAAAATCGAGATGATAACGTCTACGATAAAGCACCAGATCTTATTTACCAAGGATTATCAGGAGACAGGAATTCATTCTCCGTCGTGGCAGAACCTTTTTGAGGTGTTTAATATTTCAAAGAGTATGTTTGACACGGGGAGTCTTTTATTTGAGGTAAATGTCGACTCTAATCTTGAAATTTACGCCGACCCGCTGTTAGGCAAGGTCTTCTACAATTTTATTGACAATTCTGTAAGACATGGCGGACAAAACCTGTCAATTCTGCGTCTTTCTTCAGTACGGGAGGAAAAAAGCCTTAAGATAATATATGAGGACAACGGTGAGGGAATTCTTCAGGAGAATAAAAAAAGAATATTTCTTAAAGGGTTCGGGGAAAATACAGGTTATGGTCTCTTTCTGATACAGTACGTGCTTTCGATAACCGGTCTTTTAATAGAGGAATGCGGGGATTACGGAAAAGGTGTCAGATTTGAAATAACCGTTCCGGAAGGAAAATTCAAAAATTCATGTTAAATATTATATAATATCTTTATTAGTCCGTTTTGTGGGGTATTGTCATTTGAATTTTTTGCCTTTCTTGTTTTCTTATACCCGGGTGCTTTTGCATTGAATTGTCTTTTGCTTGAAACGTTTTTATTGCCTATTATTGGCAATTAATAAAGTATGAATTTTGAAGAACTCAGGCACGGGACTGAGCTTATAAAAAGAGGTTTTGCATCCATGCAGAAAGGCGGGGTAATCATGGATGTGGTAAACGCGAACCAGGCACGTATTGCCGAATCTTCGGGTGCCGTAGCTGTCATGGCTCTTGAAAGGGTGCCTGCGGACATAAGAAAGGCAGGAGGGGTTGCAAGGATGGCCGATGTCTCTATAGTCGAGGAGATAATTGATGCGGTTTCGATTCCTGTAATGGGGAAAGCGAGAATCGGTCATTTTGTTGAGGCGCAGGTCTTGGAGTCGGCAGGAGTCGATATGATAGATGAAAGCGAGGTTCTGACTCCTGCTGACGAGGAATTTCACATTGACAAGACGAAGTTTACTGTTCCGTTTGTCTGCGGCGCCAGAAACCTTGGTGAAGCCTGCAGGCGCATCAGTGAGGGTGCTGCAATGATAAGGACAAAAGGTGAAGCCGGGACAGGAAATGTTGTTGAAGCAGTGAGGCATATGAGGGCTATCTCCGGTGCAATACGGTCTCTTGAAGGTATGGATGCGCAGGAACTCATGGCGTATGCAAGAAAAATAGAAGCACCGTTTGATATCGTCTGTGAGTGTGCAAAATTAAAGCGTCTTCCTGTTGTAAACTTCTCGGCCGGAGGCATTGCGACACCTTCCGATGCGGCACTGATGATGCAGCTTGGCGCAGACGGTGTTTTCGTTGGTTCAGGTATTTTCAAGTCCCAGAACCCTGAAAAGATGGCCGCTGCGATTGTTGAGGCTGTAAACAACTACAACGACCCCGAGGTCATTGCAAAGGCAAGCAAAAATCTCGGCGAGGCGATGCCGGGCCTTGACGTTCATTCCCTTAAAGAGGATGAGGTGCTCTCAGTCCGTGGGAATTAAAATAGGTGTCCTTGCGCTCCAGGGCGATGTCAGTGAGCATATACGCTCCTTTGAGTCGGCCCTTGAAAACCTGGGCGTTTCAGGAGGTTCAAATGTTTTTGAACTCCGCAGTAAAGAAGCCATTTCAGGATGCGATGCCTTGGTCCTTCCGGGCGGAGAATCTACGACAATATCCTGTCTTATCGACAAAAACGGCATGAGGGAGGTTCTGGCAAATTTCAGGGGCGGATTTTTTGCTACATGCGCCGGTTTGGTTATTCTTGCCAAATCGACTGATGACGACCGTGTGAGGTCTCTCGGTGTTTTTGATGTCTCTGTCGGAAGAAATGCATTCGGAAGGCAGAGGGAATCATTTGAGGTGCCTCTTGATATAGACGGGCTGGATAAGCCTTTCAATGCCGTATTTATACGCGCACCCGTGGTTTTGTCACATGGGCCGGGCGTGTCCGTGCTTTCAAAAACGCCTTTCGGCGTTGTTGCGGTAAGACATGGAAAACATATGGCGTTTTCATTCCATCCTGAACTTACACCGGATTTGCGCCTTCATGAGATGTTTTTGGCAAATCTTATGAATTAATCATTTTTCTGGAAATTTCTAACCGGCAACAGATCCGGTTTCAGTTGTATAATATCTGTTAAGTTATCTATTTTCGTTTAGGAAGATTTATTTAGATTATCAAACAATCTAAAAAGCATATAGTTTGAGTTTCAAAATATTTGGTGATCAAATGAATGACATCGAGGAACTTAATGAAAACCTTATGGAATTTTTCGACAGGTTTTCATCGTGGGAGAACTCCGTAATTCAGCAGGGATCGGTAAACGTTGCAGGAGCCCATGCGATTGAAAAACTGGGGCATAACGGCAGCATGAGCATGAAGGATCTTTCAAAGGAACTTGGAGTTACAACCGGAACGACTACAGTCACAGTTGACAGGCTTGAAAAAGGCGGGTATGCAGTCCGTGACCGTCCTGAAAATGATCGCAGGTCATATATTATCAGGCTTACTGAAAAAGGAGATGAGGCTTACAGGGTTCACCACAGCCACCACTTGAACCTGGCAGAGGAAATTGCTTCTGTTTTGTCAGACGAGGAAGTCCTGGCATTTATTGAGATTTTGAAGAAGGTAAATCCTGAAATATAAAGTTTTTCGGAGTTTTTTGAAATGGACGAAACAGGAGGCAACAAAAGCCGTCACCATGAGTGCCATGGCCATGAATGCTGTGAAAATGAAGCCTGCGGGTGCGGTCACTCTCATGGTAAAGAGTCTCATAATTCAGAATATCTCTTTCTTCTTGTGGCGGGAGTGGCCCTTTCGTTTGCAATAGCAGGGGACTATTTTGGATTTTTAGATGTTGCGGCAGTTTCAGTCTTTGCACTGTTATCTACGGCTTTTACCGGTATTCCGATAATTTACGGGGCTGTAAAGGGGCTTCTCGTAGGGCGGTCAAACGTATGCGAACTTGCAGGACTCGCGATTGCAGCGGCGGTTATTACCGGCGAATATATAGTTGCGGCAGAAGTTGGTTTCATTCTCTCAATAGGAGAAATCGCGGAAGACTATGCATACAAAAGGTCGAGACGTGACATCGAGAATCTAACGTCAAACCTTCCCAAATACGGCTACATAAAGAGGAGAGATAAATTCGAGGAGGTCCTGGTTGACGAAATTAACCCCGGTGACATTATCCTTGTCCGTCCGGGTGATGTCGTCTCATCAGACGGAAAGGTTATGTCAGGGTCTACTTCGATGGATGAGTCCTGCCTTACAGGTGAAAGTGTCCCGGTAGATAAAAACGAAGGTGACATCGTCTATTCTGGTTCGATAAACAAAAGCGGCTCCGTGCAGGTTCTGGTTACAAAGAAAGGTAAGGACTCCACCTATTCCAGAATAGTGGAACTTGTTCACGAAGCCGAAAACAGGCGTCCGCCTTCATATCCGTTCATTGAGAAGTTTGCCTCTTTGTATACCCCTCTTACCCTTATTGCCGTTGCATTGACATGGGTATTTACCGGAAGTCTTGAAAGGGCTATCACGGTTTTAATCGTGGCATGCCCGTGTGCACTTCTCCTGTCCACCCCTTCTGCCGTGATTGCTGCAATCGGTGCCGGCGCAAAGAGAGGTGTCCTTTTTAAGAGTGGAGTTTACCTGGAGGAATCAGGAAAAACAGATGCCGTTTTGTTTGACAAGACCGGAACGCTTACAACAGGAGTAATGAAAGTATCGCGAATTGTGCCTGTGGACGGATATTCCTGCGAGGAAGTCATAAAAACGGCTGTCTTTGCCGAGTACGGTATGCAGCACCCGATAGCTAAAGCTGTTGTGGCTTATGCCGCTGAAAAAGGAATTGACGTCTCCGAATACAGCCGGTCGGGGAGAACAGAAGGTCTGGGAGTCAGGGCAGACAGTGAGGGTGAGAGTGTCCTTGCAGGCAGCAGGAAATTTTTTGAAAATTCCGGTGTAAAGATATCTGAATTTGTCTTAAAAAAGACGGAGGAGATGATAAGAGACGGTATGAATCCGGTTTTAATAGGCAAAAACAGTGTTGTTACAGGTATAATCGGTGTTGAGGACTCGGTGAGAAGTGAATCGGCTTACGTTGTTGATATTCTCAGGGACATGAAAATTGCGGATATTTATGTCCTTACCGGGGACAGAAATGAGATAGCGTACTCGGTATCGGATAAGTGCGGAATTGAGAATGAAAACGTGTACTCTGAGATTACGCCGAAGGGCAAAAAAGAAATTGTTTCGTCTCTTCAGGAAAGCGGCAGGAAGGTTTGTTTTGTCGGAGACGGTGTCAATGACGGGCCTGCAATCGCCCAGGCAAATATAGGTGTCTCAATGGGATCACGCGAAAATACTGTTGCAATCGAGACTTCCCATGCTGTCATATTAAAAGACGACCTGCGTTCGCTTCTGGTTATGCTCAGGCTCGGTGCAAGGGCACTGAGGACTATCAAAGTGAACGTTGCATTTGCGGTCCTGTTTACTTTATCATTGGTCATCCTGGCGTTTTTGGGAATAATTCATCCTGTTTCGGGAGCTGTAGGTCACCAGGTGGCAACCCTTGGCGTTCTTGCAAACTCGGCTCTTTTGTCCGCAGGAATTGACAAAATATAAATCTATTTTTGACAGTTTAACTCATTAACCATTAAAAAAGGGTCTTTTTCAGGAACTGCTCCAGTCTGAAAGTGTTGTCTGGTCGTATGGCATGACCTCTGATGTCATCCTTATTGCAAGGCCGTTTTTATCTGCGTAGCCTTTAAGGCACTGAGTAGTCTCTTTCCATGTTATAACCGGAACCTTGCATTCAAATCCCCTCAAGAAGTGGTATATCACAGGATCTTCTGTTGTACTGTCCGGGTGTTCACCATATATCAGTGCATGCTTGTGCCCTGTAAAAAGCTCTATTAATGCTGATTCCTGCTTTGGTCCGGGAAGGCTGAGATTGTCCTTTGTTGAATACTGGACTATCGGGCTTGGCACCGAGTTTTCCCTGTCAAGCTTGAAAAAAATTTTTCCGCCCTTTTTTCCGGCAATAAGCGGGCACTCTGAAAAAGCATCCTCATCTGCAAGTAAAATGTGGCTGTCGCTGTCTATATCAACGCATGCTACAGTATACCCGTCGTCTGTCGGGTAATTCATATCAAGAGAGATGCTTATTTTTGTATAGTCGAGTTTACCTGTATTTGGTTTTTCCCAGAAATCCCGTATTTTGTTAATCCTCTCCGGTGAGGGTACGTGAAAAGAGTCCCTTACCGTTTTACCGAAGGACCGCCTGTCATAAAGCTTCAAAAGTTCCCTTTCGCCAGGGGGATTTTTGCCGTAGACTCCTTTTCTTGATATTATGCCAAGTGGTGCCTTTGATTTTGGCCTGCATGGAACTGCTATAAGGCCGTTTTTTTTGCACCAGAAAACGACTTCCCCGGCATTTTTGGGAGTGTAAGGCTGATATTTACAGGCAGTCATCCGGTGTTGTACTGAGTGGAGCTAATAATTTATAAAACCGGGCGTTCAAAAAGCAGGTTTTTCAGTAAATCAGGTAAAAAAGTAAAAAAATATTATGCGAGATAGTCAGCAGGCTCAGGTATCTGTTCCTTTAGGCCTTTACGCTTCCTAATCTCTTTTACGACGTCCTTGAGCATTCCTGCCGGAACTATATCAAAGCCTGCAAACTCAGTGGACCACATTGCACGGCCTTCCGTTGCAGAACGCACGTCTCCCGCAAAACCAAATAGCTGTGCAACAGGCGCTTTTCCAACAACTGTTATGGTGTCCCCCTCTGACCTCATATCTGAAACCTGGCCGCGGCGACCCTGGATCATTCCGGTTGCACTGCCCATGTGCTCCTGGGGGACGGTTATCTGGAGGTACTGCATAGGCTCAAGCAGTGAGTCTCCGGCAAGGAGGATACCTGCCTTAACAGCGCTTCTTACAGCCGGAATCACCTGAGCAGGACCACGGTGGATTGCATCCTCGTGTAGCTTTACATCGACAAGCTTTATCTTGACGTTCTGGACCTGTTCGTCTGCAAGAGGTCCTCCTGCAAGGGCTTCACGCCAGCCTTCAAGAACAAGCTCCATGGTCTCGTTGAGGTACTGAATACCCTTTGTCATATCGAAGAACATATTTGTCCCCTCGATTGCGGTAAGGTTCTTTGCCTCGTCCTTGTCAAAACCTGCTTCAGTCAGGGCGTCACGTCTTTCAAGTGCCGGAAGGTCCATCGAGATTTTTCCGTCCTTGATAAGTTTTACGACGTTTTCCGGAACAGGCTCAAGCTCGATGTAGAACCTGTTGTGGCGGTTCGGGGACTTTCCTTCGACAGGCCCTGCAGTACCGGTTATAGTCTCACGGTATACCACGATAGGCGGTGAAGTTACGATATCGACCTTCTTGTCACGTACTATACGGCCGGTTATAACCTCAAGGTGAAGTTCTCCCATACCGGAGATCAGGTGTTCCCCTGTCTCTTCGTTGATTGTGACCTTAACAGTCGGGTCCTCCTTTGCTACCTGACGCAGGACCGTGATAAGCTTAGGGAGATCTTTCATGTTCTTTGCTTCTACCGCGACTGTCATTACAGGCTCCGAGTAGTGCTGGAGGGATTCAAACGGAGTCATATCCATTATGCTTGTGACCGTTGAACCGACGATTGCGTCTTTAAGGCCTGTTACAGCTGCAATGTTTCCTGCAGGAAGCTCCTCCACTTCAATCCTTTCGGCACCCATGAAGATACCTACCTGGGTTATACGGTTTGCCTTCTGCCCAGAACCTATGATGTAGCACTCTGTTCCGCGTCTGAGTGTTCCGGAGAAGAGACGGCCTGTTGCGACTTCACCGGCATGCTGGTCGAACGAGATGTCTGTTACCATCAGGCATACAGGTCCGTTCGGGTTGCATGAAAGCATGGATTTACCCTCATTTGTGTTTGGGTCACCGTGATGCCAGATAATAGGAACACGGCGTTTCTGGGATTCAAGCGGGTCAGGAAGGTGACGCACGACCATGTCCAGAACGACCTGGCACAGCGGGCTTTTCTTTGCGAGCCATTTCATATCGTTGGCTTTACACTTCTCATAGACATCTTTGAACGAAACTCCGCTCTTCTTCATGAAAGGAACGGATATAGCCCAGTTATATAATGCCGACCCGAATGCAACCGTTCCTTCGGCTGCGTCAAGTTTCCACCCGTTTTTATAGGCCTCTTCGCTCATTCCCTTGATGAGTTTGTTGACTTTGTCTATTACTTTTCCAAGGCGTATCTGCATCTCCATTTCATCAACTTTAAGTTCGTTGATTAAACGGTCTACCTTGTTTACGAAAAGTACAGGTTTTACACCCTCTTTCAATGCCTGTCGGAGAACAGTCTCAGTCTGCGGCATTGTCCCTTCTACAGCGTCGACAAGGACCACAGCACCATCAACTGCACGCATTGCACGTGTAACGTCACCACCGAAGTCGACGTGGCCCGGCGTGTCAATCATGTTGATAAGGTATTCGTCGCCTTCGTATTCGTGTACCATTGATACGTTCGACGCATCTATGGTTATTCCACGTGCCTGTTCTTCTTCATCCGAATCCATCCAGCAGGCTTTTCCTGCAATCTCCTCGCTGATCATCCCCGCACCTGCGAGAAGGTTGTCAGAGAGGGTAGTCTTCCCGTGGTCTATGTGAGCTACTATACCGATGTTCCTGATATGTTCAGGCTTTCCCATCAGTTCTGTAACTCTTTCTACCATCTGTTTTCGTTTGGTCATCCTAAAACACCAAAAAAAGTATTGCTAAAAAAATTTAACGTGCAGACTTGGCTACACGTTCACGCTCTTCCTTCTTTGCCACAGCAAAACTGCGTGTATCCCCTGCGGCAGCGGCGATAAGTTCGTCTGCAAGGGCTGCTGATGCTGATTTTTTCTTCTTGTGGCTTGCCTGGCTTACGCCTTTTGCAATGAAGTAAAGAGCAGTATCTATACGACGCTGCGGTGCAGTATCCACTGACTTCGGGACATTTATACCACCGTACTTCAGACGGACGGTCTCTTCCCTTGGCCCGGAGTTTGCAATTGCATCTATAAGCACTTCAACAGGGTTCTTTTTTGTCTTTTTGTTTATTATATCAAAAGCTTCTTCCACAATACGTGAAGTAAGCTCTTTTTTGCCCGTGTTGTGCTCTGTCTGCATGAGTCTGTTAATCAGGCGCTCTACAATGAGCATTTCAGACTTTGAAAACTGCTGCTTCTGTTTTCTTCCGCAAGAGTGCGGCACTATAAGAGAGTTGACACTGACATACCTGACAAGACCCGGGTCATTTACCTTTACTTCAGAGATGTCCCACTTGTTGAAGAGAAGATTAGTGCTCTTTTCTTCGATTGGGGCAGTCTCATTTTCCTGTGCGATTTCTTCTGCGCTCATAAAGATTACCTGCGTGGTTTCTCCTTTCTGCCAAGTACCATTTCGCGAAGGCATACGTTGTTTACAGCCGTGACCTGGTAACGGACACCAGGAATATCACCCTTCGAACGGCCCAGACGTCCGCCGATTCCCTCAATTGTGACTTCATCGTGCTCGTCTATGAAGTTGATTGCACCGTCTCCTACTGCAAATGCGCTTACCTGACGACCGTTTTTAATGAGCTGTACACGGACGCACTTACGAATAGCCGAGTTAGGCTGTTTTGCTTCCACACCAATCTTTTCAAGGACAATCCCGCGGCCCTGAGGTGCGCCCTCAAGCGGGTCTGACTTTATGTCAAGACCAAGGGCTTTCCTTGAATAGTTTACATCGCGCCATCTGTTGTTTTTAGAGTCGCGCTTACACTTTCTTGCTGCAAATTTACCGTTTCCCAATTGAACACCTCAATCAGATGGAAAAAATCCATTAATTCTGCCTCTTGATGATGCGCGAATTTCGCGCGAAATTGATATGATATGGCTACAGAGTAATTCCATCAAATTTTAAGAGAAGCGAGGCGAATTCATCCAAAATTCACGGAAAACAGGTAGATACCAACCCGCTGTCCTCACCGCCGCTGCCAATCTATATCAGACTTCTCCCTAAATTTAGGTCCTGAATAGTATTAAAGATATTAGCTCCTGCCTGAAGGACAGATCCGCGGAGGCCCGGAGGGAATCAGGAAAAAACTTTCATTCCATCCCCTATTGAAGAAACAACCGTTTATATGTGCCTGATAAGGATACAAGCATTTATATTGCACTTTAAAAGTTCTTTAAATAGAAACTTTTCTGCGAAACATGCTATTTTTGTCCTTCTCCATGCATTTATTCTGTTTTTTTAAACATTTTATGCACCTGATGGTGCGCGAGGTGGTATGCAGAAACTTTTTATTTATATTATTTTCAGGTAAGGATGCTTTTTATTTCAATAAATTCAGGGTATTCTGAAAATAAAACCTGTAATATATATGTCCTGGCAAAGCGCATTTTTGTGGTACAGGCCCGGGAATATTAAAAAAGGACTGGTTGAGAATTAATATCTGAAAATAATTACTCATCTTTTATTATTTCTGCTCTTTTTATCTCTGTGGCAGTAGTATCCGTTGTTCTGGTTTTGTTTGTATCTGAAAGCGAGTTTTCGGCAGAAGTCATTTATTCCGTCTCTTTTGTAATTATGCAGGTCGCTTTTTTCTGCGTTGTCACGTATTTCATATTGCGTATGAGGGAGTGGCTGAGCTGTCTTATGTAAGCCGGAATCAAACACAGCCATGAACTTGAGGAAATGAGAAAAGATCTTGAATTAATAAAAAAGGGTCTTGAAAGAATTGATTCAGAGACTGAAATAAATAACCGGTGACCGGGGCAGGGAGCTCAGGAATAAAAAAAAGGTCCTGCAACTAAAGTTTTACTTTCATTCAAAACAAAGTAATTACACTAGATTAAACTCTTTGCGTCTGCCGGATAATTGACCTTGTTTTCAGGAGTCTTTGGTCCGTGGAAAATTGCAGTTGGGTTTTCAGGTGTCTGTGATATAAAATGAGTGTCCGGATTTATAAGGAAGCATATTTTGAGGCAAGCCACAGGCTTCTTCATTACAATGGAAAGTGTTTCCGCCTTCATGGTCACCAGTGGAGGGCGGAGTTCTGGGTTGAAGGAGATACAACGGCCGATTCGAATATCCTCGTAGATTACAATATGATAAAGGAGGTCGTGGGCCGCTATGATCACCAGGTCATACTCAACACAGAAGACCCTATGGTAGAATGCCTCTCAAAATTTCAGGAGGTCGTTACGACCGATGGAGACCCTACAAGTGAGCTTATGGCCGAAAGAATGGCAAAGGAAGTGGAAGAAGAGTGCAGTAAACTCGGAATAGCTGCAAGGGTTACTAAATGCCGCATCTGGGAGTCGACTTCCTGTTTTGCCGAGTGGACTCCTTGAAAATATAATCTATTCCCGGAAAGTTATCCAAAAATGAAAGTCGTTGAAATTTTCAAAAGCCTCCAGGGGGAGGGTCCTGACCAGGGTATTGTAACTACATTCATACGCCTTGGCGGGTGTAACCTCCACTGCAGGTGGTGCGACACTTCTTATTCACATACTGCCGGCTCTGAAATGGGTGCTTCTGAAATCCTTGAGAAAGTAAGGGAGTTTGGCGCACCGCATGTATGTGTCACAGGAGGAGAGCCTCTCCTGTCTGTAAATGATCTCCTGCCCCTTCTGAAAAGTCTTTATGATGAAGGTTTCATTATTGAAATCGAGACGAACGGCACTATAAATCCTGCTTTGTGCAGGGAGTATGCAACTATATGCATGGACATTAAATGTCCTTCGTCAGGTGAGAAAAGTGATCTTTCCCTCCTGAAATATCTCGGCTTTGACGACTCGGTCAAATTTGTGGTCGCGGACATAAACGACTGCGAGTACGCACGCGGCGTAATTGAAAACAAAGAATTTATCGCCAAAATCTTCATATCTCCTGTATGGGGATGTGATTATGGGATTATTGCAGATTATGTAATAGAACACCGGTTGCCTGTAAAATTTCAGGTGCAGCTTCACAAGGTAATAGGAGTAAAATGAAATGAAAGCAGTTTGTCTTATGTCGGGCGGGATGGATTCGTCTACTCTTGCCTACTTTGCAAAGGACATGGGCTATGATATACTGGCCCTTCATACAAGATATGGACAGAGAACAGAGGAAAAAGAGCTTGAATGTGCAAAAAAGATTGCCAAATCCCTCAATGCACCTGAGTTTATGGAAATATCCCTCTCATACCTGACAAAATTCGGCGGGAGTTCTTTAACTGACAATTCAATGACCGTATTTGACCACAGTGACGAAACTGACGAGAAAAAGATACCTAATACGTATGTCCCATTCAGAAATTCGAATCTTCTCTCGATAGCGACAAGCTACGCCGAGTCAAGGGGTGCAGAGGCTATATTTATAGGTGTCCAGGCGTCTGACTACGCGGGGTATCCCGACTGCCGGCCTGAATTCGTAGAAGCTTTCCAGAAGGTTATCGATTTGGGGACTTCCGATGAAACCCACATTAAGCTTATGACACCCTTTGTAAACCTTAACAAGACCGAAATCCTCAAAATAGGCATGAAGCTCGGCGTCCCGTATAAAGACACGTGGTCGTGCTACAAGAGCAATTTCCCCGCATGTGGAAAGTGTGACTCCTGCTATTACAGGCTGAAGGCCTTCGAGGAAATCGGCGTCGAAGACCCGATAGAATATATGAAATAAGCTGTTGACCATTTTTATAGCTGTAGCAGATTTTGGTGCTGGTTGAATATGAAAAAGATTGACGACATATATAGCGGCAAGAGGCTTAAGGTTGAACGTGTGGAGGTAGAACTTCCCGGAGGAGTCTCGCTTGAGAGAATCGTCGTAAAGCCCGGGGGTGCCGTTGCCATACTCCCTACGGATGATGAATACTGTTACCTGATAAAGCAGTACAGGTATCCGATTGATAAGTATATCTACGAGGCGCCGGCAGGCACGATGGAGGAGAATGAGAAGCCCGGTGAGACTGCATGCCGTGAGCTCATAGAAGAGACCGGTCTTAAGGCGGAAGAGTTCATCCCGAAAGGCTACATTTATACGACTCCGGGTTTTACGAACGAGACCGTATTCCTGTATGAAGCCCACAATTTCACGCCTTCCGATGAATTCAGGAAAGATGAGGACGAGGTTATTGAGGTTGTAAAAGTCAGCAGGTCTGAAGTCTTTGAGATGATAAAGGACGAAAGAATTGTCGACGCAAAAACCATCTGCCTTGCCTTCAAATGTCTCGGGATGAATGCGGAATGAAAAAAGTAATTCCCTTTCTGGTGGTTTTCGGAGTTTTTGCTGTATTTGTTCTCTGTGCAGGGTGCACTTCACCCGAAACGAAGGCAGTGCCGGCAAACAACACATTTTCTTATTCGGTGTCTGGCGCCGGCGTTTTGAACGTTGAAAAAGTTGATTACTCGTATTCCCTGGGAAATGTCACGAATGCCGGTGAAAACGGTTCGGTTAAAGTGTCTGAAATCCTGATGAAGGGTGATGATTCAACTGGCGTGTACGCACTCCTTGCAGAGCCGAAAGACCCTGTTGCAGGAATTGTCTTTGCCCCCGGGGCAGGAGTAAGTGCCGACTCGCATCTTAACCGCTCCATAGCCTATGCGGAATCGGGAATTGCGTTTATGGTTGTGGATGTCCGCGGAAACGGCGGGAAAACCACTGGATATCCTCTTAATTTACAGAAAGACCTGGACGTCATTTCCGGTGGAGGAATTCCCCAGAATTACCTGATAGTGTTCGATATGATTGCCGCAAAGGACTATCTTAAGGAGATTTACGGTGAGGGCTTCCCTGTCTATGCAATGGGTTCCTCAAACGGCGGAAGGTATGCGGCGGTTGCAGCAGGGTCGGACAAAAGTTTCTCAGGGTATTTCGGTGTATCAACTTCCGGGTACGACTATGACGAAGGCGTAAACGGGGATGAGGTTGACAGGTTCATAAACAGCATAAACCCGTACACATACATAGGAAACATGACTCCTGAGCCTGTTGTAATATTTCATGCACCAAACGACAACATAATCGACTTTGAGTACGGCTATGAACTTTATGAAAATGCATCAGAACCGAAGACGTTTGTCTCGTTCAACGGTACGCACGGTATAAACGGAGAGGTTGACAGTTATATAGAAGCACTCCTTTCAAATTATACTAAGGCTTAATGCTATACAGGTCGAATTGTAGTAAAGTTTCCTTACGGGATAAAGGATGAGAGGATTAATTTAATGGAAGACGAAGTTGAGCTTGACAGCGCAAGAAAGCGATACGAATTCAAAAAAACTCTGGAAAAACTCGGCGAAAAGGAAGGCAGCGGCACAGAGCTTATTTCAATATACATACCACCGGACAAGCAGATATACGATGTAACCGCACAGCTTCGTGATGAGTATGGGCAGTGTGCAAATATTAAAAGCAAGCAGACGAGGACGAACGTCCAGAGCGCAATCTCATCCATCCTTTCACGACTGAAATATTACGATCACCCACCTAAAAACGGAATGGCTCTCTTCTGCGGAAGTGTAAAACTCGGGGGAGACCGGACATCGATGGACTGTACGATAATCGAGCCGCCCGAACCTGTATCTCTTTATATGTACAGGTGCTCTTCGAATTTCGAACTTGAGCCTTTAGAGCAGATGCTCGTCGAAAAGGAGGTCTACGGACTTATAGTGATTGACCGAAGGGAAGCCTACATCGGTTTTCTGCGTGGAAACCGAATCGAGCCTATGTCAGGCGTCACTTCGACCGTCCCCGGAAAACAGAGAAAGGGTGGTCAGTCCGCAATGCGTTTCCAGAGGTTGCGTCTGATTGCGATAAACGAGTTCTACAAGAAAGTTGCAGACCGTGCAAATGATATATTCCTTGCAGAGCCTGATTTCTTTGAGAGGTTCAGGGGTGTTCTTATCGGTGGGCCGACGCCTACAAAAGACGAGTTCTACGAGGGCGCATACCTTCATCACGAACTCCAGAAGCGGGTCATAGGACTTTTCGACGTCTCCTATACGAACGAAAGCGGCCTTGCCGAGCTTGTCGACAATGCAAGCGACGCTCTCAGGGGTGTCGAAGTGATGAAGGAAAAGGTCATAATGGACAGGTTCTTCAAGGAGCTTGTAAAAGACGACGGTCTTTCATCATACGGAGAGGAGAGTGTCAGGAAAAACCTGGAACTGAGTGCAGTAGATACGCTTCTTTTATCAAGCGTACTTAGAGAGTCGAGGATAAAAATTCAGTGCCAGAACTGCGACTATTCGCGTGAAGAAACGGTAAATGTCTTACCTGGCAAAAAAATGTCAGAACTTGACCTTGGAATATGCCCAAAATGCTCGGCTCCGCTGTATATCTCGGAAGAGACCGACATAATTGATGAACTCGCGGCGCTTGCGGATGCCGGAAACACCAGTGTGATGATAATCTCCGATGACTTTGAGGAAGGTGCCATGCTTTACAACGCTTTCGGAGGCATTGCCGCAATTCTTAGGTACAGGACAGGCTATTAAGTTTAAATAACAAATATCTCCAAATTTAATGATTGTTTTTGGAAAATTCAGGTGAATAGTGGTTATGTTTTTTGAGACATACAAGAAGGTTGAGGACGCGTTAAAAAAAGTGTCCGGTGAGGATGACGTCCTTTTGACGGACGGCGGCGACCATGCCGATCTTGCCTCTACCGTAGCGTTTTCCCTTGCCAAAAAAAGGAAGGAAAATCCTGCAAAGATTGCAGTAGATTTGTGTAAAAAGCTTGAAGAAGAGCTTTCTTCGTCGGGTGTTGAGGTATCATCAAAAGGGCCTTACATCAATTTTATATTCGGCGGTTCTTATCTGTCGGATACAATAAAAGATGCGTTAAAACCGGGATATGGGCAGCTCCCTGACAAAAATGTACGCGTATGTATAGAGCATACAAGTGCCAACCCGAACGGACCTCTCCATGTCGGACACATCAGAAATTCTGTTATAGGGGATACTCTTTCAAGAGTTTACAGGAAGGCCGGATACAAAGTTGACGTTCAGTACTATGTGAACGATATGGGCCGTCAGATCGCAATCGTTTCATGGGGCTTTGATAATATTCATCTCGAAAGAAAGGAAGGTGAGAAGGGGGACAGGTACGTTGCGGATGTCTACGTTGAGGCCAACAAAAGAATGAAGGACGACCCTTCGATAAAGGACGAAATAGACAAAAGAATGGCCCTTGTCGAAAAGGGTGATCCAAAGACCGTGAAGGAGTTCAGAAGTGCCGTAAAGCTGTGCCTTGACGGGATGAAGGAGACTCTGCACTCTCTCAATGCGCCACACGACCGTTTTGTGCATGAAAGCGATTTCGTGAGAAACGGGCTGATGGTAAATGTCCTTCACAGAATCGATGTCCTCCCACAGGCAAAACATGACGGAACGCTTTCTCTTGACCTTTCTGAGTTCGGTTTCGAGAAGGAATACGTCCTGAGGCGTTCAGACGGAACGTCTGTATACGCTGCACGTGACCTTGCGTATCACGAGTGGAAGGGTGAGAACAGTGACAGGGTGATAGATGTCCTCGGTGCTGACCACAAACTGATAGGAAGGCAGCTCCAGGCGACCCTGAAACTTCTTGGAGACAAAGCTCCTGAAATCGTTTTCTTCGAGTTTGTGTCACTTCCTGAAGGTTCGATGAGTACACGTGCTGGCAAGTTCATATCCGCAGACGACCTGATAGAAGAGGTCACAAAACGTGCCTACGAAGAGGTGAATACGAGAAGACCTGACCTTCCTGAGGAAGAGAAGAATGCAATTGCAAAGTCTGTTGCAACCGGAGCGGTAAGGTATGACGTCATCCGTGTCTCCCAGGAGAAATCTACAGTGTTTAACTGGAAGGAGGCTCTTGACTTTGAAAAGCAGAGTGCCCCGTACATCCAGTATGCCCATGCACGTGCCTGCTCAATTCTTGATAAGGCAGGTGAGTTTGAGGAAATCTTTGATGCAGAGAGCGAACAGGAAATAGCGCTTGTAAAAAAGATTGCACTGTTCCCTAAGGTTATCGATGATATTTCAAAGGACCTGCGCCCGCATGTCCTGGCTATATATGCACGTGACCTTGCAGACCTTTTCAATACTTTCTACAGGTATAACCCTGTCCTGAAAGAGGAGGGAAAACTCCGGAATTCAAGGCTTACCATTGTGAAAGCCACCAGGAACACCCTCTGTGAAGCCTTAACAACTCTAGGAATAGATGCAGTCAGAAGCATGTAAGTCCCTTGAAAAACAGGGATACCAGTTTTTTTCAAAGAAGTCCTCGGCAGCTCTTAAGCCGTGCATGTGGAACAAAAGGGCACTTACTGGCGGGGACATGTGCTATAAGCACAAATTTTACGGAATTTCAAGTCACCGCTGTGTCCAGATGACGCCGACACTCAAATGCAACCATAGGTGCCTTTTCTGCTGGCGCTCTATGGAGTGCGAGGTGAAAGAAGAAGAGGAATGCCCGCCTGAACTGATAATTTCGAGGATGCATGCCCTCCAGAAAAAATCTCTTGCAGGCTACAACTGGATTCTGGATTCAAGCACAGCAACGGAGAAACTGTGGAACGAGGCGCTTAATCCGGATATGATTGCAATATCCCTGTCCGGTGAGCCGACTCTCTACTCAAGGCTCCCTGAACTTATAGAGATGCTGAAAGAGAAGGGCAACACAACATTTCTGGTCTCAAACGGCACTAAACCTGATATGCTTTCAAAGTGCCGTCCTTACCAGACATACGTCTCTCTGGATGCACCAGACAGAAAGACTTACCTTTCGCTTTGTAACCCTGACGAGGACTACTGGGATGATATAAAAAAGAGCCTTCTTCTCTTGAAAGACAGGCGCTCTGCAATAAGGACGACGGTTGTTAAGGGATTCAACGATTTCGGTGCCGAAGACTATGCCGACATGTACGAGATGTCAGGCGCAGACTTCATAGAGGTTAAGGGATATATGTTTGTCGGACACAGCAGGTGGAGACTAAAGCAGGAGAATATGCCGCAGCATAGTTATGTACGTGATTTCGCTTTGGAAATCTCAAAATACTGTGGTTATGAAATAATTGATGAAAGCCCTGTATCAAGGGTTGTATGTATGAAGCGGCGAGAGATATGAGATTTGACGGAGAATTGTTCAGGAAGCTGGCCAAATCGGACTTTGATGAGGCCTGGCACAAGGGTGCGGAAATTCAGGAGGTAGTCCCTCTTTTAAAAAAGTACCCGAGAAACATCTACAGAACGGCGAAGAAGCATCCTGTTGCGGAGACTATTCAGAGGCTTCGCGAGGCCTATCTTCTGATGGGATTTGACGAGGCCCGTGTCCCTCTTTTCATAGACGAGGCTGACGTCTATAAGCAGTTCGGGCCTGAGGCGTCTGCGGTTTTGGACAGGGTGTTCTACCTCGGGGGTCTTCCGCGGCCTAACGTAGGCATAGGAAAAAAACAGGTCTCCGAGATTGAAAAAATAACAGGCCTAAAGCTTGACCCTGAGACCGAGGAGAACCTGAGAAAGACGCTTCACGGCTACAAGAAGTCCGAGATTGACGGAGACGAGCTTACTCATGAAATTGCCAGAGTTATGGGGACTGATGACGGTCTTGTCGTAAAAATTATGGACGAGGTGTTCCCTGAGTTCAGGGAACTTGCCCCCGAATCCTCCAGAACCACGCTCCGTTCGCATATGACCTCCGGGTGGTTTATAACTCTTGGTGAAGTCTGGGACAAGGTGCCGCTTCCGATAAAGCAGTTCTCAGTTGACCGCTGTTTCCGCCGCGAACAGGAGGAAGGGCCTACACGCCTTATGGCGTATCATTCAGCGTCATGCATCATTGCAGGCGATGATGCGAACGTGGAGAACGGAAAGGCCGTTGCCGCAGGACTTTTGTCGGCGTTCGGCTTCACGGACTTTGAGTTCAGGCCTGACGACAAGAGGTCGAAATACTATATTCCCGATACGCAGACGGAAGTCTATGCAAAACACCCGAAGCATGGCTGGGTTGAGGTCGCAACTTTCGGGATGTACTCTCCGCATTCACTTGCGGCATATGGCGTCGAGGTTCCTGTAATGAACCTCGGTCTCGGTGTCGAACGCCTTGCAATGATAGAATACGGCGCAGACGACATGAGGGCGATGACTTATCCGCAGTTCTTCCCCAAGGACTACTCAGACCTTGACATAGCCCGTGCAGTGTCCCTAAAGGAGTCTCCGAAGACGCTGAAAGGTGCCGAAATCGCTGAAGCGGTCGCAAAAACTGCACGTGAAAATGCAACTGCCCCGGGCCCCTGCGAATTTCTGGCCTGCGATGTTGATTTCGATTTTGGGTGTAGAGTTAAAGTTTACGTCTATGAAGACGAGGAGAACTCAAAGCTTCTTGGCCCTGCCGCTTTAAACGATGTTTTTGTTGCGGACGGGAGAATTCTTGGTCTTCCTGATACGCCGAATTACAAAAAACAGCGTGAAAAGGGAGTAAACGCACAGGTTTCATTCATAGATGCGGCGGCAAACCTTGCGGCGGCGAAGATAGAGGAGGCAGTATTCTACTGCGAAAACGGAAGCACAGAGTTCAAAATGATAAAAGTGCCGTCCGAAATAAACCTTAAAATCGAGCCGTGGGCAATGAGATACATAACCGACAACAGCAAAAAGATAGATGTAAGAGGCCCGGTGTTTACGGCAGTCAGGTGGGAGATTGAGCAGTCCGAATGCGAATGCGGCTGTGATGACTGCAACTGCAGTGAGGAGTGAAGATACCTTCAGGGTGACTTCTTCTTTCTATAATATTCAATATTTTATCGTAACCGGCCGCGGAAAAATGCCTTTTCATATTTTTACAGAGCAGTATTTATCTTTGATTTGTTTTCCGTTGAAATACTGGCGGGAAAATCTGAATTAGGGGGACGGTTTATTTGGACAAACTCAGACCGGTCATATTCTCGGCAGGCCGTGCAACCGATATACCTGCGTTTTACCCTGACTGGATTATTGAAAGGCTCAAAGAAGGGTACCTTATAAAGGTGAACCCGTTCAACGGAAAACCATACAGGGTAAGTTTTGAAAATACAAGGTTTATAGTGTTCTGGACGAAAAACCCTGGGCCAATCCTTAAAAATCTTTCATATTTCGATAAAACAAACATCGGATACTATTTTCAGTATACTTTGAACGACTATGACCGCGAAGGTTATGAAAAAAATGTCCCTTCTCTTGACAAAAGAGTAAAAACATTCAAAAAGCTTTCTGAAATCTCGGGGAGTGACAGGGTTGTCTGGAGGTTCGACCCTTTGATTCTCTCGGATACTATAACCATTGACACTCTTCTTGAACGCACTGAGTATATAGGCGATGAAATTTTTGGTTATACTCACAGAATGGTGTTCAGCTTTATCGATATGTACAGAAGTGTAGAACTGAACCTGAAAAAACAGGGAATTGCAGGAGTGCGTGAGTTTGAAGAGTCGGAAATGGAAGAGTTTTCAGAGAAACTATCCGCTTTAAACCGCAGGTGGAATTATTCAATATCAGCCTGTGCCGAAAAAAAAGACTTATCAAAATACGGAATAAAAAGAAGCAGGTGCATTGACCCGGAATTAATTGACAGAATATGCCATACTCCGGAAATGCATGATTATCTTATGAAAAACAGCGGGAAAGACAGGGGTCAGCGGCCCATGTGCGGCTGTATTCCTTCAGTTGATGCAGGCCAGTATAACACGTGCGTTCACTTGTGTTCATACTGTTATGCAAACAGAAACCCTCTCCTTGCAATGGAAAATTACAGGCAGTACCTCAAAAATCCGCATAAAGAATCGCTTTCTTAAATAATTACTGTCGTTAAGCTGTAGAAAAAAAGTTTAATTGCATATTTTTGAATAGTTGCCTGTGGGATATTACTCTCTTCTGCCTGATGGTTATAGCAGTTTTGTGGAAATATGTCCTTTATCAGGGGCAGTTTTTCTGAAAAATATTTCAAAATCGTGCCTTTAATAGCAATAACCTGGTAAATATTTTTTTATATATACTAATATAAAGAAATTTTTTCCATAATTTCTGTGTTTTAAGATATATTTATCAATTTTATATAATTATTAATAATCCTTATTAATTGAATAACGAAAAATAATATTGACAGAACAAATTCTGTCTCTTGATCACAAGTCAGATATCCTGATTTTTAATCAGGGGGGTATTTGACCAAAAACCAGAAATTACAATTAATCTGCCACTGTGGCGGTGGCAGATTATAAGTTTGTAAGTCTTTTCTTTTATATTATATAAGGAATCCTGTAAACTCCGTCAGCAAATGCTGCATATATGCTTCACCATGGTGAAAACTCTTTTTGAAATTTATTCGGATTAACCTTGAAAAACATATAAAATCCTTTTTTATTGAAAAATTATCCATTATCGTATTTCTTTAAAAACTATATCTTTCGGGGCAGTATCGAAATGCAAATCGGCATCTCAATGCCTAAAAGTAACAAAAAGTAGTAAACTGTGGCTGTTGGATTAACTATATGTAGTACAGAAGCGCACCATCAAATCGTTGATAGGAGGGGTGTAACCTATGTCAATTTACCAAAAGATGATAGACGAAGCAATGGGGGCTCAACGTGCTGATGTCTCCATTCTAGGGGAAAAGAGGGGTACTGACTTTAAAGTCGGTGACGGAAAACCGTATGTTGATGCGGTTAACAAAATGACGGTCGGAGAGGGGCAGTCAAAGGCTGTAATCGACCTTCATGTAAATTCTGTGAATGCACATTTCACTACACTTACTTCTCTTACAGATTATGTACGGCCTGAAGACGACCCATTTGTAGAGCATTATCAGACACCTGTAATTCTTGAAATACTCTATGACGAGGACAAGTCCTTCAAAAAGAGCGTTGACAGGTTTGTCGAGCAGATAGGAAAGTCCGAAGCTCTTATCGGACGTGAATCCGCACGCAGGTATGCAGGCTTCTACGGGCCTACATGTGTTGTGGACTTTGCCCTGATTCCAGGGAGTACAAGCAATGTTGTAAACAGGATTCTTTCGAAGACCGACATTCCTGCGGACCACAAAAAAGCTATTCTTGCGGCAAAATCCTGGGGGATGAACACATCATACGGTGTCGGTGATGTCTTTGCCCATGACGTTGAAAAGGGTGAAACTCTGGCAAAATCCGTAGACGATGAAATAGCCGAGCTTAAGCATATTTACGAGAACCCTGTTGCAGCCCAGGCTGACCTTATGGATTCCGCAGGCCAGAGTTCGTTTGATGTCAGAAAGTACATGGCAGGGTACAGGAAAAAAATGGAGCCTTACGTAAAGGCTGCAATTGACGACGGCGTACACTATGCAAACATAGTGACTGTTCCTGCGTATTGTGTGGGAGATATTGCGCATCATATTGCACAGTCGACATACAACATGTGCAAAGATGACATGGTTATGGCGATAATTGAGGCCGTAACCGGTGTCATGGAGAACACTTTACGCCAGAATGTCTCGAAGTTCAAGAGTGTCTATCAGGTCCTCTCGGTTGCGACGGGATCAACGGCAGCTGCTGCAGAGTACCTGCTTGAGCTTGACGGTTTCAACGGTCCTTCTGTTGTGGAATTTTTGACGAGAAGGTATCACAACTACGTCCAGCTCTACCCGACAAGAGGTGCAGCGGCAGAGCTTCACAACTGCGACTTCATGGATATGGTATACCGCGGCTGGAACATCATGGACCGTGCAAGAAAGGCTAAAAACGGGTCGGGCAGTCCGATGAAGCCGAACGTTTCCGGACTTCCGGTTGACCTTACACCGATACAGGAAAATGATGTCATACAAAACCCGCAGCGCTACGTGTACCCGGCATGTGCAATAACCGTGAGGTTTGCTGCGATGATGAGCCTTGCGGACTACCCGTGCCTTCTGACATCCGAGCCTGTAACAGCAACCATGATGACAAATGTGATTGCACTTGACAAGAAGACTGCAGCAGCGCCTGTACGTGCATGCAAGAACTGCGCCTCAGCCTCATGCGTGGACTTCCGTCACGAATACTGCCAGTACAGGGAAGCTGTCTGAAAATTCAGGTTTTCAGGGGGTTTTGCAGGTGAAATGCTATATTTGTGCTGAAGAAGGAAAAGATACGGATGCGGTTGCAATTTGTATCGTATGCGGAATGGGCCTGTGCATGAAGCATGCAATCCGTGAAGAGCAGGACGTCTGGGAAGGGGGCTACCCCTTCCCTTCGACGAAGGTATCAAAGACTCTTCCGAGGATTCTTTGCCCGTACTGTCATGACGCCATCAAAAGGAGGTGACTTATGACAGCTTCGCTGGGCAAAAGGTTTACTGCCGAAGCAATAGGCACAATGTTTCTTGTGTACTTTGGAGCGGGAGCTGCATCCATAACTCTTATGATCACAAGCGGGGAGGATACTCCAAATCCGTTCAATGTAGGTATCGGGCTTCTTGGTGGTCTCGGTGACTGGCTTGCAATAGGTCTTGCTTTCGGTATCGCCATAATGGCCGCCATTTATGCATTCGGAAGAATTTCAGGTGCCCACATAAATCCTGCCGTGACCATTGCGTTATGGGCTGTAAAAAAATTCCCTGCAAAGGATACGGTAGTGTACCTGGTAGCGCAGTTTCTGGGTGCATTTCTGGGAAGCATTCTCTTTGCACTGTCTGCAAGCGAGGCTTCGGTCTTTGTCGGCGGTCTTGGCGCCACAACTCCTTTTTACGGGATAAGCGTTTATTCAGCCTTTCTTGCAGAGATTATAGGGACCTTTGTGCTGATGTCTGTAATTATGGGAGTTACCAGAGATGACAAGATAACTCCTGCCGCTTCAGGTGTGATAATCGGCCTTACTGTTGCAGGGATAATAACTACCCTTGGAAATGTGTCTGGAGCATCATTGAATCCCGCACGTTCATTCGGACCAATGGTTGCGGATTTACTGCTCGGAGGTCCCAATGTTCTGTCGGTCTACTGGATATATGTTGCAGGGCCTGTAATCGGTGCTGTCGCAGCCGCATTCCTGTATCTCTGGATTACAAGAGAGGAGGCATGATAACAGAGTATGGAAGAAGAATATAATAATATGGAAAAAATATATTAATTTTTTTAATGCTCCTTTAAAACTAGGTTTTTGCAGTATGAGACCTGAAAATATGTCCTCATTTTACTGTTTTTATCTGACAATTACTGATTTTAAAATTTTGTGGAAAAAACTTATTCATTAGGGCAGTACATTATTCACTAAGGTGCCTTTTTTGGAATGGTGAAAGTACTTCTTGTCGATGATGACCCGTCGCTTCTTGAAATCGGCAAAATATTTATCGAAAAAAACGGTGATTTTTCCGTTGATACAGCGTTGTCCGCAAAAGACGCTCTTGAAAAGCTTTCAGCCGGAAATTATCTGTCATATGATGCGGTCGTATCCGACTATGAAATGCCGTCAAAGAACGGAGTAGACCTTCTGCGTGATATAAGAAGCGTAGGAAGTGAAATTCCGTTTTTGATTTTTACCGGAAAGGGAAGGGAGGAAATAGTTATTGAGGCCCTGGAATCGGGGGTTGATTATTATGTCCAGAAAGGGGGAGCTCCGGGTCCGCAGTTTGCGGAACTGACCTCAAAAATAAAAAAAGCTGTTGAAAAAAAGAAATCCGATGAGGATCATTTTCTTGACAGCCAGCGCCTGGAGGCCGTAAACAGAATTCTTGGAATGAAGGACTTTACGTTTGAAGATATTGTGCGCAATACTGTATCAGAGTCCGTGAGGCTTACAAAAAGTTCTTTCGGGTATGTCGTAATTTTTGACGGTTCAGACCATCCTAAGAATATATTCTGCAATAAGGATGGGGATATTTCAAAAACAACTGTTTTGTCCTGCAATGAATGCTGCAAAGAGGGTAACACAGGATTTTTTGATAAACTTATAAGTTTTGGGTCATGCATGACCGTAAATGAGGCAGCGGATAGGGATGAAATTATTCTTCCTCTTTGCAGTGTGGGTTTTTCTTCAGTATTAAGGTATATGGGGATACCTCTCTATGAAGATAAAAAAACCGTGATTTTTGTATGTGTTGCAAATAAAAGTGCTCCATATGATGACTCCGATAGAAGACAGCTTTACCTGCTCTTAAACAGTATGTGGGCTGTTGCGGTCAGAAAGAAAACAGAGGAAGAGCTTATTGAAGCAAACAAAAAACTGGCCGATGCAAATGATATGTTAAAGAAAAGCCAGAAAAAACTATCTGAAAGCGAGGAAAGCCTGTCTCTTGCAATAGATGGTGCCGGGCTTGGAATATGGGATTCAGATATAGCGACAAGAAGGCAGGTGGTCAATGACAACTGGGCCGAAATGATTGGATACACCAGAGGCGAAGTCGACAATGTGCTGAATTTCTGGCGTGACAACGTCCACCCGGCTGACCTGCCCGCTGCCCTCAAATGCATTGATGACTACTCAAAAGGCCTGAGGGATAACTACAACGTTGAATTCAGGCTGCGTTGCAAAGACGGACGGTGGAAATGGATTGCGAGTACTGGAAAAATTTCCGCAAGAGGACCGGACAACAGGCCTTTGAGAATATCCGGTATACACAGGGATATAACTTACATTGTGAGAAGTGAAAAAAATCTTTCTGCAGCGAGAAAAAAACTGAAGATGCTTCTTGATATCATCAGGCGTGATGTAATGAATCAGGCTCTTTTGATATCTGAAAATTCAAAGCTCTTAAATTCTGCTTTTTCGCAGAACCCGGAGATGCAGGGGTACATATCTTCAATATCATGTTCGGCATCTGCTATAGAAAATCATCTGAAATTTGCATTTGAATATCTGGACGAAAGCCTGAATGAACCAGTCTGGCAGAATGCCTGTGACATGGTAGAAAGAATTGCAGAAGAGAAAAAATGTATTCCGGTAAAATGTGAAGAGAATGTATCACGCCTGAATCTGCTTGTCGGGCCGCTTCTTTTTATCGTTTTCAGCAGTATTTTTGAAGACTCCTGCAAAAATTCAGAAAATGCTACGGCAATTCACCTGGATTTTGAGGAATATGAAGGTTTTGGAAAACTAATCGTCAGTGAAAGCGGCGCCGTTATTCCTGATGATGAAAAAGAATTGATATTTAATAAAGGGTTCGATAAAAAAGAAGATTTCAGGCTATATTTTGCCCGCGAAATACTTTCTGCCTGCAGTATTGAAATCCGTGAAACCGGTGAGAACAAAAAAG
This sequence comes from Methanomicrobium sp. W14, assembly GCF_017875315.1. NCBI lineage: Archaea > Methanobacteriati > Methanobacteriota > Methanomicrobia > Methanomicrobiales > Methanomicrobiaceae > Methanomicrobium > Methanomicrobium sp. W14. Next base: position 630,696 of record NZ_JAGGMM010000002.1, read on the forward strand.
GTGCAAAATTTGAAATAATTATCCCGGACGATCTATATTACATTGAACGCAACTGACAATATGTGAACGGATTTTTGGTCAGGTATTGTTTTACCTCAGACGGATATCCATGAATTATAGTCTGCGTGAGATCTCAAGCGGTGTGTGGCATTTTACGGATATAAGCATAATCCTTACAATACTGGTTTTTCTGGCGGCTATAGGGCTTTTCGCATCCGAAAAGATAAGAACGGACGCAATAGCCATAATTGTTCTTCTTATTCTGGCGGTTGCCGGGATTGTCACTCCTTCTGAGGCGTTTTCAGGCTTTGCAAGCGAGGCCGTAGTTGCGGTAATCTCGGTGATGATAATATCGTATGGTATTACAAAAACCGGCGTTATGGTGCGCATAAGCAAAATAATCCTGAATTTTGCCGGGAAAGAAGAGAAGAAAGTTGTTGCGACGGTCTCTCTTTTTGAAGGGCTTATATCTTCGGTTCTGCAGAACATCGGTGCCGCGGCACTCTTTCTTCCCGCACTTATGCGCATCTCAAAAATTGCCGGGATACCATCGAAAAAACTTCTTCTTCCAATAGGTTATGCTGCAATTACGGGCGGAACGATTACGATGATTGGGTCTGCGACTCTTATCATCGTAAACGACTATCTCGTTGCAGGAGGGTATGCACCATATTCCCTGTTTGACGTGACCCCTGTAGGAATAGCTCTTTTGATTGCGGGTATCGCTTATTTTTATTTTTTCGGAGATTACGTGCTTCCCAAAGGAAAAGACCCTGAAGGGACCGAACAGAAGGAGATAGCCGATTCATGGCATATTGTTTCGACAATATTTTACCTTCGGGTTGTAGGTACAAGCAGCCTTATCGGACTTACCCGTGGTGATGCGAGGCTGACAGAAGAATTTAATCTTCATCTTATTGCATTGTCAGAAAAAAGTGAAGTGCTGTATGCACCATGGATAAACACGAGGTTTGTAGACGGCCAGATCCTGGCTGTTCTGGGAAAGCGTGAAGATGCTGAAAGGTTTTCTGAAAAATTTGGTCTTCCTTTTGTCTCAGGGGGTATTTTGTCTGAATCTATGAGCAATGATATAGTTGGCTTTGCCGAGATAATTGTCAGGCCAAGGAGCAGCGCCATTGATAAAAGCATCCAGGAAATAAACTTCCGGAAAATCTACAGTATCGAACCTTTGATTCTCCTGAGCGGCCCTGATGAGGAGCATGTTGAGTTTTCCGAAAGACCGCTTAAAGCCGGGGATACGATTGTTGTGCACGGAAGATGGAGCAGAATTAAGACACTTTCGCATGGGCACGATTTTCTGGTTGCGACACAGATAGAAGGTGAAACTTACCGTGAGACCAAGGTTAAGACAGCCGTTGCATGTTTTTTCCTTTCCATTGCCCTGAATTTTGCAGGTCTTTCCATTGCACTCTCTTTTCTTGCGGGAGCATTTGCAATGGTTGTTTTCGGTGTTATCTCTCTTGACGAAGCGTACCGTGCCGTAGAATGGAGAATAATTGTCCTGATTGGGGGTATTATGCCGCTTGGTTATGCAATGTCAAACAGTGGTGCAGCACAGTTAATTTCGGAGAATTTAATCGGAATTTTTGACGGTCAGCTTGTTCTGATGCTTTTTGCCGCCGGAATTATCATGACGGTTTTTTCCCTTTCAATGTCTAATATTGCAGCTACTGTAGTCCTTATTCCCCTGTTCATATCAATTGCAGAGGCATCCGGCAACAGTCCCGGACCCATTGCTCTTCTTGGAGGAATATGCGCCTCGAATTCATTCATTCTCCCTACTCACCAGGTGAATGCTCTTATAAAAACACCCGGAGGGTATAGAAATTCTGATTATGTGAAGGCAGGTCTTGGAATGACTCTTGTTTTTCTTGTGATATCAACGGTCCTTGTATACGTAATATTCTGCCAGGTATAAGAAAAATCCTTACTGCCCTTTAGGGGCAGGCAGTATGATTTTTGAAAAGAAGTTTTTATACAGCAAAGGTCACATGAATTTACTTATTGCGTGAAAAGAGATAATTTGTGAAGTCTGAAATTAAAATCCGGATGGAAACTGTCAGTTACAGACCAAATTCGGAAATATCAAGAATAATTCCTTTGATATCCGTATTTTTGGCTTCATTCATTATATCTTCGTTATCAGGGTCAGCCTCCCTGAAAAATGCGAGAGTTTCCCTGAAAATGTCCCTGCATCTTTCGCATCCGCAGAATTCCAGGACCATTTCTCCCCTGAATAAAAGGCTATAGGCAAACATTTTGTCCGTAAATCCCATTTTTTCAAGAGTGCATGGTGAAATTTTTTCAGGCTCATGTTCCTTATTTTCGCCTGCTTTTTCTGTTTCAGTATGAATATGTGCGACTTCAGAACTTGTCTCAACGTAAAACGGCTGTCCGCAGTTCCAGCACCTGTCCATGTAAGGAGTACTCCTTTTGCCGCACTTGGAGCATATCTGATATTCGGGAAGCTCTTCCATATTAGTAATATCAACTTAAAATATAGTTTAAGTTGCGGTTTTATAACAGTCAGGTCCGGTATTTTTTATGCGCAAAATTGCACTGGTAATACACCGATTTATTATGTCTTGAAATCTGTTTTAGGGATTTTAAGCTCAAATTCAGTTCCTTTGCCGGGGATTCCTGTCTCCTTTATCTCAATTCCTGTTATTGACAGTATTTCTTTTACAAGATATAGACCGAAACCCTGGTTGCTCCCGTATCCTGCCCTGAATATCAGCTCTTTTTTCTCGTCGGGAATGCCTGACCCGTTATCAGAGTATATAATTCTGAAATGGTCCTCCCTTTCGCGGTATGATACATTAATTTCTGTAACCCTGCCGGCGTGCATCAGGGTATTTCCTATAAGATTGCAGAATACCTTTTCGAGCATGGGGTCTGCGTAGATTTCAACTCCCGAAAGACTGGTGGTTACATTTACAGACGGCGGAACATTCTGGCTTGTTACGCACCTTTCAATAAGCTGCTCTATGTTCTGCCACTTAGGGGGTTTTCCACCCATGTCCTGATAGTCTTTGCTGAATTCAATCTGCTTCTGGATTGTTTTGACGGAGTTCTGTGCTTTTTCTATAAACACCGAAGAATCATTTATGTTCCCCTCTTCGCAGGCAAACTCCATGTTTGCAAGTGCGACCATAACCTGATTTAAAATATCATGCCTTGTTATCGAAGACAGAAGGCTCAGTTTTTTGGAGGCTATGGCAAGGGCATTGTCATTTTTCTTTCTAAGAGTTATATCCCTTATAATTGTCTGTGCAACATCCGTATTACTGTCAATTATGACTGAACGGATATCAACATCGATTACCGTGTTGTCATGGCATACAAATCTGCTTTCATAACAACAGCTCCCTTTTTTTTTCAGGAGACTGGTGTATTCTTCGTGTTTTGGCCATTCCGGGTGTAAAAAAAGGTCTGATACGTTAATCTGCCTGAGTTCTTCAAGCGGATAGCCTGTCATGGTGCAGGCCCTGTTGTTTGCATCATATATTTTTCCTTTTGCTGAAGATATGAAAATTGCATCCGTTGACTGCTGAAAGAGCTTTTTGTATCTTTCCTCGTTTATCCTGAGAACATTTTCCGCCTCTATCTTCTCAGAGATGTCTATCAGAGACAGAAGGGTTATGTAAAGTTCATTTATTGTGTGCACTGACGCGAGAGTGTAGTATATCTGTCCGTTTTTATTAAGAATCCGGGCTTCGATTTTTTCGTTTTTTATTTCGGGGTCCAACGGGCCTGCACGGCTTGCTTTAATAATTCTGTCAACGAAAAATCCCGTTTCAAAAATGTCGGTCCAGATTTTTCTTTTAAGCTCTTTTTTGCTGTACCCCGTAATATTTTCAAAGTCAGCATTACAGTGTATTACTTTGCCGTTTTTGTCTATAATTGCAGTGGCAGCCCCGGAGTTGTCAAGCAGACGCTGGTATTTGAGGCTGTCCTCCCTGTATGACTGGGCGATAACCGATGATATCCCTGCAATTCCAATAAAAACAACTGAATTAAACAGGTTTTCGGATATTATGAGGGTATTTCCGTCTGTCAGAACGGTCGTTATGAAAATATACAGCATTACAATCAAAAGAGAAAAACTTACTCCTTTTTTTGGGTAGCACAGAGATGCGATGACTATCGGTATGTAAAACAGATTCAGGTAAATTATGTTGATATCGTTTATTATGCAGAAAACTGCGGCAGCCAGCGCTGCAAATGAAGTGAAAGCAATTATCAGAGGATAATATTTTGTAATCTTTTTATTATTCGGAAGATATCCCTGTTCCATCCGGCACCGCTTAAATAAAAAAGTTGAATTTGATCTTTTATAGTTCTAATATTAATCAACCGTGACAGAGAAAAATCTGTCTGTTGCAGTGAATGAACCTTTCTGCCCGGAAATATATCCTCATGCATCCCTGAAATCAGAGATTCTGCTTTGATATCCGTCTTTTTCAAAGGTTATATATGGCATGGCTCTTTTTTTTGGAATGTTCAGTTTTGAAAGGTCATTTGGGTTAAGAGTTTTATGTTTTCTTTCACCGCATATTTTAAGCGCCTTTTTTCTTCCTATTCCGGGAATCCGCATAAGTTCATATAGTCCTGCTGTGTTTATATCAGTCCTTCCCTTTGTTTCTGCGAGTTTTATTTTTGGATCGATATTTTCAAGAAGGTCGTTGTCATCCAGAACCTGATAAAATTCATCCGGGCTGAAATTGTATTTCCGTATAAGGTAATCGGTCTGGTACAGTCTGTTTGCTCTCCACTGCCGGGTATTTTCCTTCAGTTCAAGAGGTGTGTTTTTCTGCGCCCTGAACGGAGAAAAATAGACTCTTGCAGGTTTTACTTTTCTGTAAAGACCCTTTATACATTCGATAATTTCCTTGTCGCTTTCATCCGCCGCACCGACAACAACCTGTGTTGTGTGCCTGCCGGGTGCTTCTGATGCAATCCAGTCAAGCCTCTTTGAAATGTCGCATGTATAGTCCTTGACGCATGATATCTCTGACATATGCGATTTGGATGTGGTTTCAATATTCAGGCTGATTCTTGTCGCGATGTCAGCCGCTGCCCTGATATCCGTCCGTGATGCACCAGGTAGAATTTTCAGGTGGATATACCCCCCAAATCCGCCTTTTCTTATTCTTTCACCTGTTTCAATTATGTCATGCATAATAGAGTCCGTGTCTCCGAGAATGCCTGAACTTACAAAAATCCCGTCGTATACATTATCCCTGTTCTGTTTGAGAAAATATTCCGCAAGGTCTTTTGGTGAAACAGACGCAGGATTTTTATTCTTGCAGACCCTGCAGTAGGCGCAGTCATAAGCACACCCTCCGTGAATCAGCGTTTTTAAGATTCTGCATTTGTTGGATTTGGAACTGTGATCTGTTTCAAGACTGTTTTTGGATATGCTTTCTGCGAGGCGTTCGTAACCGTCTTCTGTCTCATCAAAAACAGCATCCCTTTTCAGCTGCAGAAAAGATGACAGAAATTCAGACATAATTTCCTGTCTTGAGTTAATCGGTATTTAAAAAACTGCGTGCAGTGTGAAACTGTTATGTCACTCCCCCTGTTCCGGGTGGGACTGGCAGAATTTAATACAACAGGTGTCTATCTTTAATTATGCAGCCGGAGAAATCCAAAAATATTCAGGCTTATAGTTGCTTATAGTTCATGCATTTTTTTGCAGAGGAATGTTTTATGGGGAAAAATTACAGTTTTATGGATATTATCTGCGAGTCGCCCTGCGTATTTACTATCGGAGTCGCAGGAGATTCAGGTTCCGGAAAAACCACTTTTACCGATTCTGTAAGAAAAATATTCGGTGAAGACCTTGTATCTACAATAACTCTTGATGATTATCATATCCTTGGGCGTGAAGAAAGAACAGCGCAGAACATTACCCCCCTGTCTTTTAAAGCGAATGACCTGGCACTCCTGGAAGAGCACGTCTTTATGCTGAAGTCAGGAAAGGCGATACAAAAGCCGGTATACAATCACAAATCAGGAAAACTGGACTCTCCGGTTTATTTTGAGCCTTCAAAGATCATCATATTTGAGGGCCTGCATTCTTTTTCAACGCCCGTTCTCCGGAGACTCATGGACTTCACGATATTTGTAAATCCCGACAAAAATGTCAAGTATGACTGGAAAATAAAAAGAGACGTCCAGGAAAGGGGATATGACAAAAATGATGTAATTTCAGAGCTTAAAATGCGCGAAGACGACTACGTAAAATATGTAGAACCCCAGGTTTCATATGCAAACGCGGTTGTTGAAATATCGGACTCCGTGTATGGCAAAAGGTTTCAGAATGCACGAAATGTCTACAGGGTCACTTTATCCCAGGAGAAGATGGACGAAACTGTGCGCAGGATCTCTCTCAACTTCAATATTTTTGCAATAAATTCACTTGACGACAGGGATTTCTGCATGGAATTTCGTCATTCGAAAAAATACGGAAAAAAATCCGGAGCATTGTCTCTTGACGGGGAATTTCAGTATGATGTCATCCGAAATCTTGAAAAAGGAATTTTGGAACAGTTAAATGCGAATGATATTCCGATATCCCCGGGGAAGCCGTATTTTAATGCGGTTGATCTTGTAAAACTTCTTCTTTCGTGGAGGATAATCAACAAACGAATGTCTATGGGTCCTAATGTGCCAGGAGCTGACAGGTGCAGACTGTGACATGAACCTGTAAGTCCCATATTTTCGGGCACTGGTATTCCTGGAGCCTTCCGGCGGCTATTTTACATGCAGATTATAATTGCACCATTTTTATGGTGATTTTTCGTATCATTTCCTTTTGAAGCATTTTTGACATAGAATATATCTTTTGAAAACTGGCTTTTTCGTATTATTTGTCTTTCCCCGGATGCTCTTCTTGTAATATACTCAAAAGTTTCAGACATATTTCCTGAATTTGGTGAACAGATATATTGCACTTTTCCGCGTGCCGTGAAAGTTATATTTATGCAATAAACAGGCAGACTGCATTGCCGTAGAAAAAAATATTAAAGAAACAGTTCAAAAGCCGGCATCACTATATTGAAATATTACCTAATTTGTAGATTAATAGTCGATAATGGTGTGAGACGTATGCTTAAAGTAGAAGACCTGCATGTGGAAGTGGAAGGAAAGGAAGTCCTTCATGGCATTGATCTTGAAATAAAGGATGGTGAAACGCACGTTCTTATGGGCCCCAACGGATCGGGCAAGACCACGCTTCTCCGCTCGATAATGGGTTTTTCAAATTACAAGATAACAGGCGGGAGTATATTCTTCAAAGGCAAGGACATAACCGACATCCCTCTCCATGACAGGGCAAGATATGGTATGGGGATGATGTTTCAAAGGCCTCCTACCATTTCAGGGCTTAAACTCGGAAAACTTCTTGGTGCAATATCGGGCAATGCACCGGAAACAATTGGGAAATTTGCAGGGCAGATGCATATGGCCGACTTTTTGGAAAGAGACATCAACGCCGGTTTTTCAGGCGGAGAAATCAAAAGGAGCGAAGTTTTGCAGCTTTTAGTCCAGCACCCTGATTTTGTCATGCTTGATGAACCTGAAAGCGGAGTGGACCTTGAGAATATTTCTCTTATAGGTCGTTCAATTGCAAAACTGGTAGATAAGGATCGTCATATCGTTGACAGGCATAAATCCGGCCTTATAATTACTCACACCGGGTATATCCTGGATTATATTGAGGCTGATGCGGGACATATGCTGTGTGACGGAGAAATAAAGTGTCATGGCAACCCGCGTGAAATTTTAAAGCTTATTCAGGAAAGCGGATACAGGGAGTGCATAAGATGCCAGAAGAACTGATTTCATCAATATCTGACGCAGATAAAGAACGCCTTGAAATGACAGGCATTGAGCTGGATGAAAAGAACCGGTCAGGCAGTTTCATACAGACGGACCAGCATATCCATCATTCATTCTCAAAGGTTGAGGGAATAGAGATGCTTCCCGTTGACATAGCCCTTGAAAAGTATGACTGGCTTAAAGAGATGTTCTGGAGTCTTGTAAAGCCTGACAAGGATGAATATACGCAGTTTGTTCATGAAAGGGAAGAAAAAGATGGTCCGCGTGGATTTGCGGTCATTGCAAAAAAGGGAAGCAAAAACATCTTCCCGCTTCAGTCATGTCTGTTCATGCAGAACTCCGAGGTGCAGACTGTCCATAATATTATTGTTGCGGAAGAAGGCGCAGAACTTCACCTGATAACAGGGTGCACAAGCAGCATAGGACGGGAAAAAGGCACTCATTACGGTATAACCGAGACGTACGTCGGCAAAAATGCACTTGTCAGCAATACTATGATTCATACGTGGGGTGAGAATATACGCGTTCTTCCAAGAAGCTCCACGCGTGTAGAGGAGAACGGAACATTTCTTTCCAATTACGTGAGCATGAACCCTGTCGGGTATGTCCAGATGTACCCTGTTGCAGACCTTGTCGGTAAAAACGCCGTTGCAAGGTTTAATTCTATAGCGGTTGCACAGAAGGGTTCTGAACTTGATATGGGCCAGAAAGCCATACTCAACGCCGAAGGAACAAGTGCAGAGCTTATATCGCGTCTGATTACAACCGGCGGAAAAGCAATCTCGCGCTCACATATTGTAGGTGCGGCTCCTGAAACCAAGGGTCATATCGAGTGCAAGGGACTTATATTAAAGGACGGAACAATTCATGCAATCCCAGAGATAGAGGGCCGTCTTACAAACACCGAGCTTTCTCATGAGGCGGCTGTAGGAAAAATTGCCCGTGACGAGATAGAGTATCTTATGGCACGCGGCCTGAGCGAGGAAGAGGCAACGGCAACTATTATCCGTGGTTTTCTGGATGTCAAGGTCATTGGCCTTCCCGTGTCTCTCCAGAGTAAAATTGATGCGGCTATTGACGCGGCAGAGTCAGGCTTTTAAACATATCACTCTATTTTTTTACTAATATGCCCTGTCATGACATAACCCGTGCTCTTTCAGAGAGTACAATGATATATCCCGGGGACCCCGGGATTAAAATAAAAACTATTGAAAACTCCGGGTACAGAGTTTCGGAGATATGTTTCTCGACTCACAGCGGAACGCACATAGACGCACCTTCCCATTACATCAAAACGGCGATGACTATCGACAATATACCTCCTGCAGTTCTTATGGGTGAGGTAAGAGTTATAGACCTGACATCAGTTGAAGGTTCCATAGGAAGATATGACCTGAAGGGAAAGCTCCTGGGTTCCAAGCGTATACTTTTAAAGACTTCCTTCTCCGGCAAAAAGGAGTTTGAGGAGTGCTATACCCATATAACCTCCGAAGCTGCCGGATATCTGATTGAGCAGGGTGTATTTCTCCTGGGAATCGACTCTCCGTCTGTGGAATCGTTTTCCGGGGACGGGTCTGTTCACAGGGCTCTTTTAAAGAGCAATATTGTAATAATCGAACTTCTTGACCTTTCCGTTATCGAAGAAGGCGTATACAGGCTTTGTGCCCTGCCGCTAAAACTGAAAGGTCTTGACGGGTCACCTGCAAGGGTGGTTTTATCTGATTTATGAAAGGTTGTGGTTTTATGAGTATTTTGTCTGAAGCAGTTGATGAGCTTGAAAAAAAATTGTCCGGCAGCGGGTGCGATCACGGCACAGTCTCCATAAAAAAGGCCCCTGGTAAAAGGATTTGTCCATATGTGGACGGTGAATGCCTGGTAACCGAATACGGGGGCAAATCCTGTGAAATTGTTACTTCATATCCTCTTGAGGTCAATACCAAAGTCTCTTTTATGTACGGGAGACCCTTAAAATCCCCTGTCCAGAGGACTGCCGCATGCGCAATAATAAATACCCTTTCAAATTTTCTGTGTTTTACAAGAATTGCAAAAGCATGCGACGAAGGATCATGTGGCGACTGCTTAAAAGAACTTGTGGAACAGCTGAAAGGAAAAAAGGTGTACCTTAACGGAAACCTTCCCGGGCTTTGGAGCAGTATACCGGGGCAGACTGTAGACTCCCCTGAAGATGCGGATATAATAATTGTTTCAGGTGATGGTCTTTTTGATAATGATCTGCTTGAAGTTACCGAAAAATATCTGGGTAAAAAAAGGGTTATTTTTACAGGTCCCTCTACTGCCGGTGTATGTGTGATGAAAAATTATGAGCACTGGTGTCCCTACGGGAAAAAGTAATTCCTAAGATAAGAGGGGAACAGATATCATAATAACCAGTGCAACGTTTTTTGAACCGGGTAATTTTTATCTTATATCAGAAGGAGAATTGATACTATGCTTTTCGGCTCATCTGGAATCAGACGTTTGTTTGACAGGGAATTTTTAATGCTATCACTGGATGTCGGTTGTGTGGTCGGAAGCGGCCTTGGTTCTGTTATTACCGCAAGGGATACACGGACAACAGGAAAAATTCTTCAGGACGCTTTTATGTCAGGTGCGGTTTATTCAGGTGCGGAAGTGTATGACGGGGGTATTGCACCGACCCCTACTGTTGCATATGCCGCAAAAGAAAGGGACGCCGGTTGCTGCGTTACTGCATCCCACAATCCCGAAAATTACAACGGCCTGAAGCTTATAAATCCGGACGGTTCAGCATTCACGAAAAAGCAGCAGGAGATAACTGAAGAAATGCTGTCTCGGGGTGTTCACGGTGACTGGAAAAAACAGGGTGTAATAAGAACAACTGATATTATTGAACCGCATAAAGAGGCGATTCTTAGATCTGTACAGGTTTCAGGAGATATGGAAATGGTTGTTGACTGCGGCGGAGGTGCCGGATGCATGATAACACCGATACTTCTGAAGGACCTGGGGGTGAAGGTGCACTGTATCAACTGCAACGTAAGCGGCAGGTTCCCGAGGCCTTCCGAACCTCTTGAAAAAAATCTGTCCTATATAAGCAATATGGTTAAAAAAACCGGTTCCTGTGGGGCTGTTATTCATGACGGTGATGCGGACAGGTTTATGGCATTCGACGAGAAGGGAAGATTTGTCGGAGGGGATAAAATGCTTATTCTTTTTGCAGAATATCTGGATGCAAAAAAAGTGGTTACAACCCAGGACGCCTCAATGGCAATAGAGGAGGTGGCAGACGTTCACAGGACACCGGTGGGAGATTCTTTTGTTTCGGAAGAACTCATTTCGTGGGGTGATTTCGGCGGAGAACCTTCCGGAAGCTGGGTTTTTCCGAATCATTCACTTTGTCCTGACGGAATATATGCAGCAGCCCTCTTCTGTAAAATCGCATCTGAAAACAGCATCTCTTCCCTTGTTGATGAAATGCCTGATTATCCTCTTCTCAGGAGTTCATATGCATGCAAAGATGCACAGGGAGTTCTTCTTGAAATGGGAGCGGAAATTCCTACGGACGGAATCAGGGTTGAAGGAGAAGACGGGTGGTGTCTTGTACGGGCAAGCGGAACGGAGCCGAAAGTGAGAATTACAGCTGAAGGGAAGACAGTTAGTATTGCAAGGCAGATGGAGGAGAAAGGTCTTTCTCTTTTGAAGTCTGCAGGGAAAAGGTATAAGCAGTCGCAATAAAGGAGTAATAAACACGATGGAATGCGTAATTCTTGCAGCCGGAGAAGGGAAAAGGATGAGGCCTCTTACAACCTCAAGACCGAAAGTAATGCTTCCTGTGGCGAACCGTCCTATGCTTGAGCATCTCGTTCTTGCAGTCCGTGATGCAGGTGTTTCCGATTTTGTTTTTGTGGTAGGGTATCATGAGCAGGAGATAAGAAACCACTTTAAAGACGGATCTTTCCTGGGTGTAAATATAAGATATACAACACAGAGACGCCAGATGGGAACAGCTGATGCGCTTCTTGCAGCACAAGGACTTGTAACCGGAAGGTTTCTCCTGTTAAACGGTGACATGATCCTGAAAACTGATGATATAAAAATTTTTTGCAAAAATCCTGCGCCCTGTGTGGGAACTTTTGAAAGCAGTCATCCCGAGGACTTTGGTGTTGTCATATCAGAAGGTACAACCGTTTCAGGCATATATGAAAAGTCAAAAAATCCGCCTGGAAATATTATTAACGCCGGGATTTACCTGTTTGATTTGGAAATATTTGATATCCTGAAAAATATCTCCATTTCCGAGAGGGGTGAATATGAGCTTACGGATGCACTGTCCGAATATATCAGTTCTCAGAGGCTTACTTCATGTATTATATCGTCGTGGTGCGATATAGGGGAACCGTGGAATCTGGTTGATGCAAATGAATCGCTTATGAAGAGTATCAGGGATGATATTTCAGGCATAATCGAGAACGGTGTCTGTATCAGTGGAAATCTTGTCCTTGGAAAGGGAAGTGTCATAAAATCCGGTACTTATATCGAGGGCAACTGCATAATAGGGGAGAACTGCGATATCGGTCCTCACGCGTACATTCGCGGGTGCACATCAGTTGGCGATAACTGTCATATCGGTCATTCTGTAGAGGTAAAGAATTCAGTGATATTCAGAGGCACCAAAATACCCCATTTTAACTATGTCGGAGACAGCGTCATAGGCTCGGGCTGCAATTTTGGAGCAGGCACAAAGATTGCGAACCTACGCCATGACAGAAAGAATGTGAGGGTTGCAGGTACAGATACAAAAAGGCGTAAATTCGGTGCTGTTGTAGGGGACAACGTACAGTTGGGTATAAACTGTTCTGTTAATACCGGAACCGTAATCGGAAGCGGCGTTACTGCCTCACCGGGTTCCTGTATTGAGGGAGTTATAAGCGACAATTCAAAAATTGTCCGGTGAAGGTGAATTTTAAAAATGCAGGCAGTAATTCTTGCAGGCGGAGAAGGATACAGGTTAAGGCCCCTGACACGCAGCCATCCTAAGGTCATGCTTCCTGTGGCAAACCGCCCGATAATAGATTATGTTATAGAAGCTCTTGTCAAAAACGGGATACGTGATATCATCATAGTTGCAGGGTACAGGCATGAGCAGCTTATCAGGTATCTCAATGATCTTGATATTAATGTAAAGATTGCAGTCCAGAAAAAACAGCTGGGAGCAGCAGACGCTCTTATGTGTGCAAAGGATATGATCTCAGGAGATTTTCTGCTTCTTCCCGGGGACAACTATATAGATGCAGAATCTATATCACGGATAAAAAACGAAAAAAATGCAATGCTTGTCGCAAAACACCCTTATCCGTCAAATTATGGTGTTGTTGAGACAGAAAATGGATTCGTAAAGGAAATTGTGGAAAAACCTGAAGTCTCAGGAGATATGACTGTGAGTACAGGCATTTTTTCGTTGTCAAGAGACTTTACTGAATTTCTCTCCGGTTACCAGATTCCTGATGCAATAAGCAGTATGGTAAAGCATGGAATGAAAATAAAAGCTATTGCAGCTGCCGGGTGGCATGATGCTATTTATCCATGGGACCTTCTGGTTATGAACAAAATAACTTTGGAATATGCCAAAAATTTCCTTTCCGGTGAAATAAGCCGCAACTCGGTTATTTCAGGAAAGGTGTCCATAGGCCGCGGGTCAAAAGTGAGCCCTTTTGCAGTAATAATCGGTCCTGTGGTAATCGGAGAAGACTCCTATATCGGTCCCAATACCTGTATAATGCCGTATACTTCAATTGGTTCGAGAGTCAGGGTTGAGCCTTTTACCTGTGTTGAAAATTCGGTAATCATGAGTGATTCCATAATAGGGTCTCATTCAAAGGTTGAAAAAGCGGTAATCGGAGAAGGCTCGGTACTTTCTGATCATACCTCGGTTGTTCCCGGAATTTATCTCAATGAAACTGACGGGAAAATCATAAAAGGTGAATTTGGTGCAGTCATCGGTGAAGGAACTTATTCGGCTCCTTTTACGGTATACAGTCACTGTGTAGTCGGAAATATGTCACGTGTGGAGACCGGCAGGGTGATTGAAGGAAGCCTGCCTGATAATACTATAGTAAGATGATAAAGCTGTACCGGGTGGAATAGAGTATGTGCGGAATAGTCGGCTATGTAGGAAGAAGAAGGGCTGCGCCTGTTATTATTGAGGGACTGAAAAAACTCGAGTACAGGGGATATGACTCTTTTGGTGTTGCCACTTCATGCAGCGGGATAGAGATGATAAAAAGACAGGGCAGGATCTCAGATTCTGGTGACTGTGCATCAGAGCTGTCCGGGTTTGCAGGAATAGGGCACACACGCTGGGCAACGCACGGTGTCCCTAATGACGTAAATGCCCATCCTCATACCGACTGCACCGGAAACATTGCAATTGTCCACAATGGCATTATTGAGAATTATATCGAATTAAAACGCCTTTTGATCTCTGAGGGGCATATTTTTTTGTCTGAAACAGACAGTGAGGTTGTCGCTCATCTTGTTGAGAAGTATTACAAAGGCGACCTTCTTAAAGCTGTATTCCTTGCAACGGAAAAACTTGAGGGGTCTTATGCTCTTCTCGTTATATGCGGGAGTGAGAAAAGAATAATTGCGGCAAGAAAAATGAGCCCTCTTGTAATCGGCGTCGGTGACGGTGAAGTCATTGCCTCCTCTGATATGACTCCTATTCTTGAATATGCCCGGAAGATGATATTCCTCGAGGACGGTGACGTCGCAGACGTAATGGAATCAGGTATTCAGGTGTACAACGAAAAAAATCCTGTTGAAAGGTCTCCGAAGATTGTGGAATGGGATTTTGAATCTGCAAAAAAAGGCGGTTTTGATCACTACATGTTAAAGGAGATCTTCGAGCAGCCTGATGTATTTTATAAAAGCTTCTCATCCGAAATTGATGAGGGTTCCATGCTTGATTTAAAGAAAGCTTCTTGTGTGACTGTCGTCGCCTGTGGGACCTCCTGGCATGCAGGGATGATCTTTCGGTATCTTATGGAAAAATACTGCAAAATTCCGGTGAGAGTTGAGATAGCCTCGGAATTTTCAAATTTCACGCCATTACATGATTCAGTTATGGTTGCAGTTACACAGTCCGGTGAAACCGCCGATACTCTTGCAGCTTTAAAATCCGCAAAAAAAGAGAATTTTACAACATTTGCCATAACAAACGTACCCGGAAGTTCGGTTACAAGAATTGCGGACCATGTTCTGTATACCTGTGCAGGACCTGAAATCAGTGTTGCTGCAACCAAGTCCTTTACTGCACAGGTTGCGGTACTCATGAAAATTGTCTCGTGCCTTTCAGAAAATTTCATTGAAAAAGAACTTTTGGGTATTCATCCCCTGATAGAGGAGGCTCTTTTGTTTGACGCACAGCCTGCTGCAGAAATATGCAGAAGTGCAAACAGCCTGTTTTTTGTAGGCCGGGGTGTTTATTATCCCGTTTCTCTTGAGGGCGCCCTTAAAATGAAAGAAATCACTTATATCCATGCTGAAGGCTATCCCGCAGGAGAACTTAAACACGGGCCTTTCTCACTTTTATGCGGTGAAACACCTGTTATAGCAATATGTACCGGAGATGACTCATATCCTGTGATGATGTCTAATATAAAGGAGATAAAGGCAAGAGGGGCACCTGTAATTGGAATAGGTTCTGCAGGAGATATAGACCTTGAAGAGATCTGCGACATCTATATTCCGCTTCCGAAGTCTTCCGGGATATGTGAGATAGTAACTGCATCAGTTATTCTTCAGGAGCTAGCGTACAAAACGGCTGTTCTTCTGGGAAGGGACGTTGACAAACCCAGAAACCTTGCAAAAAGTGTGACAGTGATTTAAAAAGTTAAAGAAATTATGATCTGGGGATTATTAAAGAACCCTGATACATTTATACGGTTTTATGTAGCCTTATCCGGACTATTTTCAATGAACCTAATCCCGACATTGTCGGTTTTTGTTTCAAGGGCTATCTCAAGTCCTATGTCTTTTGCGATTTTTTCGACTTCGCATCTTCCCTTTTTTGTAATTACTGCAATAGAAGGTCCCACTGAGCTCATGCCAACAAATTCCAGCCCTGTTTCCTTAAGTCTGCTCATATAGTGGTATATTTCAAAAGAGTTGTGCTCGACTTCGGCACGTTTGGACCCCCTGAAATCTATCTCCCACATTATATCTCCGATTTTTTTCAGGTCCTTCTTTTTAAGTGCAGGAATCAGGTCCATTAATATCATGTACGCCTTAAGCTCCCTGTCGCGGTAATCAAGTACTCTTGCCCTGTTCATAAGAAGCCTGAACTCCTCTTCGCCGGCCGAGTCTGCACTTGTCGGTGGCATAATTATGTAGACATTTTCATTCTCGGCAAATACACTGTGATAAACAAGCGTCAGGTCATCACCCATAACAGCCATTCCGCCGTATGTTGCAGCAGCGGGGCCGACTCCTGTTTCAAATCCACGAATTATCCTGCCGTCTGTTGTCTCTTCGACGTAGTTGCAGCCAATAAGAAGCCTGATTTCTTCTGATGTAAGCGGGTTTCCTACAGCCCTGTTCATGGCGTGGCCCGCGGCAAGCATCACCGATCCGGTTGAGCCAAGTCCGATATGCTTTTTTTCGTGATACCTTATGCATATTTTAAATCCCCCGGAGTAGCCTGTTACTTTTTTGAAGACCTCAACAAAGTGCTTTATAATAGGCTTCCTGGAAAAGTCAATTTCTGTCTTTTCATCAGTACATTCGACGACTGCCGTTGTGTATACGCTTATGGCAAAACCCAGGCCGCCTCCTCCGGGCCGTTCGGGTGCGAAACGGTTCATATCAAGAACTGAAAGGTGTATCCTTGCAGGAACTTTAACTTCAACCGGATTTCTATCAGATTTCAGCGCAAAATTTCTTTTGTCGATACCAAGAGTTTTTATGTTCTCGCCTATGCAGAAAGGCGAAAATTCATATTCAACAAGATCCAGGTCTCCGCCTCGGATCATCATTTTGGACATTAAATTCTCCAAGTCAAAAACAGAGCGGTAATTTACTTTCTTTATTTTCTGTCAAAGAAAATGCTCTTACCTGAGGCTGACAGCGGTATTGCATATGCAACCGTGCACTTTTCGAGCCAGCCAAGTTTCAGTGCTCCTACGCCTGCCGAGAACATGATTCTGTTGTCAATGTTATGCATAGATGCGGTCTTTGCAGCAGATCCTACGGCAATTCCGAGGTCGGCCTGCCTGACGATGCAGTTAGGACCGTCAAAAGCCGGGTATCTGCCGACACTTTTCCTCTGTACCGAAAGCATGTCTTTGCATGTGGAAAATCCGCATCCTCCGCAGTTAAGACTGAGACTTCCGTCTCCCTGTGCCCCTATTATCACGCAGCATGAACATCTTTCAATGCATCCTGCGTCACGAAGGAAAAATCCCAGATTGTTCTCTTTGCCGAACTGTATCATGGATTCGGCAAGCAGTTTCAGATCTTCACCTGATGCTATCCTGACTGCGATAACGTCACTGCCCTTTGCTTTGGGCGCAGTGCGTGCCGATACCGCCATTAACTTTGCGACTATCATTACGCCGTCATCTTCGTCAGACATCTGTTTTTATCTGGTAGTGAATACCTGATAAAATATTCGTTTCTTTTTTTCTCGGCGGATGAGTGCGGACTTAACTGAATTGCCTGAATAATTTTTGACTGAAGATTTTGTCTATATAAAAAGAATACCTTTTAGACAGCCTGCGGGAATATCTGATACCGTAAAAAGTTCTGCTATGAAATATCAGATCTGATAAGGATTACCGCGGGTGTAACTTACATGATTAAAAATCCTGTTCCAAGAGTTGCGGCTGTTCATGATCTTTCGGGTTTCGGACGCACTTCGCTTACGATGGTTATTCCGATTCTCTCATCGATGGAGGTCCAGGCATGCCCTCTTCCGACGGCTGTTTTATCCACTCATACCACGGGTTTTGAGAATTACGTTTTTCATGATTTAACTGAGTTCATGGACAAAAGCGTTGATCACTGGATAGAACTAGGTATAGATTTCGATGCTGTGTACAGCGGGTTTTTAGGGTCTTCAAGACAGATGGATATAGTTTTAAGGCTTATCGACTCTTTGAAAAGGTGCAGTCCTCTTATTGTAATAGACCCTGTTCTCGGTGACGACGGTGTAACGTATGGTCCTATTACCGGTGACATGGTTGTTAAAATGCGGTCTTTTATAAAGAATGCGGACCTTATTACCCCGAATATCACAGAGGCAGCTTTGCTTCTGGATGAGCCCTACTCTGATGCCATAAACGAGACTGTCGTCCGTTCATGGCTCCCGCGACTTGCAGATATGGGGCCTGATATTGTCGTCGTTACAAGTGTTCCTCTTGTAAATTCAAAGGACAGGACCTCAGTTCTTGCATATGACAGAAATGACGAGAGGTTCTGGAAGGTTTCATGTGACTATATTCCTACTCATTACCCCGGAACAGGGGACGCTTTTGCAAGCGTTCTTGTGGGGAGCCTCCTTAGGGGAGACAGCCTCCCGATAGCGCTTGACAGGGCAGTTCAGTTTACGACGCTTGCAATCAGGGCATCATTCGGTCACAGAAACCCGGCACGCGAAGGCGTTATGCTCGAACGCGTTCTTGACACTCTTAAAGGGCCGGTTGTCATGAGCAGCTATGAACTTGTGAAATGAGACCTATAACACCAAATCTAAACAGATTTTATGCCTCCTGCTGAATAATTAAAACGTAATTGTTATGCTTCTTTCTGCGCCTGTAAATGAAACAAATCTTTAATGAGATGTCTGATGTATAAAACTAATATTTATCCTCCTTTTGATAAGAATTATTGTCTGTTTTAAGTATACTAAAGGCTCTGTACAATAAATACAGTGTAACAAAGAGCAATGATTCTCCAATTAAAAAGAATAGAGGATCTTTCTGTATATGGGCAGACCCCTGATACATAAAGCCTTTAAAATAAATACTAATCATTATTCCTCCAAACGCTGCTGTGCAAAATGTAGCTCCAAGCAATAAAATTATTTTATATCTGTTATCTGGATGAAGTATGCGTTTAGCTTTTATAGTAAGTGTATATGGATGCCATTTCCGGCTTTCATCAGCTTCAATAAATTCTGAATGAATTAGTTGAGCAATGTGTTGATGAACTGTTGATTTTGATAATCCCAGTTCATATGAGAGTTCTGTAAGTGTGTATGATTTTTTATCAATTAATTTTAATAAGGATGCCCTGACATCTGAAGATAAAGCAAAAAGGTCTTCTTTACTTAGTTTAATCTCATTCAAGTTATCCATGTTTCAGAATATTCCTGCAAAACCGTCTTCAGTCAATGGTCGTTCGTTCTGCACTTAATAAGTATATTTTAAATTTATATAATCTATTTTGTGAGTTATATTTAAAAGAGGGTTAATTTAAAAATTAAATTTTTTTAATAAATTGTTTCAATTAATCTCTAGCATAGAGGACTTTCTAAAATTACTTCTCCTGTTATTGCATTAATTATAACTAATCCTCCATAAGGAGTATCATTAACTGGCTCTCCTTCTAAATAGATTACCCATGTTAATGTTTGAGTATCTGCTTTAGTATATTCTATAGACAGGTAACAATTCTGTTCTTTAATTTTAATCTGAGGAAATTGTTCTTTTGCGATTGTTATTGCCTTATCCTCAGAAACTTTTGGTTCAGTATTACAATTAATTTCGCGGTGAATACCAATATAGGATGTTATTTCTCCGGACTCTGGGTTTATATCTATTGCGACTGAATTTGGTGTAAATACACCATTAAGGCTCTCTCTCCAGACATATGAATATTCATAACCAGCATCGGCATGATCAAGAAGCTCTGAATATGTTATTTTCATATTCATCTTCTCAAAACCATTGTACTTTTCTTTTGCGTATTCTTCGCCTATTTTTATAGATTCAGAAGAGTCTATAAGAACCTTCTTTGATGTTTCTTTAGCATTGCTGAATGATGCACGTTCAACTAGGCCTGAGTATTTATTTACATAAATCTGCCCGTTTCCTGTTTTAAATACATAGTATTCTCCAATGTCATAGTTTTGTTCATACAGGTACTCTATATCAGTGTTTGAATTATCAATGAAATTGGTAGCATTTATTTCTGCGGAATTAATTCCTATTGGTGTTTTGGTGTATATTGCGGATGTAGCTGCAATCATTGACAGTAGACAAATAATACTAATTATTATAACTGTTTTCTTCATTAGTTCTCACTCCACCTAGATCGTTCCTTGTCTTGCAGGGGTAAGACAAACATTTAAATTTCTGCCATTTTCAACATATGCTTTATATGTATCTATTCCATGGTATCCAATTGGAATACACCAGAAACAGTCGTCTTTGGCATTTGATATCGCATTAGATACAGTTTCACCATTTTTTGTACGTTCCCAGAAATTTTCGGACCAACATTTGCCATTATTTGTTTCAATTTCACCAGTAAATCCGATACTCATGTCAACTCCTTTGTCTTTGCTTATACTAGCGATATTCCCATTATATTGATTTGTATATGATGAATAGCAAGAAATGTAGACAGCTAGTAGTGAATCATCAATGTCATTTGAATTATACCCGTCAATGAAGTATCTGCTACTCCCGGGATTATGTGAATTATCATATTTCCCTAAAATCCATGATTCGTCTGAAAATTTAATTCCTCCTCCTTTTGTCCCGTCTGAATATGATAATCCGTGACCATTAAAGAAAAAAATCGAATCATATTTAAATTTAGCATAGGCATCGTAGGCTACCGCATTTGTTTGCGAATATGATGGAGAATAACCCATTTCAATTTGATCCATTTTGGCTTCGTTAGCTGTTGGTGTTGTAATCAAATCCCCATTTATTGAAAAGTCAAAGTTGTCTGTCCTGTATGCACTTGCTGAACATACAATCATTGCAATTAAGCCAATTAGTAATATCATTCTTTTCATAATTGCCCCTCCTTAAGACCTATTTCAAGGTCTTAGAAGTAATTCGAAATTATGTAGGTATATATATAAAAAATATAAAGAGATTGTTCGTAAATTCCCGAATTTGTCATATAATATATCTGGATAGTTAATCATAATGGTAAATACTATGATGTATATTACATACACAAATTAAACTAAAAATGCGTTATTTAAATGTCTCTAATTTAAGCAATTCAGATGTAAATAATTACCAGCAGCCGCATGGCATATTAAACCCGTCGCTTGCATTTAATATCAAATTGACGTCTGACTTTTGATATGAGTAACTTTCGCATTCCGGGCATAAGTCCTCTATTTTGTGAAATATGTTTCCTGTATCAGTGAACTCTTCGGGACTGTGTACTGTTAGTTCAAGCAGATAGGATTTTTTGGAATTCGGCATGAACAAGTCTGAAATAATTCTGTATTCCCTGTATTCTCCGTTTTTCAGGTCTGAAACATTTATTCTGCCTGTATAAACGGTTAACCCGTCGTCATAGTCAATATCAGGGCCTGTAATAACGTTGCCTGCATCAATGCAGTTCGATTTTATCTCGTATGCCTTTAATGTCACATTAAATTCGGCATATCCGCAGTCGACGCCTGTACCGTCGTATATCAGGTAGTCTATTCCCAGTTTATTGTTCTTGATGGATATGTTCGGAGTATACCACAGATTTTCCCGGTTATCCGGGTCAGACAGGTCTTTACTGAATAAATTTTCGACATATACAGGTATGTTGCATTTCTCCTGGTTGACGACAATGAAACTGCCTGAAGTGTTGTCATATGTGATAACCGGAAAAATAACATCTTCATCTTCAATAATCAGACCATATGGTGCAAACCATTCCGGCCTGCTGAGCGGCTCAGAATTATATTGGTTGTTGTCCTGAGCAGTCAGTATTAGAATATTTACCAGAACTATTGTAATAACCGCTGAAATTACAACGAACCATTTTACTTGTCCTGAAAGTTTCAGACTCATCCTGCATCCAACCTTGGAATACTAATAGATTATTTCTTCTTTTGGTAATATTTCTTTGAAGGCCGCGGAGTTAATATATTGCGAAATTGTTCGGTAAAAAACGAAATGAAATATCTTTTATTGCCAACTGGATTCCTTTTGGGGGGTCTTCATGAATATTTAAAAAGCAGTATCTGAAATCTTATTTGTACACTTTACCGGCGTATGTGTATTTGTCCGACTCCCCGCCCCTCAAAACGATATATAGCCAGATGTAAAGCGATCTCAGAGTCCCGAACTGGACGTATCTTCGCATCGAAAACTTAACCTTTACTTTCGGGTCAAGCTTCACTTTACCAATTTTTCTCATTCTCTGGGCTATTTCGAGGTCGTCTCCGGCGTCTATGCATTTATACCCGCGTATCTTTTCAAAAACCTCTTTTTTAAAGGCCGTGTTGCACCCCAGAGTATAATATAGTGTATGCGTATAATACCCAAGCCTTGAAAATATATTTGCAAGGGCAAGGTAAAACCTGAATTTAATGCCCGGTTCAAGAGGATAAACCGTTCCGTACAGCTGGACGATTTTTTCGTCCTTTTCAAATGCCTTAAGAGTTAATTCAAGCCAGTTTTGGGGAATTATGCAGTCTGCGTCAGTTGTTGCTACAATGTCTGCCTTTGCAAGAGCAACACCGTCGTTTCTTGCACCGCCCACCCGACTGCTTGTCTGGATAATTACAGTATCTGCAAGTTCTTTTGCATATTCTCTGGTCTTGTCCTTGGAATTTCCGTCGACCACAATCAGCTCATATTCGTCTCTTGGAATTGTCTGGCTGCAAAGTGATTTTAGGCAGGGTGTGATGTTTTCCTCTTCGTTGAATGCCGGGATGACAACTGAAATTTTTGGAGACATTTGTTCTAATTCAGTTGTCCTTTAATACGGATTAATTATTCTGATAACTGCTTCCCGTGAAAAAAAGATGTTTCCTTAGTTTGTGGCGGACTTTTTGTCTTTTGCCATATAAGATGTTAAAACGATAATTATACAGAACAAAAGACCGGCAAATACAGCTGCATTGAATCCTTTCATAAATGTGGCATTTGAGGTGACCGTTGCCGACTGCGCGACCCCTCCGGAAAAAAATTCAAATATGGCTGCAAAAAGAGAAGTTCCGAGGGCTGTTCCCAGGTATATGGAAGTGCTCATGATTCCTGAAGCCATCTCCTTTTTGTCTTCGGCTGAGTGCTCTATTATTCTGCTTGAACCTGCGCTCAAAAAAGACCCGCACCCGATACCGGTAATAATAAGGGCGAAAATTAACCAGAATATACTGTTTTGGCTGAATGTAAGAAGGATTATTGCAAAAGACGCCGTAAACACGACAGATGATATAACGGAAATAATTCTTTCACCTTTTTTGTCTGCAAAGTACCCGCTCACAGGACTTAATACAGTTATTAAAAAGGAAGGTATAAGGAGGTAAAGTCCTGCCTGACCTGTGCTTTTTCCAAGGATATCTTCCAGATAAAACGGGAGAATAAGGAAAAGACCGCCGTATATAAGCATCACCAGAGTATATGCAACCGTTGAATATGAGAAGTCTCTGTTTTTAAACATTGAAAAATCTATGACCGGATCTAATGCTTTAGTCTCGGCAAATGCAAATATTATGAACAATATGGCAGACAATGCAGTAAGAAATACCGGTTTTAGGAGACCTGCCTGAGAAGATCCCAAAAATCCAAGAGGCAGGATGAACAGGTTCATGGCAACGAAGAAGAGGCAGGAACCTGTATAATCAAATTTTTGTCTGTCAAATATCTCTGTTTTGTCGGCCGGAAGCAGGTATGCTGCAAGAAGGATTCCTGCTGTTCCTATGGGTATGTTAATAAGAAAAATCCAGTGCCAGTTGAGGTATTCAGTGAGAAGTCCTCCCACGACCGGACCTATTGTATACGCAAGAGATGCTACTGCCGCAATTATCCCGAATGATCTTGCCCTTTTGGATTCACCGACATGGATTGCGACGGCGGCTATTGCGGAAGGTGCAATCATAGCGGCACCTGCTCCCTGGAGTGCCCTGAATAAAATCAGTGACTCAATATCCCATGACAATGTACAGAGAAACGAGGACACTGTAAAAAGAGCGAGACCTGAGATGTAGACTTTTTTTGTCCCGAGGAAGTACAGCGATTTTGCAAATATTATCATGAGGCTGCTTAATGCAGCAAGATATATGGTCAGGACAAGTGAGGCCATACCAAGACCGGAGCTGAAGCCTTCCGCAATCTGCGGGAGGGATATATTTACTATCGCCCCGTCAAGTCCGTCCATAAATAACCCTGTTCCAACGACCAGAAGGATAAGGGCCGGACTTTTTCCGGTTCTTCCCGATATTTTCATTTATAGATAAAACAGGAGTATCTATAAAAATTTATGCTCTTTTTTCAGGATTAACGGGCGTCTGGAAAGTTTTTTTTCACGTAATCAAGGACGTGCCTGATGCACCCGTCCATATTGATATATTCAAATTCCGAAAATCTCCCGACAAGGTCTATTCCTTCGGAATTCACGTAATCCTTCATAATTCTGACATTTATCAGGTAGTCGAGATCGTAGACAACATAAGCATACTCAAACCTGAAGACGCGTGAATATACAACCTCGTTGTTCTCATTAATAATTCCCATATCTTCAAGACCCCCGGTTACGTGCCTGATAAGGTCCTGATCGGACATTTTTGAGACTTCATCGCCTTCATTATACGTTATTTCCGCAAGAACAGACGAGCATCCTTTAGGTGCGACCTCAGTCGAATAATTTGACGGGAATGATATCCTGTTGAACTTTCCAGGCTCTTTCTGCGGGATATAAAGCCAGGATATATCGTTAAGGCTTCCTTTAACACCGATTCCAACACAGGCAATGGAGTTGTATTTCAGGTTTGTGCACGCCCCGGAAACATTTTGAGGGACGTTTTGCAGGCATTTTATGAGAGTCTCCGGTGGCAGTGTTGAGATGACTTTGTCAAATAGGTATTCATCTTTACCGTTTCCGACAAGAAAACCCCTGTCAGTCCTTTTGACCGAGGTGACCGGAAAACCGGTAATAATCCTGCCTGAAACAGGCTCTTTTAAAGCGTCTGTAAGGGCTTCTATGCCGCCGTATACAGGGTAAGTGAATACTGACTGGTGGGTATACCCTTCAGTCTCTATTCCAATTGCAGACTTGATTATATCTTCTACGGGGGGTCTTGGTATACGGCCGTCGACCCAGTGCATCGACATTTTGTCTGCCGGAAAGTTCCATATCTTTTCGTTGTACGGAACCATGTAGGACTCTGCTATTCCTTTGCCGAATGTGTGGTATATCCATTCCTTAAAGTTTTCAGGCTCCTTTAACTCCCCCTTTTCAAGGGCTATCAGGTTTTTTACAAACTCGTTGATGCAGAAGAAGCGGTCTTCGGGCGGGAGTTGGTAAAGACCGTTTTCAAAAGGGTATTTTACATATCTTCCTTTAAAAAAGATCTTGGTATTTCTGTTCCTTTTGTCCTTGTTTTCACCCAGAACATCACACATGAAGTCGTTTACTTCCTTGTCACGGCTGAATATGATATGGGAGCCGCCCGTATCAAAAGTAAAGCCGTCTTCAGTGTTTGAACGGCACAATCCCCCCGTTTTATCCTCTTTTTCAAAAACCGTTACGTCTTCTCCGTGTTCGTTCAGCATCCGGGCGAGTGCAATTCCCGTAAGGCCGCCGCCAAGTATTGCAGTCTTCACAGTATTAATTGGAATTTGGGTTTACAAAAGTCTGTTGACGAAAGCATCTCTCCAAACTCTTACTGTGTTTACCTTAATCCAATGTCGTAAGGCTTTTTCATTTTCCTTGCAAATATTTACCTAAATCTGGTGACATCTGGAGATATGGACATGGATACTGCAATAAAATCTGTAAAAGGAAGAGAGATTCTGGATTCAAGGGGAAATCCCACTGTGGAGGCTGATGTAATTCTTGAGTGCGGCGTTGCCGGGCGTGCCGCATGCCCGTCAGGAGCGTCTACGGGAATTCACGAGGCTGTCGAGTTAAGGGACGGGGACAAAAACCGTTTCGGCGGGAAAGGAGTCCTGAATGCTGTCTTTAACGTGAATAATAAAATATCAGCCAAAGTTGCCGGTATGGACGCAACGGATCAGAGGTCTGTTGATGAATCCATGATTGAGCTTGACGGAACCGAAAACAAGGGAAGTCTTGGTGCCAATGCGATGCTTACTGTTTCAATGGCTGTTGCAAGGGCCGGTGCGGCTTCACGCGGCCTTCCGCTTTGGAAGTATCTTGGAAATCCTGCCGACGCCGTTCTTCCGGTCCCGTGCATGAATATCATGAACGGGGGTGCACATGCAAACTGGCAGGGCGCAGACCTGCAGGAGTTCATGATTGCACCTTACGGGGCACCATCATTTAAGGAGTCTTTGAGATGGGGTGCCGAAGTCTACCATGTTTTAAAGGTCCTCCTGAAAGAGAAGGGTGATTCGACCGGAGTAGGCGACGAGGGAGGATTTGCGCCGAAAGTTCCTTCTAACGAGGAGCCCCTGAAGCTTATTGTGGAAGCTATAGAAAGGGCAGGTTATAGGCCCGGTGATGATATAGGAATAGTTCTTGACCCTGCATCGAGTGAGTTGTACAAAGACGGTCTTTACGAACTTAAAACTGAGGGAAAAAAGCTTACGGCAGAAGAGATGGTGGAGTATTACAAAACCCTGTGCGAAAAATACCCGATAGTCTCAATAGAGGACGGTCTTTCAGAGGATGACTGGGACGGCTGGAAGATGCTTACATCAGCAATAGGGGATAAAGTCCAGCTTGTAGGAGACGACCTCTTTGTTACAAACGTGAAAAGAATTGAGACGGGGATAGAAAAAGGGGTCGCAAACGCGGTTCTGATAAAGCTTAATCAAATAGGAACGGTTTCCGAGACTATTGATGCGATAAGACTTGCGCAGAAGAACAAATGGGGTGCCATGATCTCTCACCGGAGCGGTGAAACTGTGGATTCGTTTATAGCCGACCTTTCGGTTGCAATGGGGACAGGCCAGATTAAGACGGGGGCACCTGCAAGGGGTGAGAGAATAGAAAAGTACAACCAGCTCTTAAGAATAGAAGAAGAGATGGGAGACTCTGCCCGCTTTGCAGGAAGAAGTGCTTTTGCAAGATAAATAAGGCAGAAAACAGGAATAAATCAATAATAAAAAAATCTTTTTTTATTTACGTTTCACTGATGTCTCTTCCGGCTTTCAGGCATCCTGCCTATATGTAAATTCCAGACCTTCTCTTTTGCACTTATCATTCTCATGACAATGATTGATATACAATGAAAATTATCAGTAGCTCTTATTATGCCCGGGAATTCTTTCTGTGACAGTCCTGATTATCAGAAAAAAAGGATAGCAATGGTGAAAAACCAGGTTGAGGCAAGGGGTGTTGCAGATAAGAATGTTCTTATTGCAATGGCGAAGGTTTTCAGGCATCTTTTTGTGCCGGAAAAATTACGTGAATTTGCATACGATGACAGACCTCTTCCAATTGGAATGGGTGCAACGATATCGCAGCCTTATATTGTAGCTTTTATGACTGAACTTCTTGAGTTGTCGCCTTATGATCGTGTCCTTGAAATCGGCACAGGCTCCGGCTACCAGGCGGCGGTGATATCGAAGACCGCATTGGAAGTTGTCTCTTTTGAGAGGATAAAAGAGCTTATTCCGGTTTCACAGGAAAACCTGAAAAATTCCGGAATAAACAATGTAAGGGTCTTTTTAGGTGATGGAACGAATATTCCCGAAAAGTTTGGTCATTTTGATGCGGTTATTGTTACAGCGGCATCCCCTGATATTCCTGAATATCTGTTTGAATTTTTAAATGAAGGCGGAAGACTTGTCGCACCTGTAGGCAGTCTGTCTTATCAGGAGCTTATTAAGATAAAAATAGAAGATGGAAAACCGGTACTGACGCACCATGGCAATGTAAGGTTTGTTCCCCTTATCGGCTGCAGGGGATGGAAGGAGTAGCAGACGGAGAAGCGCATGGATTTGAACCTGCGTATTTTGGATGTCTGATACATTCGTAAACTTAAAAAAATGTAAATATTTGAGATTATCTGAAAAATCTTTTAAAATACCTGTTTTTTTAGATATTCATCATGTGAAATTATGTGCCTGCTAAAACAGCAGACTCAGACAAAAAATTGGATTAACTCCCTTAAATGCCAAATTAATCTCTAAATGTCTAATATTCTAAAATATCTTGCCCTCCCCCAAATATAAAATAGTTTGTGCGCCTTATAATAATAAGAATGGACACTTTTTTAAAATTTAGTGAACTGAATATTTCCAAAGAAATATTAAAGGCAATAGAAGATATGGGGTTTGAAGAACCCACTCCAATACAGCAGCTTTCAATTCCTCTTATCATGCAGGGACGTGACGTTACAGGCCAGGCCCAGACTGGAACCGGAAAAACTGCATCTTTTGCAATACCTGTCATCGAAAAACTGGACACGAAAAGCTGCAGTGTCCAGACAATCGTTCTTTCACCTACAAGAGAACTTACCATCCAGATTGCAGAGGAGTTCAACAGGCTTCTGAAGTACCGCGATGACGTCAGGGTTCTCCCGATATACGGCGGTCAGCCCATAGAACGCCAGATCTCTGTCCTGAAACGTGGAGTTCATGTTGTCGTCGGAACTCCGGGAAGGGTAATGGACCATCTCAGAAGAGGTACACTTAACCTGTCATCGGTATCGATTGTTGTCATTGACGAGGCCGACCAGATGCTTGATATGGGATTTAAGGAAGACCTTGAGGCAATTCTTGAATACGCACCTAAAGAGCGTCAGACAATTCTGTTTTCGGCGACAATGCCGAGACCGATTCTTAAAATATCAAAGGCATTCCAGAAGAACCCTGAATTTTTGAAACTAAACCCGAAAGAGCTGACCGTTCCTCTTATTGAACAGTCGTATATAGAAGTCCGCGAAAGGGACAAGCTCGATGTCCTGTGCCGTCTTATTGATATCAGCGGTCAGGGTCTCTCAATGATATTCTGCAACACAAAAAAGAGGGTTGATGAGCTCTCGTCATCACTTCACTCCAGGGGTTATTTTGCCGAAGGCCTCCATGGTGATATGAAGCAGAGTTTAAGGGACCGCGTTATGGGCAAGTTCAGGAACGGTTCAATAGATATTTTGATAGCAACCGATGTAGCTGCAAGAGGCATTGATGTCGAGGATATCGATACTGTATACAACTATGATGTCCCGCAGGACGTAGAGTATTATGTCCACAGAATCGGACGTACGGGAAGGGCCGGAAAGACCGGGCGTGCATATACGTTTGTAGGGCCTAGGGAGACCGAAAAACTGCGTATGATCCAGAGACTTGCGAGAGTCAAAATAAGACGTGTATCCCCTCCGAGCACAAGGGATGTTGAAAACTGCCGCATCGAAAGGTTCCTTGACAAAGTGCGGAATGTTATGACAGAAAGTGACCTCTCCGCATATACTCCCCATGTGGAAAGGCTGATGGACGAGGACTTCACCCTGACCGATATTTCGGCGGCTCTGATTAAGCTTCATATGGAGGACAACAGTCATGAATTGCCATCAGGTCACAAGGAAGAGCAGTCTGTTGACTTTTTAAATACCGGCGGAGAGCCCGGAATGGTCAGGTTTTTTATAAACATCGGCAAATCAAAAGGTATCCGCCCCGGTGACATTGTCGGTGCAATTGCAGGAGAGGCAAAAATTCAGGGAAGTCTTATAGGGGCAATAAACATACTTAATGACTTTTCGTTTGTTGAAGTTCCTGAAAAATATGCCCCTGAGGTTCACAGGGCCATGAATAATGCGACAATACGCGGTAATGAAATATCGTTTGAACCTGCAAGAAAAGCAATCCGTTAGGATTGTTTCAGTCCTAAAAAGACCTGAAATCCCGTTTTATTTTTTCCATGTTTATTTTTTTACTTCTTTCATAGAAGGCCGTTATTTTTTATCAGGAATTTTGGAATTCACATATACTCTGACATTGTTGTCTGTATGCTTTTTGGGGAGTCAAAACCGGATACCGATACCCCTATAAGCCGTACAGGTTTTGTAGTGTCAAGGTATTTTGAGATGAGCTCTTTTGCATTTTCATCAATCACGGAGCTGTCGAAAGTGTGACGGACAAGAGTCTTTGATCTTGTATTGGTTATGAATCCGGCATATCTTATTTTGACTGTCACCGTCCTGAATCTTATTTTTCTGGAGGAAACGGCTTTTTTAACTTCACTGCATATCTGTTCGGCCGTCTTTAGTATCAGGTCTTTGTCCTTTGTATCCGAGGAATATGTCTTTTCTTTTCCTATTGATTTTCGTGATTCTCTTTTTCTGACGTCTCTTGTATCATTTCCCGAGGCAATCTCTTTCAGGTCCGCTGCATGACGCCCGAGAAGCGAGATGAGTTTCTGGATGTCATAGTCCAGAAGGTCACGGACTGTTGAAATTCCTGCTCCTGAAAGTATTTTTGATGTTTTCTTCCCTATGCCTGGAATTTTTCCTATTGGCATGGGGTTTAGAAAAGAGGTGACTTCTTCAGGTCTTACTACAGTTACCCCGTCAGGTTTTTGGAAATCAGATGCTATCTTTGCGACTACTTTTGACGGGCCTATCCCGGCCGAGCAGGTAATTCTCTCCTTTTGAAAGATTCTTTCTTTAATCTCTTTTGCAGTTTTTTCAGCATCGGAAAAAGAGCCTTTGCAGCTTAAATCAAGGTAAGCCTCGTCTATACTTACCTGTTCAAATTTGTCGGAATATTTCCTGAGAATCTCCATTACGCTTTCCGAGACTTTTTTGTATAAAGAGAAGTTTACCGGCAGAAATATGCCTTTGGGGCACATCCTGTACGCCGTTGAGATGGGCATAGCCGAGTGCACGCCATAGTCACGTGCCTCATATGAGCATGTGCTTACGACACCCCTTCCGTCGCCCCCTTTTGGGTCGGCACCTATTATCACTGGAAGTCCCCTGAGTTTCTGGTTCTCCCTGACCTCAACGGATGCGTAAAAGCAGTCCATGTCGATATGAAGTATTATTCTGTCCTCTGCAGTTTCTGTCATCAGCCGTCGACTGTTTTAACTCTTGCCGGTTTATGGTATAAGTCATAGCCATGCGGTGTGAAAGAAAAGCCGGCACTCCCTGTGTCTTACCTGTGCTTGAGATTTGTGTTTAAAGCACGCTTAAACGCTGGCAGATTACTGATAAAAAAAGGTAAATAATCCGTCTGAGTAAGTGTAACTCTGGCCTACCTGTTCAGATGGTTTTTCTAAAAAATATTTTATTGCTGGTTTTTAGGCTGGATATAAAATCCTGTTAGGGTCTTGTCCAGAACCTCTTCCGAGTTCTTCGGTGTAATGAGGCTTACGACAATCATCGCTATTATTGCACAGGCGAACGAGTATATTGAAAAGTGCATAGGAAGTTTGTCTATGTACTGGTAATAATACCCGAACATTCCTGACGTAACAAGACCTGTCAGGACTGCAGCGATTGCACCTTCCTTTGTTGCACGCCTCCAGTAAAGCCCTGCGAGGAACGGGACTGCAAAAGTAGACAGCATTACTCCGATTCCCATCCATATCAGGAATGCAAGCATCTCGGGCGGGTTGAACGCAAGTAGAATTGAAACTATTGCAACGACAACCACACAGATCTGGCTTAATCTTAAGACCTGCCTGTCGGTTGCATCCGGTCTTAGGAGATTTTTGTATATATCCCATGAAAACATGGTTCCTATTGTGAGCATTAGCCTGTCTGTCGTTGACATGACGGCCGCAAGGACGATGACCGCAAAAAAAGCCCAGATTACAAGGTTTGGAACGGCATACTGGACCCCGTACATAAAGGCGAAGTCCTGAGCATTTACAGCTGTAGGGAGAACAAGTTTTCCCTCCTCTACAAGCGCCCTTACCGCGAAGCCTGCGAACTTTACGAGAAACATCACTACAAGATATATCAGAAATGCCGCCAGGGGAGCCCATTTGAAGAATTTTTCCTTCTTTGCCGCAAGGACATTGTTTACGACATGCGGTGCGCATGCAAGGCCTACTGTCAGCATTATAACGAACGATACCAGAAATTCAGGTGTGCAGTATGCATATGAGGCGTACGCTGCCGGGTAGAAAGGCTGAACCATATTCGGGTCTACCGAGGCTAGAACTTCGTTTATGTGCTCAAGACCTCCTGCTGCAAAGATTACAAGTGGTGTCATTATGAGGACACCTGCGATAAGAAGCCCTCCCTGGATGAGGGTTGTCCACGAAACCGCGTAAAGACCTCCTATAACGGTATACACTGTAATTATGACCGCTGCAATTATCAGTGCCACCCTGTGGTCTATGTTGAAGAGCCATACCAGAACTATGCTTATAGCGGTATACTGACCGACAAGGTATATCATCGACACTACGATTCCTGCAACTGCCGTGATTCCCCTTATTGCTCTCGGGCTTTCGAACCTCTGGGCAAAATAGTCCTCTACAGTCATGTATCCTGCATTTTTTCCAATGTAATGAAGTTTTACACCGAATACTATGATTGCAAAGGATGCCGCGAGGGGCACTGCAAGCTGCTCCCATATTCCGGGCCACCCCGAGGTGTAGCCGA
The DNA here is from genome assembly GCF_017875315.1 of Methanomicrobium sp. W14. Taxonomy (NCBI): domain Archaea; kingdom Methanobacteriati; phylum Methanobacteriota; class Methanomicrobia; order Methanomicrobiales; family Methanomicrobiaceae; genus Methanomicrobium; species Methanomicrobium sp. W14. The sequence continues at coordinate 663,250 of NZ_JAGGMM010000002.1, forward strand.
ATGCAGAGACCCCTACAAGAGTCATTCCGCTGCACACCGATGCGACCATGAGAATTGTGAAGACCCAGAAGCCCAGGGACCTCCCGGCGAGTATATAGTCCTCGGTGTTATGGACTTTTTTTGATGCCCAGCTACCTATGAGAATTAACCCAACTGCATAAACAGCTATTATTGCAATAGTTGCCAAATCGAATGTCACTCTTCGACCTCCCTGAATGAAAGGCTCCAGTATAAAAGAGCCAGAACTATTATTCCCGTCCCTAAAGCTACGCTTAAGACGGTTATTGTCGGCAGACCAAACATATTACTATGCTAATTTGCAGCATGCTAGCATATAACACGATCGTTTTAAAGCATATTTTTAAGGTCTGACTGAGTGAAAAAAAGGTAAAAAACGGATTAGTGTCTGAAATATCTGATCCCGGTAAACACCATCGCGACATTGAGGCGGTTGGAGGCATCTATAACTTCCTTGTCGCGGATTGATCCTCCCGGCTGGAGAAGTGCCGTTGCACCGGCTTTTGCCGCCACTTCAAGTGTGTCTGCAAACGGGAGGAACGCGTCGGATGCAACAACCGATCCCTTAAGAGAGGAGTTTGCCTTTCTGACGGCAATTTCAGCTGAGTTTACCCTGTTCATCTGTCCTGCACCTATTGCAAGAGCGGATTTTTTGTTTGCAAAGACAACGGCATTGCTCTTTGTGTGCTTGCAGATTTTCATTGCAAGCTTCATGCCTTCTATCTCGTCCTGTGTCGGCTCGCGTTCGGATACGACTTCCCAGTTCTCTTTGATGTCTTTCGGCGTTATCTGGACAAGGGCTCCGCCGTCGATTGTCCTTACCGACTTTGTATCTTTTTCTTCCGGCAGAATCAGGACACGCATGTTCTTTTTAACCTTCATTATCTCCATAGCTTCGTCCGAGTATGAAGGTGCAATGACTACCTCTATGAATGTGGATGCAAGCTCTTTTGCGACGTCCGCTTCAACAGGTCTGTTAAGAGCCACAATGCCGCCGTATGCCGAGACAGGGTCGACGTCCCTTGCTTTTTTATATGCTTCAAGAGGTGTGTCACCCAGTGAGACCCCGCACGGGTTGTTGTGCTTTACTATGACTGCCGCCGTTTCGTCAAACTCTCTCATGAGGCTTACTGCCGCGTCAACGTCAAGGTAGTTGTTGTATGACATCTCTTTGCCCTGGAGAGTGGTCTGTCCGGCGATTCCAGTTTCCCCGTAGACTGACGCCTTCTGGTGCGGGTTTTCACCGTATCTTAAGGCTCTTCCGTTCCTGAACTGAACCGTGTAGACCTCGGGAAGTTCTGATTCTAGGGAATATAGGTAGTTTGAGATTGCGGCGTCGTATGAAGCCGTCCTTGCAAAGACCTTTTTAGCAAGGTTCAGCCTGTTGGCTTCAGTAAGGTCATTGCCTGATGATATGGCCTTCTCAAGCATGCCGTAATCTTTCGGGTCGATTACGACTGCGACATCACTGAAGTTTTTTGCCGCAGCTCTAATCATTGCAGGTCCTCCTATGTCGATGTACTCAACGAGTTCTTTTAACGGCATTTTTTTGGATGACATCTCCTCGAACGGGTAGAGGTTTACAGCAAGGATGTCAATTCCGTTGATGCCGTTTTTCTTCATCACTTCATCGTCAATTCCCCGCCTTCCTAAAAGGCCGCCGTGGATTTTCGGGTGCAGGGTCTTTACACGTCCGTCCATCATCTCCGGTGCCCCTGTGTATTCGGATACTTCAGTTACGTTTATTCCGGCGTTCCTGAGGGTTTTTGCTGTGCCTCCTGAGCTTAGAACAGTGTAGCCGTTTTTTACGAGGCACTCAGCAAGTTCGGTTATGCCGGTCTTGTCCCAGACCGAGAGAAGTGCATATTTCATTGTAATATTATTGGAGCTAAAATCAGAATAAGGTAATGCAGTTAGGGGGTTCTGAAAACAGTTTTTTTTGAATAAGATGCAGGCAAATCCTAAATAAAAATGTGGTGTGAACAGAATTATTTCGGAAGTTTTCTTAAAGTAATGTTAAGAGTATTTTTGAGATATTTCTGATTTTTTTGTATGTGCTTATCTGCGCTTATGTGAGACAACCAAAATATTCTGCTCCTTTGCTTCGGATCTGTCAGGACTCTTTTAACAGCTGTTTTTTTACATAAATTATTCTCTTTATACTGTAAGCATTATGGTTTATTTCTAAAATAAAGGCTTTAAATCCTGTGATCCTTTTTTGTAGATTTTCTGTTTAATATCCCTGAATTATTTTGTATGGGCAAAGAAAGTATATATAGAACTGCAAACAGACTGACAAAAATATTTATATAGAACTTTAGACCATCTAGTATGGTATAACTAGTAATTACAGCAGTTTATAGGAGAATAAAGGAATGAATGATGAGAACCCTGAGAAAAAAGTGCCTGTCGAAGAGACGGTGAAAAAATCTCAGGCAGGTGAAGAGGCCAAGAAAAGTCCTGAGGATGCTAAAAAAGAGAATCCTGAAGAGAAAAAAATTTCGCGGGAAGAAGAGCTCCTGGCGGAAATTAAAAGTCTTAATGACAGGTATCTGCGCCTTGCGGCAGACTTTGACAATTTCAGGAAAAGAAGCGCCAGGGAATCATCCGAACGTGTAGAGCGTGCGGTTGAACATTTTGCAGTTGAGATTCTTGAAGTCGTCGACAACATTGAACGGGCACTGGGGTCAGATGACACCTCACTTCGTGAGGGAGTCGAGCAGATCCAGAAAATTCTCAGAAAAATTCTTGCAAACAATTCCATATCTCCCATAGAATCGCTAAACGAAAAATTCAATCCGCAAAAACATGAAGCAATAGCCTATATTCCTTCCGACTGTGAAGAGGGGACGGTTATAGACGAAGTCCAGCGTGGCTACTGCATTAAGGATAAAGTAATCAGATGCGCCAAAGTGGCGGTATCTAACGGAAAAAACGAAAAAAAGGAGGAGCAATAATATGACTTCTAATAAAGTTTTAGGAATTGATCTTGGTACAACAAACTCATGTATGTCAATTATGGAGGGCGGAAAACCTGTAGTCATCCCGAATGCAGAAGGAGGACGTACCACTCCGTCTGTTGTGGCGTTTTCAAAAGACGGAGAGCGTCTTGTAGGAAACGTCGCCAAGCGCCAGGCTGTAACAAATCCTGACCGCACAATAATCTCTATAAAACGTCAGATGGGAACTGACAAAAAGGTAAAGATCGACGGCAAGGAATACACCCCGCAGGAAATTTCCGCTATGATCCTTCAGAAACTGAAGGTAGATGCTGAGAGTTACCTCGGTGACGAAATAAAAAAGGCCGTCATTACGGTTCCTGCGTATTTCAACGACGCCCAGAGGAACGCAACAAAGGATGCCGGAAAAATAGCCGGCCTTGACGTAATGCGTATCATAAATGAGCCTACGGCAAGTGCTCTTGCATACGGTATTGACAAGGAAGAGGACAAGACTATACTGGTATTCGACCTCGGCGGCGGAACGTTTGATGTTTCGATTCTTACAATCGGCGACGGTGTCTTTGAAGTTCAGGCAACCGCAGGTGACAACCACCTCGGAGGGGACGACTTCGACAAGCTTGTTATGGACTACATCGTAGAAGAGTTCAAAAAGCAGGATGGAATCGACCTTTCAAAGGACAAAATGGCAATGCAGCGTATCCGTGACGCGGCTGAAAACGCCAAGAAAGAGCTTTCCTCAGTCCAGAAGACAAACATCAACCTGCCTTATATTACGACTGATTCGACAGGGCCGAAGTTTCTGGATATGGACTTAACACGTGCAAAGTTTGAGCAGCTCATAACTCCTCTTGTCGACAGGACAATAGCACCTGTAAAGCAGGCAATGGAGGATGCAAACCTGACCAACAGCGACATTGACCATGTCCTTCTTGTCGGAGGTTCAACACGTGTCCCGCTTGTGCAGGAGAGAATTCGTGCACTTATCGGAAAAGATCCTGACAAGGGCATAAATCCTGACGAGTGTGTGGCAGTGGGCGCTGCAATCCAGGGCGGAGTCCTTACAGGTGAGGCAAAGGACGTTGTGCTTCTTGATGTAACACCTCTCACTCTCTCAATCGAGACGATGGGTGGCATTGCAACAAAGCTTATCGAGAGAAACACTACAATCCCTACAAAAAAGAGCCAGATATTCACGACTGCCGCTGACAACCAGACAAGCGTTGAGATTCATGTTGTCCAGGGAGAGCGTGCCCTTGCAGCGGACAACTTCACACTCGGAAAGTTCCAGCTTACAGGAATTCCACCTGCGCCCCGCGGAATCCCGCAGATAGAGGTAACGTTTGATATCGATGCAAACGGCATAATAAATGTCTCGGCAAAAGACCTTGGAACAGGAAACAGCCAGGCTATAACAATCTCCGGAGACAAGCGCCTCTCTGAGAAGGAAATTGAAGAGATGGTAAAGAAGTCCAGGGACTTTGAAGAGGAAGACAAGAAGAAGCGTGAAGAGATTGAGATCAGAAACAGCGCCGACAACGCGTTATTCGCCGCGGAAAAACTCCTTAAGGAGAGCAAAGACAAGCTGGACTCTGAGGATGTCAATAAAATTGAAGAGGGCGTTGAGAAAGTCAAGAAGACTGCCGAAGGAACCGATCTGGAGGCAATCAAAAAGGACGTTGACGAACTGACCGAAAGTGTCTTTGCGGCTTCGACCAAGATGTACCAGAAGGCTGCAGCCGAAGCCGAAGCTTCAAAGGCGAAGGAAGGCGAAGGCGGCGAGAGCAAAGGTGCAGAAAACGATAATGTTGTCGACGCTGACTACGAAGTTAAAGACGACAAAAAGAAGGACTAAATTCGTCGGAGTAAACAATGGGTGCGAAAGACTACTATGAAATCCTGAATGTTCCGAAAAGTGCGACTGATCAGGAGATTAGAAAGGCTTACCACACCCTGACAAAGAAGTATCATCCTGACATCTGCAAGGAAGAGGGCGCTGAAGAGAAGTTTAAGGAGATAAACGAGGCTTACAGTGTCCTCTCCGACAAGCAGAAGAGAACCCAGTATGACCGTATGGGTCATGAAACCTTTACCAACGCTTCCAAAGGCCAGTATACCGGAGGAGGATTCGGGGGAGCCGGTTTCAGTTCTGACTTTGGAGGATTCGGCGATATATTCGATGCGTTCTTCGGGGGTGCCGGCGGCTCGAGACGTGGCCCGAGAGGCCCGCAGACAGGCGCAGACCTCCTGATGAGGATGCAGATATCGCTTAAGGATGCGGCACTTGGAACAAGCCGTGACGTTGACGTCATGCATACCGAACCCTGTCCTGAATGTGACGGTACGGGAAGCAAAACTAAAAAAGTCCGTACCTGTCCGCGCTGCGGCGGTAGCGGTCAGGAAAAACGTGAAAACAGAACTCCTTTTGGGAATTTTGTCAGTATGACTACCTGTTCCCAGTGTGGCGGACGCGGGAAGATTCCCGAGGAACGCTGCAAAGCCTGTGGCGGTTCGGGTCATACAAGGGTAAAACGGACCATTACGGTTACCATCCCCGCCGGAATTGAGACAGGGATGCGTCTTAGAATGGAAGGCTATGGAGAGGCAGGCGATCCAGGCGCTTCGAACGGAGACCTTTTCATAGAGGTTGAAGTTCTTCCTGATGAAAATTTCAGGCGTGTTGGCGAAAATCTTGAAACAAGCGTAGAAGTTTCGGCTGCAAGCGCTGCAGTCGGATCAAAGGTCAGTATAGAGACCATTGACGGCCGCAACGTGGAGCTGAAGATACCTGCCGGTGTTCAGCACGGGACTGCGCTTAAAATTCCCGGCGAAGGCATAAAGAGAAGGGGAAGGCCGGGAGATCTTCTTGTCAGGGTAAAGATAGAGATTCCCAAAAATATCGGCGATGAGGAAAAAGAGCTTTACAACCGCATTGTTGAGATAGAATCCAAAAAAAAAGGAAAGGGCGGTAAAAAAGGCGGGTTTTTCTCGGATTTCCTGAAAAAATGAAATCGGGAAATCCATTCCTTTTTTGATATGAATTTTTTTATACTCTCTATTTTAGCCTCATGAAGTTCTAACTTATAAGTCTTGTATGAAACTCATTTTTGAATTATCCGGTGAGCACCCGACACTCCCTTATGCCGAAGCGGAATGCACGGGAAAGATACTTGAGAGGGGTATGCAGGTCGCGGTAATGGAATGCCCTGACCGGTATGCAGCGAAACGTCTCGCAATGACGCACTGCGTGATGAATTACCTCGGTGAATGTTATGCTTCAGCCGAATCCTTTATAGAAATGCTTGATTCTCTTTCTATAGTCTCTGAAGTTTCATTTGCAGGGCGTGTCAAAAAAATAAGCGATACTGTCATCCGCGACTCGCAGTTGTCTCTGGAGAAATGCATAGGGGCGCACATAAAAGGGCATGTGTCTTTGTCAAATCCCGGACGTGAGTTTCGCGCGGTTTTTTCCGGGGACAAGTGTTATTTCGGGGAAGTAATCTACAGAATCGACAGGGGAGGGTTTGAATACCGTAATCCTATGAGAAGAGCGTTTTTTCACCCCGGTGTTATGATGCCTATTCTTGCACGCACTCTTGTAAATCTTGCCATGATAAAGGAGAATGAGACCCTGCTTGATCCTTTCTGCGGCACCGGGGGCGTTCTTCTGGAGGCGAGTCTTTTGAAAAACCGCGTAATCGGAGCTGATATGGACCTTTTTATGCTTAAGGGCTGCCTTGAAAACCTACCCGTTGCAGAGGTATTAAAAGTTGATTCAACTAAACTCCCTATAACAGACTGTTCTGTTGATTCGGTAGTAACCGATCTTCCATATGGTCAGTCGGTCTGTATAAAAGCGGAATCGATGAGTGCGCTTTATAACGATTCATTAAGTGAGATGCGGCGCGTCTTAAAGAGGGGAAAACGGGCTGTTGTCGTGACCCATGTTGATATCCGTGAGATTGCATCAAAGCATTTTGAGGTGCTGCAGTTTCACGAACAGAGGGTACATAAAAGTCTTACTCGCAGAATAATGGTTCTGGCGTAATTTCTGCCTTCTCGGCAGGGAATTATCCGGGAGATTTTTTTCTGCACACCGGGATTTTCAGTCAAAGGGAAGTCATATAAAAGAATTTGTCCCGTAAAAGATCGTAGCTAAAGTGCAGTGGGGGCCAAAAAAATGAATTTTGGCTGTCCGGAGGCATTTCACAGGTGAATTATTGCAATAAAATATATAAAGTGCCGGAATATCCGGTTTTTGCCGGAGATATGTCTTATTTGATACGGGTTAAAAAAGCAGATGGATTTGTTAACGTGGCTTAATGCCAATTTTTCAAAGAAAAAGCCCGGCAGGGCGATTGCAAGAAAAGCAATCAGGCATCTTAAGAAGATAGAAAAGGGACAGCTGTTTTCAGAGGACATTTCGCAGATGAGGGCTGCCGAAGGCCGGTGGTATGAATCACTTATTTACGAGATGCTTCTTGAACTTTCCCTGAAGACTGAGAGGATAAAGCATGTTGTAAGAAAGGGAGCTGATGCACCGTATCCTCCTATTGACATAAGACTTGGGCAGAACGGCCTTTACTACTCAAACCGCGGAGATATCAACATCCGCGGTAACGGCCAGGACATAGCCGAATTTGATATTCTGTTCATAGACAGCCAGGACAGGATCTGCTTCTGTGAGATTGTCACGTCGGCTTCGGATCTAAAGGACATGGAGGCCGAGGTTATATACAAAAAGAAGCTGTTGGGCTATCTTTACGGTCAGGCTCTTGTTCCTTTTGTCCTCTTTTCATCAGTAGACATCTCGAGGTCTTCAATTATGAAGCGCCTTATGCGGGAGACCGAAAGCACCCTTATAATTACGCAGACCTGCGAAAAGATAAAAAGCGTACTTACTGTGGGGTCAATAAGAGGAGTCCCGAGAAAGCCGGTGACACATCCCAAACTTGTGGGAATAGAGGACATTCCCATAAAAAGGCCTTTTGACTACAAAAAGCTTCATGACCTTAAAAGAGACCGTCTCCTGGGAATTATGATGTCCGGTAAAGGCAAAGCCGGAATGGCTGTTGCTGACGAAATTCCACCGGTTGCAAAGAAGATTCTTTTCGGTGCACTTTACCCGTCAGGAGTAAGAGCCCTTCTGAACGGAAGGGATTTTACGATGTCTGGCAGAAGGTACAATTATGAAGGGCTTAAAAACGACTTTTCAAAGGTTATTGTTGCAGTAGACATTCCCGAATATGAGCCTGTCATATATCTCCGTTCAAGAAAGAAAAGCGAATATCTAAAGATTGTACGAAAAAAATCAGGTGAGCTTAAGGTCGAAAGCAAAAGAACTCCGCAGATGACCGGATTTTATCTCTGGCTTGAGGACTTAAAGCCTTCTCTTGGTGCAAAGGTTGCAGAACGCTATGCTGAAGTATTTCTTTGTTAGGTACCTGAATAAAATATGAAAATAACTTTTTTTCCTTTGCAGTTTTTCTCATCCTGACGGTGGTTCGTACTGATGTCTTTTCTTTTTTCAGGTCGCATATACAGATATAACAGGTCTACAGGAAATGCAGGGTTATATTTTCAGCAGTCAAAATGCGTGAGTATTCAAAAATGAGAGTTCATTCGCTTCTTCACGTGCCTTTTGAGGATACTGGGTGCATAAGACCATATTGCGAAGAAAAGGGCTACGGGTATTCAGAGACCCGGCTTTACGCCGGGGAAAAGCCGCCTTCACTTAATGATTTTGATCTCCTTGTAGTTATGGGAGGCACTATGAACATTTACGAGGAGGAAAGGTTTCCTTTTCTTTCGGGTGAGAAAAGGTTTATCAAATCAGCCATCAACTTGGGGAAAAAGGTTCTGGGAATCTGCCTTGGTGCACAGCTTATATCATCCGTTCTGGGGGGATGCGTCAGGAAAAACGAATTTAAGGAGATTGGCTGGTTTGACGTTCAAAAATGCGCGGGTGCTGAAAAAAACCCGTTTTTGGGAGTCATTCCTGATAATTTCAGGGCGTTTCACTGGCATGGAGATACGTTTGAAATTCCTGCGGGCTGCACGAGGATTCTTGAAAGTGAGGGTTGCAAGAATCAGGGGTTTGTTTTTGGGGGCAGTGTTCTTGCCCTCCAGTGCCACCCTGAAGTGACGGCAGGAACACTCAAAAATCTGGTTGAAAACTGTCCTGCCGAGGTATCACGGACTGCAAAATACGTACAGGCTATTCCTGAAATTCTTGACGAATCAAATATTGCTCTGGCAAACCGGATAATATGTGATATAATCGGTTGTTTTGAAAAAATATGATGATTTAAAATCCTTTTTTCTGTTTTTGATTTTTTAGTTTCTCGCCTCAACGGTGCCTTCACTGTCCTGGTACCTGCCGTTGTAAAGCGTTTTTCCGCCTGAAATCTCGTGCATTATGACCTGGACGCACCTTTCGCCTTTTTTGAGCGTGTAGTCTTCAGGACCCATGTTAACGAGGCACAGAGTAAGGTTCCCGCGAAAACCCGGGTCAACGTATCCGCCGCCGATTAGAATTCCACGCCTTCCAAAAGATGACCTGCACATAAGAGTCGCTGCAACATCTGCGGGAAGCCCGATTTTCTCCATTGAATGAACAAGGGTTATTTCACCTTTCCTCAACAGGTAGTCCTCGCCCGACCTGAGGTCATATGATGCCGGCTGCTGGGATTCCTCACTGTACGGGTCCAGAACAATCTCGTTCTTTTTGATTCTCTCTGTTATTATCTCTCTGGAAAGTATCATTGTGATAAGACTGGATCATTAAAGGTTGTAATATTTTTGAATGCTGGCTTTGCAGAAATCCTCTAATTTAATAGCGACCGAAAGGTCGAAAGTACAGGAGTTCCTATATTATTTAACCACAAATGGTTGAGAAAATTCCAAATAAGTGTCGTAAAACAGGTAAATTGGTCTTGTGAAAATCTTTATTGAGATGATAAAGAAATCAAAATCAGGATAACTCTTCACAATATGCTTCTTGAAAAAAATATCAGGTTTTATAAAGAGTCCATTTATCGTCAAATCATTTCCCAGGGTGAAATTTTATTTTTAGAACAGTTCAGGGACATATTAAGAGAGACTACGCTTTTCCGGTTCTTTGCCGCCACTTTCTGATTCAGGACTAATCCTAATAATTTTAATAATTTCTCTCATCTCACATAACTTTCTCAAAACGGAACATCCAAAACTCCTCTCCGTCGCCTGAATCCCCATTGGGAGAATGCGGGTCGTTAAAGAATTCAACTACGTGAAATCCGCATTTGTTGATATAAAAGTGAATGTTACGCTTTTCAAAATAGGGTGTGCAGGTTTCCCAGACTTTTGTTTCGGGGTGCAAAGCTTCTATTTCCAGCCATGTTGCATAGCCGATTCCTTTGCTGTGCGCCTTGGGGAAAACAAAAAGAATATCCAAATGATTGTGGTGCGTCTCATAGTCAATCGTCAGAATCACGCCGCCGACAATTTCACCATTTAGCAGGATTCGATATGTTTCTGCCTCTTTTTTATCCATTGATTCTTCAATGGTTTTGCGAGAAATGATTTCGCCGTCTTCTTCAAAATGGTCATCCCGCATACTGAACTCCTCGACAGCTCCGAAAAGAAATGCCTCCTGATTGTCAAGGATGAATTGTTCACGGTCGGATGGTTCCAACGGCGCAAGTGTAACTTTTGTCTGATTTACTTTCATAAAAACCTCACAATTTATAATAAAAAATAGACCTCAAACTTTGCATAAAGTAATATCCCGGCTCATTCAACGCCGTATCTGACAGGCGGTATGCAAGCTGATTTGCTTACGGTCCCCTGCAATACTATGTATTTCCCTGATGAAGTATTATTATTTTATCGCCTAATATACAGAAATATGGACAAAGAAATCTTGCCGAATTTGTTTTTTCAATGATTAAACGTAAATATGGTGACACACTAAGTTCGGGAAAATATTACAGCCGGATCAAAGAAATTAAGACAAGAATTATCATTCACAATATACTTCCTGAAAAAATTGATTAAAGGTTTCTACAGAGCCGAAAAAAGATTATACGTGAAAAAAGAATTATTTTTTCTCCCAGCGGATTAGTTCCGATACCGACGAAAGGGTGCTTCCGCGTTTAATCTCCTCGCGAATTCTCATCTCACTTTTTTTGACTTCAAGAGCCCTTCGTGCAGTCTCATATGCACGCTCTTTTGGGATTACGACTACGCCTGACTCGTCGCCTATTATCCAGTCACCGTTTCTTACCTGCTGTCCGCAGCAGGATATTTCAGCTCCTATTTCCCCGAAACCTTTTGGTTCACCGGCATTGGGGCAGGTACCTGTTGCGAATACCGGAATCCCCACTTTCTTAATGTCATCGACATCACGAGCGGCACCGTCTATAATTATTCCTGTAACGCCCCTGTTGAAGGCGCTGTTCGTCGCAAGTTCACCCCACGGCGAGATGTAAGTTGCACGCTGGTTGTTTATTACAATGACGTCCCCTTTCTGTGCGACATCTATAGCTTCGACAGGTTTTGCCCAGTCGCCTGCAATGGTATTTACGGTAAGTGCACGCCCGACCATCTTCACTTCACCGCATAACGAGATGAGACCAGACATCGCACCTTTTCTGTGCATGGCGTCGGTTACGTTAGGTGCCGACACAGAGAGAAGAATATCTCTTATCTCATCGTCCCTGCTTTTTTCTTTTCCTGTGTCAATGTCGGGGCTGTCGATGGCCTTTCTGACAAGTGCAGCCGCGGCCTTTACGTCTGCCGCCTTAGTGATGCTGCTTCCGACAAGAAGTATGTCCGCGCCCGAGAGTACGGCTTCCGCCGCCGTTTTGTCGTTAAGTCCCCCCGCTGCGCCTACAGGGATGCTTACCAGTCCTGAAATTTCTTTTAAGAGGTCAACGGATTTCATCCCTCTCATCTGCTGGTCTATTCCTATGTGTGCCGCTATTATGTCGACACCCATCTTTTCAAGCTCAGCCGCACGCTTTGCAGGCTCTTTTTCGTTTAAAAGGTCTGCCATGATACTGACACCGTAGAGGTCTCCTGCACGCACAGCCTCTTCTATGACGGAGTCATCGGACGTTGCAAGTACGCATACCACATCGGCACCGGCTTTTGCGGCCATTTCGACTTCAAGCGTTCCCGTATCGGCAATTTTCATGTCGGCAACGATTTTGTTGTCAGGAAATTTCGCCCGTAGTGTCCTGACGGCGTTCATGCCTTCGCTTTTTATGAGAGGCGTTCCCGCCTCTATCCAGTCAGCTCCCCCTTCCACTGCCTCTTTTGCTATCTGGACAGCTCTTTTTAGTTCTGTCAGATCCAGTGCCACCTGAAGGATTGGTTTTGACATTTTTTTATCACTCTTTGTATTTCGTGCAAAATATTGCAGGCAATTACTTATTTGACTGAAGAATTGATAAAAATCTCTTCTATTCCTCGCACTCTTCGCTGTATTCCTCATTGAAGAATATTTCTTTTCTCTCTTTTTTGGAGGGAATGGTTACGTCCGCCGGGTAACCTGCGGGAATGAGGGATATCAGGACATACGAGTCTGGGACGCTGAGAAGTTTTCTGACGTCTTCGGAATACTCCATGTTGTTTCCGGCAACCCAGCATGAACCGACGCCAAAAGACCACAGTGAAAGAAGTATTTGCATTGTAACGGCACTGCCGTCTTCGACACGGAATTTGTGGTCCTTTTCCGCAAAGACTACAAAGCATGTATCTGCCGTTTTTATGAATTTGCCATAGGTCGCAAGTTCAGATATCTTTTCAAGAGTCTCCTTATTTCTTACAACGCCGATTTTCCATGGCTGGACGTTTCTTGCCGTCGGAGCGTAGCGGGCTGCTTCAAGAGTCTCTTTTATGATATTGTCATCGATTTTATCGGTTTTGTATTTCCTGACACTTCTTCTTCCTTTGATTATGGTAAGTCCAAGATTCATGGGGCTTAATATGAAAGACAAAGCAAAAATATTTTTTCTATGGATTTAATGGTAAAAAAGAATGGCAAATATTATTGTTTCAGATTAAAGAGCCGAGATATGCGGCAAGGTTACCAAGTCCGTCTGCAAGGACGACTGTCGGGTCTATTCCGAGAATCGGGAATATGAATATGAAGTATGCGAACGTCCCGATAGTGCTCCCTACGTTTGCAAGTGCCGCAACAAGGACGACCCTGAACATCGGGACCTTTCTCATCTCCGTGAAAGTTTCGGCCTCTATAATCTTCTGAAAGTCAGAAGCTTTCGGTTTTCTTACCTTTGCCTCAGTTATCGCCGCGAACCATCCTGCCGCAAGAAGCGGGTTTAAGGAGGTCATCCACGATACACAGAATGCCGTCAGGGCCGAGAGAGGGTGGCCTCCGGCAAGAAGAGTAAAACCTCCTGCCAGAATCCCGTTTATAAGAACCCAGTATATGATGGCCCATATCAAAACCTCAAGTCCCACACCCGAAAAAGCTATCAGTATGAGGAGGAATGCAAACATTGCAACGAAAATTCCTCCTATGATGAATTTCCACGGGAGTGGTTTAGGCTGCTGGACAAGGGACTGAACAGGCGGGAGTTTTGACGGGTCGTTAAGGTAACCCCTGATGCCCTTTAAATGGCCTGCGCCGACAACCCCGAGGACCCTCTCGTTCTTCTTTGAAAGCATGAGAAGGGAATGGGCAAGGAATGCGTCTCTTTCATCGATAAGCGCCCTTGCACCGTTTGGTGAGAAAGTGTGGAACTCCTCTATAGCCATCTCTATCAGGTCCTTGTCTTTTGCAAGACTTTCGATGTCGACCTCCTCGTCTCCGCCGCGTCCGGCAATTGTCCCGGCAAGAGCACCGAGAAGCTTAATCTTTTCCCAGATGCTCATCCCCTTCCAGAACCTGGAAAGTGTGATTCTTATGTCCCTGTCGGCAAGTGCCAGGGGAATCTGCCTTTTTTCAGCCTCATCTATTGCCGCTATCATCTCGGAACCCGGTTCAACGCCTACGTCCATTCCGATTTTTCTTTGGATGTACGCAAGCATCCACTGGACAAGAATTTCTGAGAAGTTGCCACCCTTAATTATGTCATCGACTTCGGGTTTCTGTCCCTGCTTTTTTAAGGCCGCATATCTTCCCCTGTCAAGTTCGACTGCAATAACATCCGGAGAAAACTCTTCGATTGCAGTTTTTACTTCTTCCACACTGTTTTTTGATACGTGAGCCGTTCCGACCAGATGTATTTCACTCAATTTTTTTAACCCCTTCGCTGTCGATAACGCAGGACTTCATCTTTGAAATGTCCAGACTGCCGTATATTTTTTTGATTGCATTATATTCCATATCTTCCGTCTCTTTTCTTTTTATCAGCGCATCTGCAGTCATGGATGCTTCTTCATCCGTTATTTCATATCCCTTTGAACAGCATTCCGAGACCAAAAGACCATCTTCAGCCAGCATAAGGGGGTACGTCCTGCAGATCTGCGGGCGGTGTTCATATATCGTGCATTTGTTTTGACCGTCAAAAAATATACATTTTTTTTCGTCCCTTTTAAGGCACCATGCAAAAGTAACACTGCACCCTTCAACATCAAATGATTCAGGGTAGGGCACAACGAATTCGTCCCTTTTCATCCCGGTCACCTTTTCTATCTCGACGATTTCAGGTATTCCGAGAATGACAAGGTTTGAGTCTTTGGACTGTGCAGTGCAGCATTCGCCGCACATTGAGCACCTGAAGCCTGTTTTCTTAATTTCTCTTATAAGATCCTTTTTTTTCGGCATAATAATCCCTGCCTTTTTTTGGCAGGTCTGAGAAAAGATTTCAGTAAAAAATTCTGATATCCTTAATTATTTACCTGTTATTATATGATTTAAAACATTTCAGAGCAGTTCTTTTGTAATTCTGTCAAAATTTTCATAGACTATGTGTCCGTCTTCAGTGTGGCTTACTTCAGGGTGCCACTGGACACCGTAGATATGTTCATTTTCGTTTGCTATCGCTTCGGCTCCGCAGATATTGGATTTTGCAAGAAGGGTGAAACCCTTTGGAATTACTTTAACTTCGTCGGCATGTGACGCCCAGACAGAAATCCTGTCCGGAAACCCCTCGAGTATTTTACCGTGCTCTATTATATCAACCTCTACTCTGCCGAACCCACCCATGGCGCCTTTTTTGACAACTCCACCTCTTCTTGTCGCGATTATGTGCAGACCAAGGCATACTCCGAGAACCGGAAGACCAAGGTCAACGTATTCGGGTGCAAAGTTTGCGCGCTCAATTGACGGTCCTCCGCCGAGAATTATTCCACGACAGCTGTCTGCAACTTTTTCCGGCGGAGTGTCGTTTTTTATCATTTCGGCGTCTATATCAAGGTCTCTTAGCATCCTTTTTATGAGGTGGTTGAACTGCCCAAAGTTGTTTACGAGATATATCGGGAGCATCTGTATAACTAAATAGGAAAGTTGACCGTATATTCTTTTCACAGTTGCCGGAATGCTTATTGCTGTTGCAATAACGGCAGTCCTGTCATTTGTCTATTCCTATGTGGTATTCAGGCGTATCGGGGGCGAAAAGAATTGAAATCGTTAAGGACTTCAGGAGGGGGGTGGTTAATCTGACGCTTAACCTGATGTTTGAGGCGCTGGCCGATCCGACACGGAGGAAAAAAGAGTAGAAAAAGCCTTTTTCAGTAGTTTTTGCACCTGAAATGTCCCATAAACTCTTTAATTTTTTCAAAAATATCGTCTTTTGAGTACCCTGACATATATGCAAGCCATAATGCACCGGCAAGAACTGCTCCCTCCTTTACCTCACCGTTTTCATATCTTTCAAGTGAATGTATGCCTATATTCCTGAAGTCCGGGTCAACGTACCAGCCTGTCGCACCTACTTCACGTGCGCTCTTTTCAATGTTTGCCGATTTGTCGGCACGCACATATTCTGTCGTAACAAACGGGGGTATTTCGTTGCCAAGGGATTTTATGTGGGCGCAGACCGAAAGCATCTGTGTTCCCCCGGAGAGGACGACTTTTCCGCAGAAGCCTTTTGAAATTCCGGCTGCAACCGGCATCATTGGGTCGCCTGCGTACCTTATAATGTCAAACGGGTCAACAATTCCGTCGTCCTTAATCCTCTGTAGCGTCCTGCTGCATATTTCTCCCTTAAGGGTAGTCGGGTTGTCGATAAAGCTGCTTGAAACTCCTGCTTCGTATCCCAGGGCCCTTAAAACACAGAGTGCCGTTGTGGTTCCCCCGGGGACGCTTTCGCCGAGGATCAGCAGGTCACTGTACCTGCTCCACTGTTTTCCTATGGCAATGCCTCTTTTGTAAAGTTCTTCCGGGTCTTTTACAGCATCGCCGAATCGCGGGTCTTCGCCTGGCTTTCCGTAGACGTCCATGCAAGGGAAGTCCGGCTCGTTTACCAGACCTGCATTAACAATAACCGGGTCTATTGAGCACATGTCAAACATTGCCCTTGTTATTGTCGCAGGTGTTGCACATCCCCTGGGGCTCAGGGGTATATCGGAGTCAGGGTCCGGCCCGTAGAGAATAAGTCTGCCGTCAAGATTCGGTGTCATAAGGGTAGCTTTAGGGCTGGCACCGGCGGCTGATACTCCGGGTACTACAGAGAGCATCGAGTTTGCTATAATCATTGCGGCCATCGGTTTTTTGAACTTAATATCGGGTATATCTGAGAGAAATGGCATATTTACGTTTGTAATGTTTATTGATTATAAGATATCCCATTTTTCTAAAATTAAGGAAAAAATAATTGTTCTGGAGTTAAATTAAATTAAGTAATATTAAATAATTTTTTAAAAAAGTTCGCCAATACTTATTTTGCTCATGGCAGAATTTTTCAAATCTCTCATTGCAATATTTCAGTTCTTCACGATAGTCCCGCTCGGCAAAAATCTGGATTTTGAGCTGTATACACGTCATTTCTATCTTATCCCTTTTGTAGGGTATTTTGTAGGAATCATCGCCGCAGTTGTCGCGTACTTTATGCCGTCGCATGAACTTTCAGCAGCCGCATGCATCGCTGCGGTCATGATAATGTATGGATTCAACCATTTTGACGGTCTTCTTGACATGGGAGACGGTCTTATGGCGCACGGCAGCCGCGAAAAAAGGGTGAAGGCCCTGACTGACCAGAACATTGGTGCAGGTGGTGTCGCAACAGGTATGCTTGTGATACTCATGACGTATACCGGGCTTTTATCCGTTCCCTCAATCCCTGTTGCAATAATAGCAGCAGAAGTGACTGCCAAATTTTCGCAGGTCCTCTTTCTTACATACGGAAAACCCTTCAGGGACGGAATATTTTCGTATACCCACTCTTTTGCAAAGAAATGGTTCCCGCTGGCTTCTGTTATAATCTGCCTGCCTCTTTTGCTCCTTCCCCTGGGCATAACCGGATTTGCAGGAATAGTCTGCGCTCTTTTGCTGTCTTTTTGTGTCCTGTATTACCTGTCCGGCCGTCTATTCGGCGGGATAAACGGGGACGTAACAGGTGCGGCAAATGAGATTACAAGGCTTGTTGTGATAATTGCACTTGCATTTTTCTGATACTTTTTTTATTATTTTAAACGAAGTATGACATTTTGGCCTTCATGAACTATTCATCCGTTTTTTGCATGGTTCAACAGGTATTTTATTGAGTTGCCCGCTCCTAATTTAATAATATGGAAGAAGCGGATCTTGGTCTGCATACAAAAGGCGGAGTAATCACACAGAAAAATTCTGATTACTGCACGATACGTACAAGGATGCCTGCCGGAGTTCTTTCCGTCGGGAAGATGCGCGGCATTGCAGATATAGCAGAGGAGTTTGGTCAGGATGCCGTTCACCTGACAACACGCCAGACTATAGAAATCCCGCATATTCATTATACCAGACTTGAGGAGATAGGAGAGAAACTCCAGAAAAACGGGACTCCTGTAGGTTCGGAAAAAGATGAAGTCGTAAATATAGTCGCCTGCCCCGGGACAGACAGGTGCAAGTATGCAAACATAGACTCGATAAGTCTTGCAAAAAAGCTTGACGAGAAGCTCTTTGGAAAAGATATGCCCGTTAAGATGCGGATATCCATATCAGCATGCCCGTATGCATGCACAAGTCCTATTCTGAATGAAATAGGGATAACGGGGATTGTCAAGCCGTTAAGGACGCCGGGCCTGTGCACAGGGTGCGGTCACTGCGCAGGTTACTGCCGTGAATCGGCAATTGAGGTTATAAACGGAGAAGCACATGTCGACGAAAGCAAATGCTTCATGTGTGGAATCTGTATTGAGTCATGCATATTTAAGCTGATAGAGATTGAAAAACGCGGATTTCTGATTACTGTCGGGGGAAGACGCGGAAGACACCCGAAACTCGGGCGTGAACTTGCTGAAGTCGAAACAGAGGATGAGGTTGTTGATATAATAGACAGGCTTGTCTATTGGGTGTACAGGCGTGCATGGTCGGGAAGACTTCTTTCGGACCAGCTTGATGATATACAGTTTGAAAAGTTCCGCGAGGAAATTGTAAACGGGAAACAAAACGGGCAGGCCTGACGTAAGAATTGTTTTTGGAAATAGATAATTGCCTCAGTGATAGGAATATTTTTTGATAGGAATATTTTTTTGCCGAAACCGGGGTTGTGCAAGGTGCAGAGACCTCCCGGCCAAATCTATATATTTCCTGTTATTTTTAGAAATAACATCTGACCGGAGATTATTGCTTCAATAATTGTTTTTATTTTTTAATAGCTGTACATTGAAGAAAAACCAGTGTCATCGTCATTATCACAGATTATGGCGGAACCGTCTCTTATGAGGGTGTTGAACATCATTGCGGCATTGAGGAGTTCTTCATCAGGGTTTCTTCCTTTCTGGACTCCGGTAAGTTTTTCTTTTTGGGGCGCAGGAATGTTTCTTTTGCCTACAAGCACTCCGCTACAGTATTTACAGTAAGCGCACTGGCTGTACACTGAAACCTCCTTTCCTGCGCACTTTACGGTAACTCTTTGTTTACCATCGTTGCGGTTTAGGGGAAGTGTCTTCATCAAAAAAAGGTTGTACAGTTAAGAGGATAAGAGTTTGCCTTCTCTGCGGCTGCGGATGTTCTGATATAGGGCCGGTCAGTAAAATGAGAGTGCACAACGAAATCTTTTATATGGCGTATTTCCATATATAAGATACTCGTATCTATGCGATTGGGCGGATATCTTGCCCTTTTATACAATGAGGTTTGGATTATGGCATCTGACAAGCCACACATGAATCTGGCCGTGGTCGGTCACATCGATCACGGGAAATCCACAACAGTTGGACGTTTACTGTTCGAGACCGGTGCTGTGCCTGCGCACATCATCGAGAACTACCGTAAGGAAGCGGAGTCAAAGGGAAAAGGATCTTTTGAGTTCGCATGGGTCATGGATAACCTCAAGGAAGAGCGTGAGCGTGGTATTACAATTGATATCGCACACAAGAGGTTTGACACAGACAAGTTCTACTTCACAATTGTAGACTGCCCGGGTCACCGTGACTTCGTCAAGAACATGATCACAGGTGCATCACAGGCTGATGCAGCACTGCTCGTTGTGGCAGCACCTGATGGCCCTATGGAGCAGACAAAGGAGCACGTCTTCCTTTCAAAGACGCTCGGTATCAACCAGCTTATTGTCGGAATCAACAAGATGGACGCAGTCAAATACGACCAGAAGCGCTATGAAGAAGTAAAGGCGCAGATCTCCGAGTTAATCAAGATGGTCGGATTCAACCCTGCAAAAGTTCCGTTTATTCCTATGTCCTCTTTCAAGGGCGACAACATTGCCCACAAATCCGAGCACACGCCATGGTATGACGGCCCGGATCTTCTTGAGGCACTTGATGCACTCCAGGTACCTGAGCTGCCTGTTTCACTTCCGCTTCGCCTCCCTATTCAGGATGTATATTCTATATCCGGTATCGGAACAGTCCCTGTCGGACGTATTGAGACCGGTATAATGAAGAGGGGAATGAAAGTCTCGTTCATGCCTGCAAACAAGGACGGAGAAGTTAAGTCCATTGAAATGCACCACGAAGACGAGGCTGAAGCAAAGCCCGGTGACAACGTTGGTTTCAACGTCCGCGGTATCGGAAAGAACGATATCCGCCGTGGTGATGTCTGTGGTCCGGCTGATGTACCACCTTCAGTTGCAGAAGAGTTTACCGGACAGATTGTCATTCTCCAGCACCCGAGTGCAATCACTGTTGGATACACACCTGTATTCCACTGCCACACTGCGCAGGTCGCATGCACATTCGTTGAGCTTGTAAAGAAGCTTGACCCGCGTACAGGCCAGGTAAAAGAAGAGAATCCAACCTTCCTGAAGGCAGGAGATGCGGCAATTGTTAAGTTCCGCCCTGTCCAGCCAATGGTTATTGAAAAATTCAAGGATATCCCTCAGCTCGGAAGATTTGCAATTCGTGATATGGGTTCAACGATTGCGGCAGGTATGTGCATTGACATACAGCAGAAAGAGATGAGATAATCCTTTTCCGATATTTTTTTTGGTGACCAAAAATGCAAAAAGCCCGAATTCGTCTTTCCGGTACAGACTTCGAAAAAGTTGAGATGGTCTGTGACAGGATCAGAGAAATTGCAGAACGTACAGGTGTAAATCTTGCAGGGCCTGTTCCGCTTCCAACCAGAAAAATGGTTGTTCCAATACGCAAGAGCCCCGACGGGGAAGGTACGGCAACTTGGGACCGCTGGCAGATGCGTGTCCACAAGAGACTAATTGATCTCGATGCAGATGAGCGTGCGCTCAGACAGCTGATGCGCATACAGGTTCCGAAGGACATTGGTATTGAGATTGTTCTGGAAAACTAAATAAGGAGGCGGCCAGTTGAGAGCCGCAAATTTTTCCTCTCAATTCGAGAAAATAGCAAAATTTTTCACAACTGAGAGGACTTTGCTGTTATTATTTGTTATTGCGCTTTTGCTGCGTTTTTTGTTTCTTGATTTGAAACTGCTCCATCATGACGAGTCTATCCATGCGTGGTTTTCACTTAGACTGCTTGAATACGGGACATACTCATACGATCCTACATATCACGGACCTTTCCTGTATTATGTAACGGCAGGCGTCTTCTCGCTTCTGGGAGCAAGTGACCTGACCACAAGGATTGTGCCTTCACTTCTCGGAAGTCTGGTCATACTTCTGGTATATCCAATATACAAACTCGGATATCTGGACAGGGCGCAGACAATCATTGTAGCCCTGTTTCTTGCGATATCACCTGATATGGTATATTTCTCAAGATTTTTGAGAAATGACATATTTATTGTTTTTTTCACTCTTGTACTGCTTATCGCACTTCTCTATTATATAGAGAGAAAAGAGCTGAAGTATGCGGTTTTAGCGGCTGTCGCAGCTGGGCTTTCGATGTCGTGCAAGGAGAACGTCCCGATAATAATCCTGATATTTGGAATTTATCTGCTCTATATTGTGCTCAAAAAGAAATTTGTTCTTCCAAAAAGATGGATTCTTCACCTGGCGGTATTTGTTTTTGTAACCGCCGGAATAATGGCGGCATTTTATTCATCCTTCGGGATGCAACCGGAAGTGCTTTTGAACGGTCCTTATGATGCTCTCAGCCACTGGATTGCGATGCATGAAGAACAGCGTCTTGGGGGCCCTTTTTACTTTTATATAATCCTGTTTCTCCTGTATGAGCTTCCGATATTTATACTGGCTGTCTCCGGAGTTCTTGACTTTGTAAGGTTCAAAACAAAAAAATCCGAGCTTTTGGCAGATGATTTCTTTGAGGAGCCGGAGGTTTCCGTGGAGCCTGCGGAGTATGTGTCGTCAGATCTGCTGGCTTCGGGTGAACTGAACGAAGATACAGGCGAGGGGCCAAAAACCGGCGTGGACAGGGCCGAAGAGGCTTCTTTAACTTATCCGGCAGAGGCCGTGGATACTGTGGATAAGGAGAGCAGCCCTGGATGTGTCGCTGATAGTCTCTGTGAATCTGTCCTGAATAAGAAGAAGGATCCGTCAGAGCCAAAGCCGGTAAACACTAAAAACCGTGAGTTCACGCGTTTCTGTATCTTCTGGATGCTGACGTCCCTTGTGGTCTATGCATATATCGGGGAAAAGGTGCCGTGGCTGATACTTCACCAGCTTCTGCCTATGATCTTTGTGTCAGTTTACTGCCTTCGCAGGTGGAAAATATGGTTAACGTGTGCAGGGGTATTGTTCCTGATTGTTATGACAATGCATGTTGCTTTTACACCTGCGGACATAAGTGAACCTATCGTGCAGGT
The DNA here is from genome assembly GCF_017875315.1 of Methanomicrobium sp. W14. NCBI lineage: Archaea > Methanobacteriati > Methanobacteriota > Methanomicrobia > Methanomicrobiales > Methanomicrobiaceae > Methanomicrobium > Methanomicrobium sp. W14. The sequence goes on from NZ_JAGGMM010000002.1 coordinate 685,519, forward strand.
CCAGAACTCCGAAGACCTCCGCGATGTCATGAAATATATGGATTCGGCGCAGCATGTTGTATTAGGAAACGATGTCGAGTGGCCATTTGTGTGGTATTACATGCAGAAGTCTTCACCTGAACTCACTTACTATGGAGATTCCGGCTATGACAGTGACGTGGGCCCTGAAAATTTTGACGTTATAATACTGCATGATACCGAAAGCGTTGATGAAATACCGGGATTCACGAAGTATACGTACAAAAGAGGCTACTGGATAAATGTATACGGGCTTATTAAATCACCGTCTGCCGGCGGCAGCGTAACGGGTGCAGGATACTGGGAAATTGTCTTTGACGATATGAAAAAGCTTGTTTCTTATTATTTCACAAGAAACACTGACCTTGGAAGCCTCAACATAGACGTATTCGTAAAAAACAACACATCAGTGCAGTGAATTTTCAGGTTTAACCTGAAAAAACCAAAAATATGTTTTATATAAAAATCAATACGGAAAAAAATAAGATATTATTCCTGTACATAATTTTCCCGAGCTTCGGCCGGGATGGTCTGCCTGGAATCACTGAAGTAATTTTCCACTTCTGAAAGCATTTCAGCTATATTTATGCCCTGCGGGCACATTTCAAGGCACCTTCCGCATCTTGTACACATCGATGCGGCACCTGTGCCGTTTGATTCAGGTTTTAGCATTGAGTGGTAGTAGAAATTTGCGGTTTCAAAATCGTTGAAGAGAAAAGAGCTGTTGTAATGGGTAAAGCACGCGGGAATGTCAACCCCTTCGGGGCACGGCATGCAGTAGCCGCAGTTTGTGCAGTTGATCCTCATTTTTTTCCTTAGAATCTCTGCAACGTCCGATACAAGCTCCAGCTCCTTGTACGTCATGGAGAGGGGCTCACTTTCCGACGCAACCCTGACATTCTCCTTTGCCTGTTCGGGAGTGCTCATTCCGCTCAACATAACGGATATCTCGGGACGGTTGAGCACCCATTTATAGCCCCATTCAGCAGGACTTCTGTTGCTGTCAACTTTTTTTAACATCCCGTTTATATCATCGGGAATATTTCCTGCGAGATGACCTCCGCGAAGAGGCATCATGGCTGCAACACCTATGCCTTTTTTGCGTGCATACTCCAGCCCCTTTGTCCCTGCCTGAAAATCTTCGTCAAGGTAATTGTACTGTACCTGGCATATGTCCCAGTCGTATGAATCAAGAATCTTCCTGAATAAATTGAAATCACCGTGAAAAGAGAACCCTGCGTGCTTTATGGCACCTTTCCTTTTTGCCTCGTCCAGAAAATCCGTAACGCCCAAATCAAAAAGTTTTCTCCATCTTGTTTTTGAAAGTGCAATCAAAAGATAATAATCGATATAACCTGTCTGAAGTCTCGATAACTGTTCATCAAGGATTTTTTTCATATCCTCTTTTGATTCCACATGCCATGACGGAAGCTTCGTTGCAAGGAATACTTTTTCGCGCAGGCCGCCTTTTAGGGCGCGTCCGATGAATGATTCACTTTCTCCTTTGTGATAGTCATACCCTGTATCTATATAATTTACGCCGTTTTCTATAGCATATCTGATCATTTCAGAAGCAGTCTGTTCGTCTATTCTCCCGTCGTCCTTAATCGGAAGGCGCATTGCTCCAAAACCTAATGCAGATAGTTTATCACCTGTTTTAGGGTTGATTCTGTACAGCATTCTTTTGGTCCACCTGTATTGCTGTTCTTATATCGGGAATATAATTCGTGGAATATTATTCCGGAAAACCAGATCCGGGATCACCAGTTTTTTTCTTTTCAGAGAATGTTTTGTCACGAGACTATATTATGGCAATGATGTTCTTATATTATGCATAAATCAGTAAGTTTCCTGGGTCTGTATAGAAAACACTCATAAGCTTTTGATTTAAAATATAAAGTTAGTTCAGGCGGTTTTGTACATGGACAAGGGGAAAGGAGACTGGCTGTGGCAGTGCACGGTTCCCGAAGGCACGCAGCTTTTGGAGCACACGCTCAAAACGGACCGCAGCATAATAATCGGAGATAAAAGCAGAATCGATTACGGTCTGTCAGGTGACGAAGTAATAGTCAGCGAATTCTGCCAGATAAAAGGAAATATCGAAACTGAAAATGACCTTAGGATAGACAACTGGACTGAGATCACAGGAGACGTCACGTCAAACGGCAATGCGTATATCGGGGAAGGAGTAAAGATCAGTGGCCGCCTTAAGGTTCTTGGAGACCTTGATCTGGGAGACAACGTCCAGATTGACAGCGGTTTTGAAGCCCGGGGATGGATTTCCATAAGAAATCCGCTTCCTGTAATTGCATATATTGTTCTGTACCTTGTGACCCTCCTTGGTCTTGAAAAAGAGGAGGAGATAAATGCATTTCTCCAGAAACTTTTCTCTGATGATGATGAAGATGAAAAACCGCTGCCACTTATAATTCCCCCGAGCTCAACTCTTAACATGGAGGTATTTTCCGTTATAAGCCCGATGCATATAGGTCAGGGCTGCCGCCTTCACGGAAACATACGTGCCAAATCTGTGGTTGTTGAAAAAAACAATACTATATTCGGCAGTCTCTCGGCTGAAGACGATGTGAAAATATGTAAGGATTCAACCGTTCACGGTGCCGTCAGTTCCGGGGGCGGTGACATTGAGATAGAGCCCGGCGTTCATGTTCTCGGAGACGTGAGGTGCCAAAGCCTTCTGCTTGACGAGGATTCCATTCTTGACGGAACAATCCGTGCTCCGGGCGGCGTAAAAATTGTGAGAAAGAAACAATGATGAAAATAGCTGACATTTTTGAGATAGAAAGTCCGGTATGCATAGAGCCTGCACTTATGGATCATACTGAAGACGGTTATACAAATATGGTCCTTTCAATGGAGACTGAATGCGGCCGGCTTCTTGTCGATGAAAACGAAGACCCGGTAGCAGTCGCTTTCCATGACAAAAACGGGTGGTTTGTGTCTTCTTACCTTTACAGGCCCTTTTCACCTGATATTCTCGAACTGTTCGAGACGTGTTCCGGAGACATATACCAGGAGAAAAGGGAAGTCTACGAAGGCGCTTTAAGGGAGTATTACTGCGGGGATATTTTAAGCGAATTTCCTGAGGTAATCGAAGACAACCGTCCGGGAAGGTACGAGATGATTGAAAGCCTCTTAAGTGAACTTCTTGGTGAAGGTAACAATAAGACGGCGCTTGATTTCTGCTGCGGTTCGGGTGTCGCCTCAAAGGTATTGTCAGATATGGGTTATAAGACACTTTCTTTTGACTATGACGCTTCTCTTATCTCGTGTGGTCTTCAGCATGAAAGGCTCTCCCCTGAAAGGACAATCTGCATTGACGGTACAGATGCTTCAGTATTTTGCAGCCCCTCCTTTGCAGGAACCGGACTTATGTTCGGCGATATAACGTCCTTTAATGCGTCAATGTGGGAGGACATCACTGCGGAACTATTCTCGTTGTCTGAAAAAACGGTTATCTCGGTTGCAACCGAACGCGAGATACGCATGATTGGGGAGTGGTGCAGGGATGCAGGCAGAAAGCCTGAGATAATCGAAAATGACAGGGACCCGATATATGATGCATGGGTCTGCTATTCCGAGAAATAAATCTAAAATATAAAAATATTAAGACTTTTTCAGCTTTCTATTTTCCTGAGAATATTCATCGTGAAAGTTCTTTGGGTGGGGTTCTCCGCATTTGCAACGATATTTTCAAGGACAGGGACAGCCCTTCTGCCTATTGATATTATTGCCGTTTCAGCTTCTTTTCTGACAACCTGGGAGTTGTCGCACAGCGCTTTTGCAAGTATGGGCACTGTCTCCTCTCCTCCTATACTTCCAAGTGTTACGACGGCGGCAAGTCTCGTATTGATGTCTTCATCAAAAACAGCGTATGAAAGAGGTTTTATTGCAGGTTTACCTATCTTTTCAAGCTCTTTCCAGTGCTTCTTTGCTATCAGGTATAAAGAGATGCTCTCTTCTGTTTCCGGGACCCAGTTCATCTCGTCAAGGGCATGCGCAACTGCAGGCCTGTTATGGCAGTTTACTGAACCCAATTCTTCTGTGAGGCCTTCTATTGCATCCTTACCAAAGCTCTTAAGAGATTCAACGGCAAGTCTGTTCACCTGCTCATTACCTTCTTCCAGTACATTAATCAGAGGTTTTACAGCTTTGCTGTCATTTATATATCCGAGCGATCTTATTGCAGCACTCTTTACGGCCGGGTTATCCTCTTTTGAGGCGAATATGAGTGCATCAACAGATCTGTGATCACCCATGAAACCGAGCGACTCCGCTGCGACTTTCCTGACTTCAGGAATCTCCTCTTTGTACAGTGTTTCACACAGGGCATCGATTGTGACCTTTTCCGGAATCTTTCCAAGGCTCTGTGCTGCGATAATTTTTGTACCTGTATTCCCGTCCTTAAGTGATTTTATAAGGCCCTGTATTGCCCTGTCTCCGAGACCTGTAAGAATTTCCGCAACGAAGTTCTGGAAGGAGGGGTTTTCGCCGCTTTCTGCCAGCTCCTCTATAAGGGGCTCTATCATGTCTTCACCTATGATGAACACCTTTTCGGCGGCTTTCATCTGAACACTGCTGTCTTCGCTTTTAAGATCAGATATCACTTTTCTGATCTCTGCTGTCATCTTGTCTGATGAATTTTTGTCCTTTACAGGTCTTTTTTCCTGCTTCGGGACAATCTTCTCTTCTCCGGAAGTTCCGTAAAGGGCCTGTTTCGCATGGTTTCTTATGCTCTCGTCATCATCGGTTTCAAAGGTTGACAAAGCCTGTTTTGCTCTCAAATCTTCTATTCCGGATAGTGCGGCAATCATCCCTGTCTTTTCCATATATGTTCCCTGGATAAGAACTCTCTGGGATTCGTCAATAAGTGGGTTGAACAGGTACTCACTTAAGGATATGAGGGCTTTAACGGCGCATTCACGTACATCGTATTCGGAATCGTTGAGCATCCTGACGCACTGGGATATTGATGACCAGTCGTCTATTTTACTGATTGTTCTTATCGCGTTCATCCTGACTGTCATGTCCTGATCGGCAAAAACGTCTTTCAGAATACCGAGTGTTATTACACCGAATTTTGCCGCAGAATCCGACGCTTCTGTCCTGACTTTCAGGCTTTTATCTGAAAACAGATTTATGATTGCCGGAAGTGTCTTCTCCTCTTTAATCTGCCCGAGTGAATGCACGGATGCCGTCCGCACATTTTCATTTTTGTCCTTTGTAAGTCTGACAAGATAAGAAGCGGCACTTGTAGCCTTAATGTCGCCAAGAGACTCAATCGCTGCAATTCTTACATTATTTTTCCCATCGGAAAGAAGGGCCTTCATGCATTCGATTCCGGCTTCTCCTGCATTTTTAAGGCTTTCTACAGCCGCAGCCCTGATTATTTCGTTGTCGTCAGAAAGGGCTTTTGAAAAACGGACTGTCCTTTCTTCGTCAAGCCCGTTTTTGCGCATAAGAGCAGCCCAAAAATCCTCTTTTGCAGAGTTTTTGGACGCCATGGATTCTTTCTGGCGCTTAATCTGCTCTTCAACCTCTTCATCCGGGGTCCGTGGTTTTTTGCCCGGCTTTTTCTTCAAATTTTCTGCATTCTTTTTCTTTATGAGAGCTGCTGCTTCAATGGCTCCTTTTTTAAGCTCTTTATCCTCACTTTTCAGTGCGTCATTTATTGCAGAGTAACCGATATTTCCCATTGCACGGAGGACTTCGGCTGATTTGAGCCTGACACCCGGGTTTTGATCCTTAAGTGACTCAATGAGATACGGAAGAGCTGATTCCCTCATCTGGAGAAGATCAGTCCATTTCTCCTTTATCATCAGGTACCTTGCCTTCTGCCCGTTATCGGACGGTTTCCAGCCTGTTTTGTCAAGGGCCCAGACTGCCTCCATCCTGACGTATGAGTCGCTGTCTTCAAGTTTTTTTACAATGTACGGAACAAGCCGCCTGTCCCTGAGATTTCCTGCCGCCTCTGCCGCCTTTTGCCTGACTGACCCGTCATTGTCCTCTAAAAGTTTTATCAGGAGAATTAAAGACTGTTCGTCGTTGTATTTTGAAAGCACTTCTGCAATGCCTCTTTTCTTATCAGCAGTCCCTTTTATGACTTCGGTCTGGAGTATTGGCAGGGAGTCTTTTCCAAGTTTTACAAGTGACTCAATATCGTTTTTGGCATTGAAAAAAAGTGCCATCTGTACACGGCTTTTTGGCTTCCAGTTTATATTTTCAAGAGATTTTGCAGATTCTTCACGTACTTTGTCATTTTTGTCTTCAAGTGCTGCCACCAGAAGTTCTTCAACTTCTGTACCCAGATATCCGAGGTAGCCGAGTGATAATACGGCACCTCTTCTTGCCCTGTAATTTTTGCTGTTCAGTGTTTCTTTTAGCGGATTTAATGCTGTATCTCCGTTCTGGCCGATTGCGCGTGCGGCACCGTCTCTTACACGTTCGTTTCCTGTTGTTACAAGTTTCAGAAGTGTCGGAAGTGCGGCCTCCCCGTAAGTACCAAGAACTTCCGCTGCACCTGTCCTTACAAGGGAATTGTCGGAGTTGAGTGCCTTTAAAAGATGTATTATTGCTGGTTTTCCTATTTCAGTGAGACGTACTGCGGCATTTTCACGTATTTTCCATTCTTTTGATCCAAGCGACAGCATCAGCGTCTCAATTTCATCGGTCTGGTTTTCCCTGTTGCTGTTTTCTTTTCGATCAAAAAGGGCCATAAAAATATTCTCCTGTATGGATCAGAAATTTCTCTTCTCTTTATACATATCTCATTATATGTTTTTTGAGATTACGGTTTAGACACAAGAGTTTAACCAATTGCCGGAAATATGAATAAAAAAGATCTAATGGAAACAATACAAAATGCAACAATCTAAACCGGTTCTGTGAGACAATGAAAAACCGCCAGAACAATGCGACCAGAAATTCAGAAGACCTGAAAATCCCAGAGCTTTTAGCTCCTGTGGGCTCAAAGGAGGCTTTGTCAGCGGCTGTTGCAGCAGGAGCCGATGCAGTTTACCTGAGCGGAAGAAAGTTCGGAGCAAGAAAATTTGCCGAGAACTTTGACGAAGAAGGAATCATCGAAGCGATAGACTACTGCCATAAACGTGGGGTTAAGGTTTACATCACCCTTAATACGCTGATTTCAGACGCTGAAATGGCCGATGCCCTAAATGAGATGTATTTTTATTATGCTGCAGGAGCTGATGCCGTGCTCGTGCAGGATATGGGTCTTGTAAAGGCTTCGGGAGAGTGTATCCCGAAACTCACCCTCCATGCATCCACCCAGATGACTATAAACAACACACCCGGTGTTGTCCTTGCTTGCAGGATGAACCTTAAAAGGGTCGTTCTTTCAAGAGAGCTTTCTTCTTCAGGAATAAACCGGATATACCGTGATTCCGGGATATGCAGACCTGAGCTCGAGGTTTTTGTACACGGTGCCCTGTGTTTCTGCTATTCCGGCCAGTGCCTGCTTTCATCCCTTATCGGGGGACGGAGTGGAAACCGGGGTATGTGCGCCCAGCCGTGCAGAAAAAAATACTCCCTTGTCTATGGGAAATCAGGGTCTTACGGTAAAGTCTCTTCATATGACAATATAGTTTCACGCGGCCTTTACCTGATGTCACCCAAAGATTTGTGCGAATATGATAATCCGGGTATTCTTGGGAACCCTAATATAAGCTCCCTTAAAATTGAAGGGAGGATGAAATCTGCCGGTTATGTGGCGGTGGTTGTGTCGGTATACAGAAAAGCCCTTGATGAAATCAGTGCGAAAAGGTTTACACCTGCTCGAAAAGATCTGCAGAACCTTCTTTTTGCGTTCAACAGGGGGTTTACCGGCGGTTTTCTTGCAGATAAAAAAGGTATGTCCATGATGTCCGTAAAAAGGCCGGGAAACCTCGGCGTATATGTCGGAGAAATAACCTCCTGCGATTTACGGACAGGGAATACCGTAATTAAAATAAAAGGAGAAGTGGTGCCTGAAGTCGGTGATGGTCTTACCATAAGGAGCCGCAGTTCAGGCAGGGACAACGGGTTAACACTACGGCCTCCTTTTTCGTGCAAAAACATGCATCTCTCGTTCAGGATTTCATATCCGGTATATGCAGGAGACAAAGTATACATAACCAAAAGAAAGTCTGTTGAACTTCTTGCTGAGACTGTCGCAGGCAGTGAAGGGGGTGTGTACAAAAAAATCCCTGTTGAAGTTAATATATCCCTTGACGGGAACAGGCTGGTCGTAAAAGGCCGTGTAAAAATTTACGGGCATTGGCATGAGGTCTTTTGTTCAGCTTCATTTGAGATGGAGAAGGCGAGGAAAAGACCGGTACTAAAGGATGACCTTAAGAAAATATTTGAAAAAACCGGCGGGACGCAGTTTTTTTTGTCCTCTTTTAATATTGAGTACGGCGAAAACCTGTTCTCTCCACTGGGTCTTCTGAATGAGTTAAGAAGGGATTTCTATGCCTCAGTAGAAAAAAAGGCCGTTGATATTCTCAGGCCGTCCGTGGAAGACTCTGAAAGAGCGGCGAGTAATGTGAAGTCATTTGTAGCAGGCCTGAAAAAATATGGGAACAGACCTGCTAAAGAAGTATTCCTTTCGTTTTATGCAGGGAATACTGAATCTGTACGGGGGGCCGTCTGCGGCGGGTGCAAAAGAGTCTATTTTGAACCTGACATCGTCATAAGCCGCGAGAATTCTACAAATGTTCTTATCGATCTGCTTAAAAGTGCGGCTGAAATCTGCGAAAAAGATAGGGTCTTACTTTTCTGGAAGTGGCCCCGTATTACAGACGATTCCTACATAGAATTTGGACTTGACGTACTTGGAAAGCTGCCCTGCGGCCTGATAGCGGGTGTCATGGCCGAAAGCTTTGGGGCTGCCTATGTCATAAAACAGAAATTTCCCGGGATCACTGTATACGGATCAGCCGGCCTGAACATCTTCAATTCCCTTGCGGCTGTGAGTGCATCGTCTCTCTTTGAAGGGGTGACACTCTCGCAGGAGCTTTCATATGAAGGGGTCAGGGAGCTTCTTGGAAGAATTCCTGATGACTCCGGGATAGAAACGGAATTAATCGTCCAGGGTGAAGTCGAAGTGATGGTTACAGAACATAACCTCGTTTGCAACACGCTGGATGCAATGAAAAAATCCTCAAAAGAGCCCTTTGGTGATGGCGTTTCATTTGCTCTCCGTGACGAAATAGGGCAGTTCTTCCCTGTTTATACTGACATGCAGGGGAGAACTCATATCTACAACTCCCGCGAGACGTGTCTTGCAGACTCTATGAATGAGATTTTGTCCTGCGGTCTTTCTTACGTTGCAATAGACGGGAGAAGGAAAGACTTTGATTATGCAGAAGTAACCGTTAAATCATATCTGGAGATCCTGGATGCCGTTAAATCCAGAGATAAGGGTTTGAAAGAAATAACTGAAAGAATAAAGTCAGACCTTATGAAAATATCTTCAGGCGGAATTACAAAAGGTCATTACAGCAGGGGTGTTTAGCCGTAAATTCAGTCTGGATTAAAAAAATCCTGATTTTTTTTAGGATTATTTTTCCGGCATTCTGGTATTGTGTAACATTTAAGTCATCCCGTGCAATTCACGAATAAGTTATATGCATTACAATTAACTGTTATCGCCTGTAGTCAATTCCACAGACTCTCCAGGGGTTTGTATAAATTGTGTACCTGTCTCCCCTGGCAAAGCAGATAAGAGTAATTCCTGCCTTTTCAGCTGTTTTAATCCCGCTGACTGTTGCTGCGGCCTTTGATATTATAAGAGGTATTCCGGCGTTTGCACACTTTTTGACCATTCCGGCAGGCTGTCTTCCGGTGCAGCCCACGTAGCACCCGCATGTTTCTATTCCGTTTAAAACCGCGTAGCCTATAATTTTGTCAAGAGTGTTGTGTCTTCCTACATCAGACATTTTGCACAGTGTTTGTCCGTCCCGGAAGAGAACTGAGCAGTGTACTCCGCCGGTCTTTTTCCAGACATCGGATACTATTTCTTTTGTCGCATGAATTATGTCCTCAGAACAGACTTTTATTCCGGATGAAACCTTTTTAGGGGAACTGATATACTCCGTTCCACCTGAGGAGCCGGTATCTTTCTGCAAACCAGAAATATCAGGCTCTTTCGTGTACACGTAAACATTGTTTCTTTCCGCTTCAGACGAGATTATTTTATCCGATATCCCTTCCGAAACGACAAATCCCGCACCAAGCTCCCTTAAATCCGAGATGCTTGCCACCTGGACAGATACTGTCTCGTTGTTGACGTATATTGTAACAAGATCTTCAGCTGCGACTGGATCAGTTATCTCCTCCGCGCAGTTGCCTGTAACCCTGTGGGCTTCTACATTTTCCAGAAACATAAATCATTACCACATCGCAAAAATCAGATTAAAATATGAATGTAAAAAAATTAAAAATATTCATTAAATAAGGTATTAACCCTTTTACTTTATTCTCTTTCCCTCTTCCCTGATTTTTGCAAGATCTTCGTCATTTCCTTTGACTTTCATAAGGTATGTTCCGAAGCACGGTTTTTTAAAATAAAAGACAATCTCCTTTCTTTTAAGTTTCAGGCCAACGTATAACGGAGGTTTGCCGAGAATCGAGATTCCCTTTATGGTAAAGCCTTCGGGCATTTCATACATTTCAGATGTATTGCGCTTAATGTATTCAATTGCCTCGTCGGGTGTCGTCTCTTCCTTGATTAAGTCCGGCTGAAGTTTGTTTACGCATCTGTTTAACATCATATCTCACCTGAAATGTTTTTTTAGAGATTTTTTGCTTTGTAATATTCAGGCAGAACTACCAAATATCATCTTCTAATGAGAGATTAAAAATTATATATCTTTTTGCGTCTTTTAGAGGTTTGCGCTTTTTTTAAATTCTAATCCATTTTTGAAAATTTTTGGATATACCGTAGATCTCTGCCTGAATTTCTTTTGGCAGGCCGGATTTTCTGAAAAAATATTATTAGTATCAATCATAAAGGGGGATATTATTAGATATCAGATCAAATTTATCCATAATGTACGCAAAACGTCTGGATAATCTTCCTCCATATCTGTTTGCCCAGATAGATGCCCTGAAGGCCCAGAAGAGGGCCGAAGGAGTGGATGTAATAGATCTTGGTGTAGGAGACCCTGATCTTCCTACGCCCAAGCACATAGTAGATTCTCTCTGTGAAGCTGCACGTGATCCTTCTACTCATCATTATCCCGACTATACAGGGATGATAGAGTACAGGGAGGCTGTCAGCAGTTGGTACAAAAACAGATTTGGTGTTGACCTTGACCCAAAAACCGAAGTTCTTGCGTTAATCGGGTCAAAAGAAGGTATTGCCCATGTATCCGAGGCTTTTGTAAATCCCGGTGAATACGTCCTTGCAACAGACCCCGGGTATCCTGTATACAAAACCTCAACCCTGTTTGCGGAAGGAAAACTGTATGAGCTTGCACTTTGCGAAGACAATAATTATCTCCCTGACCTTGAAAGTATACCTTCAGATGTCCTGAAAAAAGCGAAACTTATGTTCTTAGGTTACCCAAACAATCCTACGGCGGCAACTGCTCCTCTTTCATTCTTCGGGGAGGTCGTTGAATTTGCAAAGGAAAACAATATCGTCGTCGTTCATGACAACGCATACTCTGAAATAGCCTTCGACGGCTACAAAGCACCTTCTTTTATGCAGGCTGACGGGGCGAAAGAGGTTGGAATGGAGATGCATTCTCTCTCTAAAACCTATAATATGACCGGGTGGCGCATAGGAATGGCTGTCGGTGGTGCAGAGGTTATAGCGGGCCTTGGCAGGGTAAAGACCAATGTTGATTCGGGAGCATTCAATGCCATACAGAGAGCCGGAATAACGGCCCTTACATCTTCGCAGAAATGTGTTGGTGAGGCGTGCAGTATTTATCAGAAAAGACGTGATACACTAGTATCCGGACTCCGCAGTTTAGGGTTTGATGTACGCTCACCCAAAGCCACATTCTATGTGTGGATGAAAGTAAACGACAGCATGATATTTGCCGAGAAAATGCTGAATGAGGCCGGAATCGTAGTCACCCCCGGTGTTGGTTTCGGCAGAAACGGAAACGGCTATGTCAGGTTTGCGATAACACGTGACATAGAGAGAATAAATGAGGCGATTGAACGCATGAAAGAGGTTGAATTCTGATGGTAATGAATCTTCCCGGACATCTTACGGTAAGAGACGGCCACCTGTATATAGGTCAGCATGACTGTGTGGCCCTTGCAAATGAGTATGGCACACCTCTGTATGTTACAGATGAAGAGAGGCTGAGGAGTAATTTCACAAGGTATGACGAGGCATTGAAGAAGCATTACTCCGATGTGCAGCTTTTGTATGCCGCAAAAGCAAACGGAAACCTTGCGATATTAAGGATATTCTCATCCATGGGTGCAGGTGCTGACGTGTTCTCATCCGGTGAGCTTCATATGGCCCTCCTTGCAGGAATACCTCCTGAAAAAATTCTTTTCAACGGCAGTTCGAAGACAAAAGAAGACCTTGCACTTGCCGTGGAAAAAAACGTCCGGGTCTCTCTGGATTCTTTTGACGAATTAAGGCAGCTCAATGAGGTAGCGGGAGAGGCCAAAAAGGTTGTTGAGGTCTCTTTCCGCATTAATCCGGCAATAGACGTCCCCACGCACCCGAAAATAGCAACCGGTCTTGCCACAAGCAAATTTGGGATACCGGCCGGTCAGATTAAGGACGCATACCGTGCAGCACTTGAATGCGACAACGTGGAACCTGTCGGAATGCACTGCCATATAGGTTCGCAGATACTTGATGTGGAGCCTTTCACAAAGACTGCGGAGATAATGGTGAAGGTTGCAGGAGAAATAAAAGAACTCGGTGTAAAGCTTGATTTCATAGATATCGGCGGAGGCCTGGGGATACCCTACAGGCACGAGACCGAGGCGGCACCTTCCCCCGACCAGTATGCGGATGCCATAATGCCCGTATTCCTCAAGGGAATCCAAAAACTTGGAATAAAACCGCAGCTGTGGGTAGAGCCCGGAAGAAACCTCGTAGGAGACACGACTGTTCTTCTGACCCGGGTCAACTCTGTCAAGACGGCCCACAAGAAGTTCGTCAATGTGGACGCAGGTTTCAACCTTCTCATAAGACCTGCGATGTATGATTCCTATCATGAGGTCATCGTCGCGAACAAGGCTGACGCAGAGGCCGAATGTGTGTATACGGTTACAGGGCCTATCTGTGAAACCGGAGATATTCTTGCGTCAGACAGAAACCTCCCCAAGGTCGAGGACGGGGATGTCATCGCAGTCCTTGATGCAGGTGCATACGGGTATTCGATGGCGTCGCAGTACAACTGCCGGCCGAGGTGCCCTGAGGTCATGGTCTTCGGAGACCGTTCTGGGGTCATGCGCAGGGGAGAATCTGTAATCGATATACTGAATACGATGAAGAAGCTTCCCTGGCACGAGAGTAACAAATAACCGGCTGGACTGACTGTGAGGGCATACTACGCACTCGTTGATGACATCCTGAGCTGGGATGAATTTGAAGAGAAGGTTTATTCCCTTAATCCTGACCCTGAAGATGAGGAGTCAGAGAATATTGCGGCTGCAGGGGTTGCAGAGGAACTGGGCCGCCTGCACCGGAAAATATCCGGGCTCAGGGCAGGGCCTACCCTCAGCTCTTTTTTTTGCAAAGTTATCGAAAAGGAACCTGTTGTAAGGTTTAACCGGCAGGACAAAAGTGAAGGTCTTTTGGAAAAGGTTCTTGCCGGTGATGAGACCGGGGAGGTTACACTTGTTTTCTGGGACGAAAAAGCTCTCGCCTGCGGAGAGTTAAATGCAGGGGACGTTCTTGAAATTGCAGGGCGTTTCAAAAGCCTTTCGAACGTTGCGGTCGTTGATTTAAGGCGTAGTGATGCCTGCGTAAATTTAAGGGAAGGCGGGCTGAAATCCCTTCAGCCGTGCTCTTTTAACGCATTGGTTCTTGAAACAGGAAAGACCATCTCATATGAATCAAAGGATAATGTAATCTCTTCTAAAACTCCGCTTTTTGTATACTGCGATTTTGGAGAAAACCCCGGTTTTGCAAGGATAAATGTATGGAATGAAGGTATTATCAAAGACATATCCGCCGGTATTACCCTCAGGGTATCTGATGTTTTGCCAAAACCTTCCCGTTTCAGGGAATTTTCCACGACCGGGACGTCGGTTTTTTCATTGATATCTTTTCAGAAACAGTCTCTTAAGCCCCATGTATCAAAGATATCATCGGTTAATCCCTGTGACTATGCAAGCGTTTCCGGGGAAATAACCGGACTTGACTCTTTGTCAGGGTACACAAGAGATGACGGCAGTGTCCTGTACCTGAGAAAAGGCGTTTTGTCAGACGAAACGGGGTCGGCGGCTTTTGTTTTCTGGGGTGAAAAAGCGCTGGCTCCTGTCTTTGAGGGTGACAAAGTGTCGGTTTACAATGCACTCGTGAAAACCCAGAAAGGTCTCTCCTGCTCTTATCCGGAAATTCATGCCGGATACAATTCATGCATCGTTCCTGAAACTCCTTTTAATGGAGTCCGTACCTCGATTACGGGAACCGTCGTTGAATTTGCAGGTACAAGATACATTCTGGACGGGGGCGAAAGATATCTCCTGAAAGGTGCAGATGACGCAATTTGTGGAGAGGATATAAAGGCATCAGGAATGCTTTATGGTCATATATTCCGTGCTGACTCTGCAGAGCCTGTATGTTATGACATAAGGGAGATAAAAGAGAGACTTTCACTGATGAATAAAAGCCTTTCAGGTTAAGCTTTTGGGGTTACCTGGTGCCGGTCATTTTGAATTTGCAGGTATTTAGTCCTGGAAAGTTAATTTTTGCAGTTGGCGGACTCTCCTGTTTCTCTAAACATAATTCCTGAATACAATCACTTTCATGCCACGCGGTGTGCATCTATATATTGAGAGTTCAAATTCAATTATAACAAAATCAGATTGTAATAATGTTCTTTTGAGGAGGAAAAAATAATGACAGAACATGAAATAGAAGATCTTCCCGGAGTCGGGCCTACAACAGCGGACAAACTCAGGGATGCCGGGTACTGTACGATAGAGGGAATTGCAACAGCATCATATGCTGATCTTGCAGAGGCTGCGGAGATTGGAGAATCGACCGCGAAGAAGATGATAAAAGAAGCCCGCAAGATGGCTGATATCGGAGGATTCCGGACAGGCATTGCGGTCCTTGACGAAAGAAAGAAAGTAAAAAAACTTAGTACCCTTGTTCCGGAATTCGATGAGCTTTTGGGCGGCGGACTTGAAACGATGTCAATCATTGAATTCTACGGTGAATTCGGTTCCGGAAAAAGCCAGATTTCACACCAGATGGCAGTGAATGCCCAGCTTCCTGAGGATGTAGGTGGCCTCAACGGCTCGGTCGTCTATGTCGATACCGAAAATACGTTCCGCCCTGAGAGGATAAGACAGATGGTGGAGGGTCTTGAGCTTGATATGGAAATTCCGGCGGCTGAGGAGTTCTTAGAGCATATTCATGTCGCAGAAGCCTTTTCGTCTGATCACCAGATGCTTCTTGTGGACAGTATACGCGAACTTGCGTCCGAGCTGAGAGATTCCGAAAAGCCTGTACGTCTGGTAATAGTCGACTCCCTGATGGCGCATTTCCGTGCCGAATATTCGGGAAGAGGGACACTCTCAGTGCGTCAGCAGAAACTTAACAAGTACATGTATGATCTGGCAAAGATAGCAAGGGAGTACAATTCTGTGGTAGTCGTGACGAATCAGGTTCAGTCCAATCCTGCGGTCTTTTTCGGAGACCCGACAAAGCCGACAGGTGGAAACATTGTCGGTCACGCATCGAAGTTCAGGATATATCTCAGGAAAAGCAAGGGCGGAAAGAGGGTTGCAAAACTTGTGGACAGCCCGGACCAGCCTGAAGGGGAGGCAGCATTCGTAGTCGAAATGGCAGGACTTAAGCCTGTTTGATCTTAAAATATACTATTAATGAAAAAAACCTCCTTAAACTCTTCAATATCTCTGCGGGCACTGATATGTGATATCGACGGCACAATAACCGATAAAAACCGGAGAATAAATCTTGATTCCGTCAGTGTCATGCGGACTCTTGTTGACAACGGTATTCCTGTAGTTCTTGCGAGTGGAAATACCGTATGCTCACTTACATTTCTTTGCAAGATGATAGGAACGGACGGGACTATAATCTCGGAAAACGGGGGTGTATACAGGCTGACATATGCCGGGGAACAGAAAATCTGTGGAAAACCCGAAGTGTCCCGTGAAGCCTACAGGAGAATAAGCGATTATTATTCCGAAAAAGGCATAAAACCTGAACTTTACAGCCCTGAGTACAGGTTTTCTGATATCGCTTTCAGAAGGGATGTCGATCCTAAGGAAGTGGCAGAAATTGTAAAGGATTTTCCCGTTAAGATTCTAGATTCGGGTTTTGCTGTCCATATACAATCCGAAGGTGTAAACAAAGGGACTACTTTTTTAAAACTAGCTGATGAGATGTGTATATCTCCCCGCGAATTTATTGCAATCGGTGACTCTCTAAACGATGTTGAACTTTTGGAGAACGCAGGTGTTGGTGTTGCAGTTGCAGGAGGGCAGATTGAATCGCAAAAGCCTGAGGCTGCTGATTATATCAGCCAAAAAAAGTATGGAGACGGATTTTCGGAAAGTGTAAGGAGATATTTCCCCTCACTGTTTTGAAAGGTATCTGTCGACAACAATATAATCTCTGATGTCTCTTACAGCTTCGAAAGGGATAAACATGCGGTCGCCGTCGACGGCATATCCTGTGCAGTCAAATCCCGGTTCAGGCCTTACGACAAGGCTGTCCACCTGACCTGAGTCCAGGTCCACCATGATATTTCTTATTGTACCTATAACCATTCCGTCTGTGCTCATTACCTGTTTTTTAGAGAGACTTCGGGAGAATGTATTCTTCATATTAAAAAATAAGTGTAGATAATACTATTTAAATGATTGGAAAAATCGCCCGGATCCTGTTGCGGATTTCAAATAAAAGATGTATTAAAACCCTGTTTCCGTGCGTGACCGTAAAATTGGTCTTAATTTCTTTTATAATGCCGGGAATACCTTGATGACATCAGACTGCGTAAGAATTCCGACAGGCCTTTCCTCTTCCATTATAACGACACGGCCTATTTTCTGCTCCTTAAAGCGCCCGATGACTTCATATAAGTTTACCTTGGGTGATACGATAATCACGTCATAGGTCATGTATTTTTCAACATTTATGTCAAGTGTTCCTTCCCTGTCTATTCCTTTTGCGATATCGCTTAAGGTGATGATTCCCGCAAGTCTTCCCCTGTCGGTAACAGGAGCGCCGTGAATCTTTTTTTCTGAAAAGAGGTGGATTGCTTCCCTAAACGTACTTCCCCTTTCAAGGGTAAACACCGGGGAGCTCATATAATACCTAATTTGTTTTTTCGGAAGGGATATTATCTCTGAAATTGTTATGAGAAGAGACTGGGACACTTCGTCTTTTCCGTAGATTTCTCCTTTTACAAGGAGCCTGTTTACAGGGGACGGCCCGATTGTCACCTCATCGCCAATCTCGAAAGCCTTTACGCTTCCGATGAGCTTTATTACGGCATGGCACAGGTCAGGGTGACACAGTGTGGTAAAATCGATTTCCGAAACGTTTACGCCCTTTGTAAGGACGTTTCCCCTCTGAATCGGAACTTTAGACTCTTTTTCATAATCATTAAGGTTAAGCTCTTTGTATGCGGCAGATGTAGGTGTATACCCGCCTTTCGGCCCGGGAACCCCGTCAACAAGTCCCAGGGCCTTTAGCGCCTGCATCTGGTTTCTGACAGTACCGGGGTTTCTTTTTAAAACCTCCGCAATACCCTCACCTTTTATTGCGGATGATTTCTGGTGGTAAAGGGTGATAAGGGTAATTAGAATATCTTTCTGGATGAGGGATAATTCCATAAGGATAATTCATAATGTTACACATATATACTATTCGGGTTTTTTGTGGAATTCGAGAACATACCAACTATTCCGACCGCAGACGAGATACTGGATCGGTCGCTTAGACGTGCAGCAGCGTTTAAAAGGGAGAAGACGAACAAAGACCGCGCAAACGAGGAGTTCATACGGGCGATATACAGTTCGGTCTATGACAAGCTTACGGATACGGTTCAGAAGTTCCCTAACTTCGATGAACTGCCGCAGTTTTATACCGACCTTGTGAATATCCTGTTTAGTGTCGATAAAATAAGGCATTCTCTTGGTGCGCTCAAGTGGGCTGCGGAGACTGCCAGGACTGTCGGCGGCTCATATGCAAGAAGCATGAGGGAGTCGTCCGATACGAACACTCTGAGAAAACAGGCTACTGCAAGGATATCATCCATTGTGCACCAGGTAGACAAAGACCTGAAGTACCTGAATGAGGCGAGAAATGTACTGAGAAAACTCCCTGATATAAGAAGGGATGAATTTACTGTCGTTGTTGCGGGCTACCCCAATGTAGGGAAGTCTTCTTTCATAAATCTTGTATCCTCTGCTTCCTCTGAAGTAGCGGGATATGCATTCACGACCAAAAGAATAATTGTGGGTCATCACGCGGTAGGCCGGGACAGGATACAGATTGTGGACACCCCCGGTATCCTTGACAGGCCTGTTGAGGACAGAAACGATATAGAGCTTCAGGCGTTTTCTGCAATAACCAATCTTGCGGATTTAATCATGTTCATAGCCGACGCAAGCGAAGCGTGCGGGTATTCGATTGAGTCGCAGATGAATCTTATGGAAAGTCTTAAAGAAGCGGCAAAAGATGTTCCCTTTGAAGTTGTTGTGAACAAATCCGATATGAAGGAGCTTTCCGGGTATCCCAACATGTCAACGGTATCAGGAGAAGGTGTGGATGATGTAGTCTCAATGATTAGAGAATACCTAAAATCCAGTCCCAAGAACCTGATATCGCGCAACCAAAAAGAAATCCCAGAATAACTCCGCCGTTCAGGGCAGGAAGTCCTGCCTGGGCATTTCCTTTTGCGACATAATATAACAGAAGTCCGAGACCTGCAAGCGATCCAAGAACTGCTGTCAGTGTCGGGATGCTTATCCCCAGGAATACTTTCGGGGCCTCAAGCCAGATGTACGAGGAGACTACAAGAATTGAAGGCATTATAAGGTCTCCCATGCCCATCATGAAAGCCCCGCGTTCGCTTTTGTCCTTGTCTATCCCGATTCCTTCCTTTATGTATGAATATTTTCTGGTTTTTGGGATTACAACAAGAATCGGTGCTTTTGTGCTTATGACCCCGTTTGCAAGGGTTAACATATGCTTTGTTTTGTAAACTGATATTGCGTCATACAGGGCAAGGAGGACAAGGAGGACGATAACAGGAAATACTTCGAGCGATATTCCGAATATTGATGCAGAACCTGCGCAGATAAGGATTCCAAGGATATCGATTACGTACCATTCCGGGTATTTGTAGAGAAGGTATGTTGCAACTGCCGAAAATGCGGCCGTAAGGACTGCAGCTATAATTGTATTTTCCAGAAATATTCCGAAAACGGCTGCGAATATGTAGATAAACACAAGAAATATCGAGGCCCCTATAATCCAGCTGAGTATTTTTTTTCCCTTGTGTTTAATCAAAAGAAGCATTACAGCTGTAAATATCAAAAGTATTGCAAAGAAGTATACCGTGTTTTCAATTGCATTCGGGTCTTCAAAAGCTGTGTAGCCGGCATCGCTCATAACTGGTGAAAGAAGAAGTGCAATGGCCTGTACAATTACAAGCATTATACCCATTGCGATAAAAGGTAAAATTTCATCTCTTTTCATATGTCGTATTCTCCGCGCAAAAAATGCCTGTATTATTCATTGTCAGGACTGGCAGATAGTGTCTTTTTCAGGTCTGTTGTTGTCTGTTATTAAAGATGTATTAATCATGTCAGTTTTTCGCTTTTATGACTGTCCCTCTATTAATTGTTATATAATGATATATTCCTGCCTAATATAATAGTTAGATTAATAAGCAGTCTGTATGCATTTAAATGCATGGATGATCCCGAAGGTACCAAAGATGTAGTTCTTGCGATACTGCTTGTCGTTTCCACTCTTGCTATGGTAGTCAGACTCTGGCAGGACTGGATTGTTGCAGTTTCAACAGGGCTTATGATGATATCACTTGCAGGTCTTATACTGTCCCTGTGCAGAAAGATAAAAAATCTTGAGAGGACCATTGCAAACAGGGAAAGGACGATGAGAATAAATCTTGATGAAGTCACAAAAAGTGTCAACCAGAGATGTGAAGATATGTCATACGAGGTCGAAAATGTGGTTGAGGCTTTGTCGAGACGAGTTTACAGGTGAACCTGCTTTTTTTATGCATCAGCTCCTAATTTTATGGTGAATATATTATGGGAGTTGCTATAAGGGATATTCTTGCTGACTACAAGAAAAAAACGGAATGGAATGAACTTTCAGGAGACTGTGCATTTGACGGAAACAATGCACTCTACCAGTTCCTTACCACGATAAGGCAGCCTGACGGGACGCCTCTTATGGACAGCCGGGGCCGCGTGACATCGCACCTGTCAGGCCTTTTTTTCAGAGTCTCAAATTTCCTTGAAAACGGTATGCGTCCGGTGTTTGTGTTTGACGGCAAACCGCCTGAATTCAAAGCGGGGACTATTGAAGCAAGGCGTGAGATAAAGAGTAAGGCAGAGGACGCCTACAAGATGGCAGTCCGTGAAGGCGACATAAAAGAAGCATTCCGGCAGGCACGTTCCGCGACAAGGGTTGACGGTGAGACAGTCAGGACTTCAAAGAAGCTTCTTGACCTGATGGGTGTTCCTTACCTTGATGCACCAAGCGAGGGTGAGGCGCAGGCGGCCGTTATGGCCGCTAAGGGGGACGTTTCGTACTCGGTCTCCCAGGACTATGATTCTCTTTTATTCGGAGCCGAAAGACTTGTAAGAAACCTGACAGTGAGCAGGAAAAGAAAGGTTAGGGGCCGGACCGTTTCGGTTGAGCCTGAAAAGATAGTCCTCTCTGAAGTACTCGCGGGTCTTGGAATATCACGTGAAAACCTTATAGAGATAGGAGTTCTCATTGGGACCGACTTCAACGATGGTGTTCATGGCGTCGGGGCGAAGACTGCATTAAAGATAGTCAGAAAAGGGGAATTTAATAAATATGCGGCTGAAAAAATGCCTGGTTTTGACCCTGAACCTGTGGTTGAGTTTTTTTCCTCTCCCCCGTATACAAGTGAGTACGATTTAAAATGGAAGTCCTGCGACACTGACGGTGTAAGAGAATTTTTGTGCGGCGAATATGAGTTTTCAGCCGGAAGAATCGATCCCGTCCTTGAAAAACTAAACCATAAAAACGGGCAGAAAACCCTGGAACAGTGGTTTTGATCCAAAATATTCTCCCTGACAACTTCCTGTTTTTTTCGATTGGTTGAAATATCAGACAAAACCTAATAAAATATTGTCATGCAGAGAAGTTACCTGACTTATTCACGGAATGTTTTTTTGCCCCTTACAAATGTGTGCCGCAACCGCTGCGCATACTGTATATTCAGAGAGCCTGTAAAGGATGGCTGTATTATGAAAGAGGAGGACGTCCTTGACACGCTTCATAAAGGTGCCTCTTTCGGGTGTACGGAGGCGCTTTTTACTTTCGGTGAAAAGCCTGAGCTTGAGCCGGGATTTTCAGGATACCTGAAAAAGTCAGGTTACAGCTCAATACTTGACTTCTGCTATTCAATGTGCAAAAAAGCCTGCGAGGCCGGTCTTCTTCCGCATACGAATGCAGGGATTCTCGACTACAACGAACTTGAGCGGCTAAAGGAGGTCAATGCAAGTATGGGCCTTATGCTTGAGACGACCGCCGTGATTCCGGCACACAGAAACAGCCCCGGAAAAGACCCGGATGTAAGGATTGCGATGATTGAGGATGCCGGAAAGCTCAGGATACCCTTTACGACAGGTCTTCTCCTTGGAATCGGTGAAAAGATGTCTGACCGTGAAGAGTCTCTTGAGACGATAGAAGGGATTCACAGGCGTTACGGAAACATCCAGGAGATTATAATCCAGAATTTCTGCCCGAAACCAGGAACTGATATGGAAAAGTGGCCGGTCCCGAAGACAGAGGAAATCTGCGAGACCCTGCGGCTTGCAAACGAGATACTTTCCGGTGACATAAGCATTCAGATACCTCCCAATCTTATCGACGCCTCTCTTCTGATAGACTGCGGCGTAGATGACCTGGGAGGAGTTTCGCCGGTTACGGTAGATTATGTAAACCCCGAACACCCGTGGCCTGCAATCAGTGAACTGAAGAAAATTGCGGGAAAAAGGAAATTGAAAGAGAGACTTTGCATATACCGGAAATATATTGATTTGGGATGGTACCCTCCGGGTCTTAAGGTGCTCATTGATAAATTGAACAAAGATATTCACAATAGAAGCGATATAATATAAGAGACTTTTTCGAGGTTGTAAATAACTATGGAATTTGGAGAGCTTCTCTACGAGGGAAAGGCAAAATCACTGTATAAATCCGAAAAGGATGACGAACTCATCACCTGTTTCCGTGATGACATGACAGCCTTCAACGGCGTTAAAAAAGACAGTTTTCAGGGAAAAGGGGCATATAATGCCGCGGTGTCGGCATTTTTCTTTGACTACCTTGAGAAAAACGGTGTGAAAACACATTTCATTAAAATGCTTGATGATCACACGATGGTCGTAAAAAAGCTTCAGATGATACCGCTGGAAGTCATTGCGCGCAACGTGGCCGCAGGCTCTATTGTAAAAAAGCTGCCGTTTAAGGAAGGGCAGGTCTTAAACCCGCCTGTCATTGTAACCGACTACAAGGACGACGAGAAAGGGGACCCTTCTTTAAACGACGACCTTATAATCGCCCTCGGCCTTGTGACTCCTGAAGAATTAAAGGAGATTAAAGCCGTAACGCTTAAGATAAACAAACTTCTTTATGAATTCTTTGACGAACTCGGATTAATCTTTGTGGACTTCAAGGTCGAATTCGGGAGGTACAAAGATACCATTCTTCTTGGCGATGAGATAAGCATGGACTCCATGCGCCTGTGGGACAAGAAGACCCGCGAATCGTTTGACAAGGATGTTTACCGCTTCAACAAAGGTGATGTCATGACTGCGTATGCAAAAGTTGTTGAGAAGATAGATGAATGGAAGAGGGAGCATCTTAAATGAATTTTGAAGTAAGAATTATGATTTCGCTTAAAAGCGGGATGCTTAACCCTGAGGCGCGTGCCATCCAGCACGCATTGTCAGACCTTGGATTCGAGACAGAATCCCTCAGGACTTCAAGGGTCTTTGATATAGGCATTGAGGCCGAAAACGAGCAGGAAGCAAAGAAACAGGCTGAGGAGATGTGCGTCAGGCTTCTTGCAAACCCCGTTATTCACAGCTACTCAGTAGAGGTAAAACAGTTATGAGGTTTGCTGTTCTTCAGTTTGGAGGGAGCAACTGCGACAGGGATGCAGTCCATGTTCTGGAGGACGTCTGCGGAGTGGACACCGATCTTGTCTGGTACAAGGACGGGCTGAAGAGGGATTACGAAGGAGTCGTTATTCCCGGGGGTTTTTCATACGGTGATTACCTCCGTGCGGGTGCAATCGCCGCGAGGACTCCTGTAATGAAGGACCTTGTCAGGCATTCTGAAAAGGGTGGTCTCATTCTTGGAATCTGTAACGGTGCCCAGATTGGCGCTGAAGCCGGTCTCATCCCCGGTGTATTTACAATAAACGAGTACCCAAAATTTGTCTGCAGAAAGGTATGCCTCAGAGTTGAGAACAATTCGTCGCCTTTTACCTCCCTTTATCGCGAGGGAGAGGTCGTAAAGATACCAATTGCACATAAAGAAGGAAGATTTGTCGCACCGGCCGACGTATTAAAGCATCTTGAAGATGAGGAAAGGGTTGCTTTTCGTTTCTGCGATGAGAACGGTGAAGTTACACCGCAGTCAAATCCTAACGGTTCGGCAGGCAATATTACCGGAGTCCTCGGAAAGAATGACAATGTCCTTCTGATGATGCCCCATCCCGAGAGGGCGTCTGAAGATATTCTGGGTTCATCTGACGGTAAGAAAATTTTTGATTCGATGATAAAATATGCCGAGTCCATGTAGATGTCAGAGCCGTAAAAGTTATGTAAACATCCTTTCCATAAATCATTTAACTAATTTTCATTTTTAAAATTGCATCCTCAATAAAATGGCAATGGGAGAAAACGGAAATTTATGACAGCAGATACCACACATGAAGACGATTTAAAGGAACTTTCTGAAGATATAAAGGCATGGGCAAAAGGTTATGCCGAAGAAAACAACTGGAAACTGAACCCTGATGAAAAGCAGCTTTCATCCGTATTAAAAGGTCTTGCAAGAAACAAGGTCAGGTTGGGCGAGAGGTACTGCCCGTGCAGGCTGCGTTCCGGTGACCCCGAAAAGGACAAAGAGATTATATGCCCGTGCATATACCACAAAGACGAGATAAAAGACGACGGCAACTGCCACTGCCGTCTCTTCTTCAAATAATTATTCTTAAAAAATGTAATTTCCGGGTCTTTGAAACTGTTCTTGTGAAACGGTTGTTTTAAGCCCTGTTCTTTTTTTGTGACTTCAGAAAATGAAGAATCCCGTAATTCATGTTTTTAAATTCCCGCGGTTATTATTGTAAAAGGCTGTCAACTGACTTCGTCAAAACCGGGGATAATTCCGAACGCTTTAAAACGAATCAGTATGTACCCTTTGATAGCAA
The DNA here is from genome assembly GCF_017875315.1 of Methanomicrobium sp. W14. Lineage (NCBI taxonomy): Archaea > Methanobacteriati > Methanobacteriota > Methanomicrobia > Methanomicrobiales > Methanomicrobiaceae > Methanomicrobium > Methanomicrobium sp. W14. The sequence goes on from NZ_JAGGMM010000002.1 coordinate 710,412, forward strand.
TGGTTAATGCGGTAATTCCTTTTCGTCCTACAAACCCGAAGACCCGTCTTTCCTGTATTTTGAGCCGGGAAGAACGGGAGCAGTTCGCAATGTCAATGCTTGAGGATGTGGTTTTTGCGATATCCCGTGCAGGGTGCAGTCCGGTTATACTTTCGACAACTGAGATGAATTTTCCCGGAGCAGAGACGGTCGTGATGGAGCTTGGCTTAAACGAGGCCTTAAACATGTATCTTTCAGACATCAGAGGCCCTGTTCTTATATTCATGTCGGATATCCCTCTTCTTACAAAGGAGCTGATAAAAAAGATAATCTCAACAGAAAAAGACTGTGCAATGGTTCCAGGTCGCGGTGGCGGAACCAATTCTATTTTTGTCAGGGACCCGCAGAAGTTTCATGTGGACTTTTACGGTGCAAGCTTCGTTGATCATATGAATATAGCAAAAGAGCAGGGGCTTACAGTTGAAGTGATTGATTCGTTCCGTCTTTCAACAGATATTGACGAGAAAGAAGACCTTGTTGAGATATTCCTTCACAGCGAAGGAAAAAGCAGAAAGTACCTGGAAAGCCTTGGAATCTCAGTCTCTATTGAAAAGGGCAGGGTTGGAGTGCATCGCAACCCCCATGAAGAGGCATTCTGACGGCTTTATAGACTCAACACCGCAGCTTTTTTTGGAGACATAGCCGGAAAGCCCCCTTATGATTGCAACAGGGGTGCATTCATTTGACTCTCCCATAACAAGTTCTGCCGCTGAAGAGATGTTGTCGCCTATTGCACGTCTTGTGACCTCAAGTTCATGTCCGAAAAGGTCTTTTTTTCCTCTCTCATCCGTTATTGCGCAAACACCGAAGCACCCTATTGCAACACCGGAGCACCCGAGGCGCATTGCATGGGTTCTTGAATCTATAATAAGAACACCGGTTTTTTTGCCTGTTTTTTCCAGAATTGCTTCGTATATTTTCTTTGCACTTTTGTCCGGGTCCTTCGGGAGTGTCACGACACATCCGCGGGGTGCATTTGAAGCGTCAATCCCGGCGTTCGGGAGGAGAGTGCCGTTTTTCATACACAGGAGAAACCCCGGAATTCCGCCTTTTACGGAGTCGCTTTCAGACATTACGACCTCGGCAAGCCTCGCATCGATTTTATAGCGTTTTTCATATTCGTAAGCCTTGTCGGAAGGGGTGATTCCGGAAAGGTCTACGATGCAGTTCTCGGATGTTGCAAGTGCACTTTCGGCAACGGCAATAATGTCACCGTCAAAAATTCCTCCCGCCTGTTTTGCCCCGTCCGTGATTATTTCAGGGATGTCATCACCCGGGGTAATGATCTTTGTCTTGATTCCAAAAACCTGAAAAGAGCTTTCCATTATGATCTGTTTATCTTTTCAAATACTTTGATTAAATCCTTTGTATCGCGGACATCATGTGCACGCACGATTGATGCGCCTTCTTCCAGGAGACCATACGTTACGGCAAGTGTCCCTGAAAGTCTTCCCTGCGGGGGGGCCTTAACCAAATCACCTATGAATGTTTTCCTGGAAACTGCGGCAAGTACAGGTCTGTCCAGGTTAAGAAATCCTGAAAATTTTCTGCAAATCTCCCAGTCGTCTTCAAGTGTTCTCTCCTCCGTCCACTTGCCTATTGCAGGGTCAAGAATGTACTCTGAAACGCCAACCTTTTCAGCTCTTTTTGTTACGTCTTCAAGTGTTTTGTAGACAGCATCAAATCCTTTGGGGTCTCCGGGTATTTCATTGGTTGCCATGAGAACTGCCGGAAGGCCGCTGTCTCCTGAAATCTTTGCAAACTCCTTATTTGCAAATCCTGTGATGTCGTTTATACAGTGAATGTCATATCTTAAACATGCGGAGAGGACCTTTGGATACATAGTGTCAACGGATATAGGAATTCCGCTTCCTGAAAACTCTTTAAGTGTCGCAGAAAGTCTTTCAATCTCTTCTGAAACTGTTATATCCGGAGAGTTGGGCGCAGTGCTCCTTGCACCGACGTCTATAATGTCAGCGCCGTTTTCGACCATCTCGCACGCTTTTTTGTATGTCTTGCCGGGGGGAATATAGGAGCCTGAAAAAAAGGATTCGGGGCTGCAGTTGATAACGCCCATAAGCCTTACGGGCTGGCCGCTTCCCACTTCAATATTGTTTATTTTACAGTTCTGCATGCTTCTTTGCCGAAGTAAAGGTGTTTTCCATAAGCGTTGCAATTGTCATAGGTCCTACTCCTCCCGGGACAGGAGTTATTGCATACACTTTGTCCCTAACTGCTTCAAAATCGACGTCCCCGCAGAGTTTTCCGTTTTCATCCCTGTTTATACCGACATCTATTACAACGGCACCTTTTTTCACCATGTCAGGACCGACAAATTTTGCCTTTCCTATTGCACTGACAAGAATATCGGCTGACTTCATCTCTTCTTCAAGGTTTGAGGTCTTCGAATGGCATATTGTGACCGTTGCATCTGCGTTTAACAAAAGTGCAGCCATTGGCCTTCCTACGTCAACCGATCTTCCTGCAACAACAGCTTTCTTCCCTGCCGTTTTGATTTTGTACTCTTTCAGAAGAGTCATGATTCCTCCGGGTGTGCATGGGACGAAATCAGGCCTTCCGCTGAACAGAAGTCCCGAGTTGTAAGGGTGAAAACCGTCAACGTCCTTGTCCGGAGAAACCGCAGTTATTACAGCTCTTGTATCCACATGCTTCGGGAGCGGGAGCTGGACAAGTATTCCATGAACTGACGGGTCGGAGTTCAGCTTTGAGACCTCGGAAATTATTTCTTCGGTTTTAAGGTCTGAGGAGAGTGTAATTCCGGCCGATTTGATGCCGACCTCACCACAGGCCTTGTGCTTCATTCTTACATACATCTGTGACGCCGGGTCTTCACCGACGATGATGGTTGCAAGGCATGGTGAGAGGCCGGATTTTGAAATCTCATCCTTTAATACCGCGAGTCTCTTTTCAGAGATTTCTTTTCCGTTTATAATCATGATACTTCAGGATAAAGGGGGAATTTCCCAGCGAATTCAGTTACTTCCTTCTTGACCTGTGCAATTTCTGTCTTTGAATCCTTGTTTTTTGATACGTCTTTTAATACTCTTGATATCCAGGCGCCTATCTGTTCCATTTCCTTCTCTTTCATTCCGCGGGATGTAACGGCCGGAGTTCCGATTCTAAGGCCGCTTGTTACGAAAGGACTGAGTTTTTCGCGCGGGATTGTGTTTTTGTTGACCGTTATTCCAGCCTGTCCGAGGACTGTTTCCGCCTCAAGGCCAGTCATGTGGTCACCATTTGTGCCTACATTTGTAAGGTCGAGAAGCATCAGGTGGTTGTCAGTTCCGCCGGATACAAGGTCAAACCCTTCGTCCATGAGCACTTTTGCAAGAGCCCGCGAGTTTTTGATTATCTGTTTTGCGTATTCCTTAAATGACGGTGTAAGCGCCTCTCTGAAGCATACGGCCTTTCCGGCGATGACGTGCATGAGAGGTCCGCCCTGCATTCCCGGAAACACTGATTTGTCGATATCCTTTGCATATTCCTCTGAGCACATGATTGCTCCCCCGCGGGGGCCTCTGAGTGTCTTGTGTGTGGTCGTTGTTGTGATGTCTACAACACCCACTGATGTGGGGTGCTGTCCTGCTGCGACAAGGCCTGCGATGTGTGCGATATCCGCCATACAGTATGCGCCGGCATCCTCTGCAATTTCCTTGAACGCCTTGAAGTCAATGATGCGCGGGTATGCACTTGCGCCGCAGACAATCATCTTTGGCTTCTCTTTTCTTGCCTGTTCGGCGATCTGTGCATAATCAAGCATCTCTGTCTCCTTGTCGACACCATAGTGGGAGACTGAATACCATTTTCCTGTAATGTTCACAGGTGACCCGTGCGAGAGATGACCACCCTGCGAGAGGTCCTGGCTCATCATCTTGTCATTGTGTTTCATGAAAGCGAAGTATACGGCCTGGTTTGCCTGGCTTCCTGAAACTGCCTGGACGTTAGCATGCTCTGCACCGAAGAGTTTACAGAGACGGTTTCTTGCAAGGTTTTCGACCATATCATGGAATTCACAGCCGCCATAATACCTTTTTCCGGGGTATCCCTCGGCGTATTTGTTTGTCATTATGGAGCCAACGGCTTCCAGAACGGCTTTGCTAACTACATTTTCCGAAGCTATGAGCTCCAGTCCGTTAACCTGACGGAGGCGCTCTTTCTCTATAATATTATAGACTTCCGGGTCAGAATCGGCCAGATAAGACATATGGAGAAATGTTGGTTTTAATCTGATTATATTATTTTGGCACTGCCTGTCTTCAGGTACTTCCTGCATCTTCCGTCTTCCCATAAGGAAAGGAAATATCTATAAAAAGCGCATTCAACATAAGAATATTATTAAACATATAAGATTACTTTTCATATATCCGGGGAGAGTCTTAAATGGAAGCAAATGACAGTGATGCGAAGATAAGAGATCTTGAGCATATAGTTGAAGAGAAGGAGCGGGAAATTCAGATGTTAAGAGACAGCATTCATGAATATAATACCAACGGCCCTGTAAGCGAAGAGCGTGTATTGAAAATAGAGAGGGACCTGAAAGAGATTGACGGTCTTGTAAGAGGTCTTACTGCTGAAATGCTTGACTTAAAGGCATGCGTCCAGAAGATATCGAAGGCAGTGGACATGAATTCTGCGCAGGCGAAGGTTCCTGCGGATTCAAAGTCAAAGAAGTACCCTCTTGTTGAGTCCCCAAAGGTAGTCGCCGAGAGAAAGTCCGCGTTAAAGTCTGATGCATCTCCAAAGCAGGAAGAGGCGGATGACTTTGACGAAGATCCCGGGGAAGCAATGATTATTCAGCCTGACGGGACTATGAAGCGGGAAACCAAAATTGGCGACGATATGATAATTGCGGACAACAAGGGCGGAGGAAACCGCAATATGATGCGCAGGCGCGGAGAACGCGACTCCATTGACAGAAAACCGCTTATATATGCGGATGATGACGATACTGTTGAAATAAAGAGAAAAAGAAGATAAATACTTGAGTCTTCAGGAGTATACTGCCATTGTATATAACCGAGCTGGAAATAGACAATTTCAAGTCTTTTGGGAAAAAAACCAAAATCCCGTTTTATGAAGGTTTCACTGTTGTATCCGGACCGAACGGTTCGGGCAAAAGCAATATTATAGACAGCATTCTCTTTTGTCTTGCACTTTCAAGTGCACGCGGGCTTCGGGCTGAAAAGCTTACTGATCTTATAAATCTTAATACAAATAAAAATACGGCTGAAGTTTCTATCGAATTTTCTGACGGGACCAGAATACGCCGTAAAATAAAAAGGACCCCCCACGGCTACTACAGCTATAACTATATTAATGACCGTGCATGCAAGCAGAGTGATGTAGTTGAGTTTCTTGCAAGGTTAGGGATAAAATCTGAAGGTTATAATGTCGTAATGCAGGGAGATATTACGCGCATAACTGAAATGAGCGACTCCGAAAGAAGAAAAATAATAGATGAAATCGCAGGTGTGTCCGAGTTTGACAAGAAAAAAGAGCAGTCTTTATCAGAACTTGAGGTAGTCAGGGAAAGAATTGAAAGGGAAGAACTTCTCCTTGCGGAACTTCAGAAAAGGCTGTGTGAACTTGAGACCGAAAAAAAGCATGCCGAAGCCTATCTAAAACTCAAGGAAAGTCTTGAATATTTTAAAAGCTGCATGTCAGCCGCCAGGCTGAATGAGTGCGAAAAAGAGCTTTCGGGAATTTCCTCTCTTGAATCGGACCAGGCTGAAAAAATAAAGTCTCTTTCGTCTGGTCGCATGGAAGCTGAATCAGAAATATCCTCTCTCAAAGAGAATCTGGGTATGCTTGAGGCTGAGATCAACGAAAAAAGCGGTTCAGAGTATTTGTCTCTTCTCTCTGAAATTGAAAGCGCAAAGGGAAAAATCAGCCTGTCAAACCAGACTATAGAGAAGCTTTCACGTGAGAAAGAGACAAAAAAAGAGTCGATTCAAAAGATTTTTCTGGACTCCAGGCGTGCAGAGTCAAGGGTCGCGGAAATAACCGACAAAATCCGCGACCTTTCTATAGACCGCTCCAACCTGAATATGGGGCTCTGCGAAGCACGTGCAGAACTTGAAAATGTCAAAGGTGACCTTGATGAGAAGAGCCAGGCAGTCGAGGGTGCAAAGGAGAAGCTTTTCTCTCTGATTAACTCTCTTGAGGAGAAGAAGGGTAAAAGGTCAGACATTCTGCGTGAACAGGATATTCTTATTGAAAAGAGCAGGATGCGTACAGAAGAGAAGGAGCGCATCGAATCAAGAATAAGGCAGGCAGACCTTGAAATCGGTGAAAAGTCGGGCCAGGTGAAAGAGCATAAAAAACTTCTTGACTCACTGAACGCCGAAAAGTCTGTTATTGAAACCGAACTTTCCAAAATTGAGGCGAAACTTTTTGAAAACCGCTCCGCTCTTGAAAAAATAAGGTCTGACCTGAAGTCCAAAGAGAGGGAGCTCATGCGGCTTGAAGCCCAGCAGAATGCTTCAGGGAGTCCCGGCGGACGCGAAATGGCTGCAATTCTTGGAATGGACGGGGTGTTCGGAAGTGTAGGCCAGTTGGGAAAAGCACCGTCCGAGTACGCAACCGCCCTTAACGTAGCCGCCGGAGGGAGACTGAGAAATATCGTCTGCGAAAGCGACAGGGTTGCTGCCGACGGCATAAGATACCTTCGTGACAACAGGCTCGGGCGTGCCACTTTCCTTCCCCTGAACAAACTCCGTGCGCCAAATCTACCGCCACTGAACAAAGGCAAAATCATTGACTATGCTGTTAACCTTCTGGACTATGACCCGCTTTATGATGTTGTGTTCAGGTACGTTTTTGGTGCGACTGTCGTTGTAAAGGATCTTGAAACTGCAAGGAGCATGATTGGGCAGTACAGGATGGTCACTCTTTCAGGCGACCTGGTGGAGAAGGCCGGGGCGATGACCGGAGGTTCTGTCCAGAAAAAAATGGCCGGGTTCGGGTTGTCTGCCGACGATGAAATAGAAAAAATAAGAATTTCCATGTCTGAGCTGTCGCAGGAGGATTCCGTAATCCAGGAAGCAGTTTCAAGATATTCTTCCGAATCCGACAGCAAAAGGGTTCGCAAAGCGAAAATTGATGACCAGATGTCAAAGTCACAATTTTTGTGCGATGAGACTGAAAGGCGCCTGAAAGAGCTTGAAAACGAAAAAACATCCATTTTGGCCCGCCGCAGTGAGATGGAGGGTGAGGTCAAGTCAGGAAGCGAGAAGCTTTCTGCCCTTGAAGAGTCCCTGAAAAGTATAAGCGACGAGATAAATTCAATTTCAGAAGAGTCGGAAAAACTTAAAAAAGAGCTTTCCGACACCGGAATTCCTGAACTTTCCGAGAAATACGAGGAACTTCGCAGGAAGACCGAGGACGACGAACGCCGGCTTAAAAACAAGGATTACGATATTGAGGACAGCCAGAGGGAGAAGGCCCACTATACAAAACGTCTTGAGGAGATGACGGAGGAAAGGGAGAACATCGAGGAGGATATAAAGAATTCTGACGAGGAGATAAAATCCCTTTATGATAGGATTTCCGAAAGCAGGGTCCTGATTGATGAACTTGAAAAGAAGCGCGTGGCGTTTTCCGATGAACTCAATGAACTCCAGAAGAAGCGGGATGCCTTAAAAGACGAGATTTTCACCGGGGAAAAACGTATAATTGAAATCGACAGCGAGTGCGAGAAAGTAAAACTTGCAACTGCATCTCTTGCCGAGAGAAAGAATACTCTTGTAGGCCAGATAAACGAACTTCGTGAGGAGGCCAAAGGTATTGAAACCGATATGGCACTTCCTGAAATAGAGGCTGGAATTGAAAAATCGGAACGGGAGATAAAAAAGCTCGGCGCTGTCAATATGCTTGCCATAGAGGAGTACGACAAAACGAGTGAGCGTGTCAGTGAGAGGTCTTCGAGAAAGGACGTTTTGTCAAAGGAGAGGGCTAACATCCTTGAACGTATAGAGCATTATGAAAAGATGAAATATGAATCTTTTATGGAGGCTTTCAGGGCCATCGACGCAAATTTCAGGAAGATATTCGCCCGCCTTACCGAAGGTAACGGAAAGCTCGTTCTCGAAAATGATGATGATCCGTTCAGCGGCGGTATGACATTTGCAGTCCAGCCGCGTGAGAAGAAGGTGCACCTTTTGTCCTCACTTTCTGGAGGAGAAAAGTCTCTTACGACTCTTGCTTTTATTTTCTCTATCCAGCAGTATATGCCGGCACCGTTCTATGCCCTTGACGAGGTTGATATGATGCTTGACGGCTCGAATGTCGAAAGGGTGTCCTCGATGATAAATGAGCTTTCCAAAAATGCCCAGACTATATGTGTTTCCTTAAGAAAGCCTACAATTGAGCGTTCCGACAGGATAATAGGCGTTACTGTAAGGCCTGACAAGTCTACGTACGTTACCGGTGTAAAGAGCAATGGATGAGGAACCGGTAGAAATTCTCGTGAAACTTGCCGAGTCCGGTGAGATTGATCCATGGAATATTAATATTGTGGAGGTTACCGACAGGTTTCTGATTGAGCTTGAAAGAATGCAGAAGCTTGACCTGAGGGTATCCGGGAGAACTCTTTTCTTCGCATCTACTCTTCTCAGGATGAAGTCGGATTACCTTAATGAGCCCGAGGAATCTTCGGGGACTGAGGGTGATTTTTACGAGGAGGACTCAGGTTTCGGCGAGGATGACGTCTTTTCGATGGATGAGTTTGCGGAGCCTGTTGACAGGCTTGAACGTGAAATCCAGAGGCGTATCAAGAGAAAAGACCGCAGGAAAAGGCCTGTCACTCTTTATGAACTTATAAAGGAGCTTAAGACCGCCGAAAAAATGTTTCGCCGCAGGCAGAGAAGGACTGATATTCAGCCTGAAATAATCCTTGATGCCGAAGACGTTGTCAGTGTCGCTCATGACGAGGACTTTTCAGATGCAGCGACTACGGTTTACGACAGCTACCATAAGCTTTCAGAAAAAGAGAAGGAAGTCCCGATGTCTGAAATTTGCTCTGACCTGGGAAAAAACCTCAGATCGGTTTACCTGCCGCTTTTGTTCCTTATGCTTGAGGGCAGGGTCGTTTTAAAGCAGAAGGAATTCTTTGGGGAGATTACGGTTTCGGAGTGGTCACCTTCGGCTTTTGACAGTGAATGATCTTCCGGCTGATTTTTGAGCCGATGCCTCTTTTAACTTCTGTGGTGAACTGCTGCGATTTGCGCGATGTGGGAAATTTAAGTAAAAAACCTTCAGATAACGGTTATTGAGGGTGGTGTGTGCGTGCAATATTGTTGGAAATGTGCAACAAATAGGGAAGGTTTATAAGTTGCAAAAGACCACATTGTAAGGCCGAAGTATTCAGGTGAAAAAGGCACGAAAGGGCCTTAAAT